>CAYUSW010000082.1:0-26891 GCA_964447445.1 uncultured Thermotogae bacterium
CTCTGCAACCCGCACAATCCGGTGGGGCGAAACTACTCCGAGCAGGAGCTCACCGAACTCGCGGACCTCTGCATTCGCCATCGCATCACGGTCTGCTCCGACGAGATCCACGGCGACTTCGTCTACGACGGCGCGCGGCACGTGCCGATCGCGTCGCTCGGGCCGGAGATCGAGGCGCAGACGGTGACGCTGATCGCGCCGTCGAAGTCGTTCAACATCGCCGGGCTTCACTCGGCCGTCGCGATCATCCCGAACAAGGAGCTGCGCGAGAAGGTTGTCCAGGCGAAGCGCGGCCTTGTCCCGAGCGTCAGCATCTTCGGGTTCACGGGGATGCTCGCTGCGTACCGCGACGGGGAGGAGTGGTTCAGCGAGGTCTTCTCGTACATCGAGAGGAACCGCGATTTCGTCCGCGACTTCGTCGCGAGCGAGATGCCGGAGATCGTCGCGAGCCCGACCGAGGCGACGTACCTCGCGTGGCTCGACTGCCGCGGCGCGGAGTTGCCCGGCGACCCGTACGAGTTCTTCCTCCGCGAAGCGCGTGTGGCCACGAATCCCGGTCCGATCTTCGGTCCCCAGGGCGAGGGCTTCATCCGGCGTCGCTCGGCTCCCTAGACGCGACGCTATCGGGACCACGCTTCCAGGACCTCGCAGAGGCGTAGCTGTGCGTCGAAGTCGCGCTGGGCCTAGTAGTCCGCTTTCTTCTTCGGGAAGGCGACCTTGTACACCGCGGCGATCACGAAGAGGTATCCGACGGCGCGGAAGATGATGAGCAGTGCCTCAAGGGACTCGCTCCATCGAAGAATCGTCGCCAGGTGCGAGAGGGCGAAGAGGCCGAAGGCAACGCCGATGAATAGGGCAAGCGCGTTCCTCACCCTCGCCCACCCGACGATAGCGAGTGCGAAGATCGCTGTGCTGAGCACAAGGTTGAAGGTCGTAACAGGGTCCCAGTTCATGCTCCCTCCTCACGTGGCCTCTGTTGTGGAGAAGCCAGGTTCGTCAGGCGTTTTGCACGGCGAGCGCCTCGCACACGCCGTCCCAAACACTCTGCTCGGTCGCTGACGTCCGGCCGATGTACGTCATGAGCTGAGTGGGGTTGCTGTGTCCGGTCACCCGAGCTGTCAGGGCCGCATCGCCGCCGGAGCTGTCGTACGCGATGGTTGCGAAGGTCTTTCGCATCGAGTGAGTGCCGAACTGTCCGCCGATGCTGGCTGCCTCACACCAGTCCTTGACGAGACGGCGCGCGTGCTGCCGGGTGATCGGGAACAGGAGTTCAGTTCGCCTCAGCTCGGGGAGGTAGATCTCGACCGCCTCGCGCACGAGGGGGATGAGCTGCACGCGTCGCTCTCCTTTTGTCTTGGTCGCGCGGACTGCGAGCTGCGGGCTGATATGCCGATCTGATGTAAGAAAATCGCATGTGCGGAGTCTCAAGAGCTCGCCGATGCGGAGCCCTGTGCCGATTCCCAGGGCCCACAGCGCGACGTCGCGCGGAGTTCCGGTCTGTCTCAAGCGCGTCAACACGAGGAGCGCCTGCTCGGGGGTTAGTGCAAAGACTCTCTCAGCCATGGTCCTCCGTCGCTGCAGGTTCCAAAGATGAATGAATGGTAACGTAAGGAACCTAGGAGCGCAAGACGCTCCTCTGGACAGTGATGCAGGCCGATGGCACCTTCCTGTGCGGCAGCGAATCCCTCCTCAGCCCACTGCTGCCGAGCGAAGTCGAGTCTTAGGGCGCGCGACGGGGAGCACGGGGTGCGCCGCAGCGAGGGCGTGGGGTTCACGACTGGCGTGGCTTCGCGCTTCCACTCTGCTGCCGTCGTTCGCCATGCACCGGATGTCGCGTCGGCCCGCGTACGGTGTTTGAGCACTCTTTGCGCCTGTGCGCCGCGCAGATAGAATGCCCCATAAGATGGGCGACCGACTTCCGTGGCCTCTAGACAGCAAGGACGGTACCGCGCAGCACTCCGCTCTTCCGCGGTCTCTCCGTCAGATCCTCCGCGAACTGAGTAGCTCGTTCGACGCCGGCGGAATCAAACCCTTGCATGAGGCGCACTTGGCCTATCTGCAGGACAGCCGGCGCTATCGCTGTCTCTTCCGTCTCGTGAGGCTCTTCCTGCCGATTGCGCCTCTTCTCGCGATCACAAGCGACCTCGAACGCCTCGTGGGCGAGCTGGGTGTCCACGGCGCCTCCCAAGAAGTCCTTGCTCGGCCGCCGGTTCTCTGGGAAGTTCAGATGCCATCACAGGGCGAGTCCGAGATCCGCGCGGGTGCGATCGTCTTCTACGGCACGCACGGGTCGATCCTCACGCCTATCTTGCTCGCCGCTGCGGTCGATCGTCCTGATCTCAAGATGATTGCTGCAAGCTACATCGCCAAGCTGGGTCCGAACATCGCCGGGTGCTCGTTCCCCGTCTATCCCGCTGCGCCGGTCACCATGAGGCGTGCGAGCAGCAAGGGTCTCGTTCCCCGCGCCATGGGGTGGATCGCGGGCAAGTCGGCGGGAGATTCGGGGCGCGATGTAGCGAGACAACTGAATCTCGAATCCTTGAGGCAAGCAGCCGAGCACGTTCGACAGGGTGGCGCCCTTCTCATCGTGCCGGAGTCACGAAACCGGCGCGAACCGTGGCGGCTGGGGTTGGGCAACCTTGCGGCGGACCTCGCGCGCGACATGCGCCTTGGCCCCATGTATCTCGTCCCATGGGACATCAAGGGGGACTCCACGACCGGCATCTTCCAGCTCCTGTCGCGCAATCCCCTGGCGACCTGGATGGGCAGAAGGCGGTTCCGTCATCCAGTGCGGATCACGTTCGGCGAACCCATGCCCATCCAACGCGTGATTGCGGAGGCTGGTGACGACCCGGCCGACATCGCAGCCTACCTCGAGTGCGACTACCGCAGACGCAGCTCTTAGCGCCTGGGGATGACTCTGTCTATCCGAGCTGCGGGCCGCCCTATCCAGGCTGGAGATTCTGGGCGGAGCGCTCGATAGGTTCTACGCGCAGGGGAAACGCCATCGCCAGGATTCTCGATTCCGCTTGACTCGCTTGCCTCCGCGGCATGTCGGCTTCGCATCTTCCCGGGCGTACGCAGGCGCGGGAAAGCGAGACATACCGGGGAGTGCGCCTTCTCCTCGAACGCCATCAAGCCTCTGGCTGATCCGCCGCGATGCCGCCTCGGCCCATGCCGGCGTCCTCCGCACGCTCACGGATGGCGGACATCAGCGTGGCACTGAGCATACCGGGCCGCGGCTCACGGGCGATGGAGCGGCCCTGGTTCCCCTCGTCTTCCCTCCGCGATCTCAGTTCTGTGACTCGACGACGAACTGGTAGCCGATGGGGATCGCTGTCGAAAAGCTGTCGGCCGACGTGGGTTGCGCCAACATCACTTTGACCCACGTCCCTACGAGCTCGCTCTCGCCGACGAACTCGCGGAAGTACAGCAAGCGGCTGTCGGGTCCACCCTGGAATTGAGTGCTCGAAAAGCGCCGCTCCCTCCCATCCACGCGAACCCAGACGGCAACGGTTACTGCGTCGCCGGCCCGCAACTCCGACAGATCAAGCCAGCCTGAGACATCAAACGCTGCCGTCTCGATGACGACTTCCCGAGTGTCCGCGCCGTCGCGGGCTGAGAACGTCCCCTCCTCGTAGACGTAGATCTTCTTCGTCAGCGCAAGGCTGGCTGAAGCCTCCTCTGGAAGCGTGATCGTTGTTGCAGGGGGAGTGACGGGCGGCGTCTCCACGGGGAACGTCGGCGTTACGGTCAGCGACCGGAGCCGCTCCAACTCGTTCAGGATGCGGTCCAGTGTCTCCCGAACGACACGCATGTCGCTCTCGAGACCCTCGATCTCCGGCTTGATGGGCTTCCGAATGGGTTCGGCGGCAAGCACCTCTGTCGTGTACCCGAAGCACTCTGCCGGCGTGACACCTCGACACATCGTGGGGACGAAGTCGGAGAACGCTGCGCGGTTGCCGTACAGCGCGTCGCCCAACTCCTCAGCAAACCGGTTCATGCCGACGATAAAGCAGCAGATCTTCCGTTCCATCGTGGTGAGTTCGGCCTCGGTTCGCCGTGCGATGTCTTCCAGATCCGCTGTGCGCTCGGAGATCTCCTCCACGTCGTCACTCAGTGCACGCTCCGCATCCTCCATTCGCCCGAGGCGAGACACGATGGACTCGCTTGGGATCTCTCTCAGGCGGGCTGCCAGCTCTGCCTCTGTCGCGTTGGGCGGGATGTCAATGCCGAAGAGCCCTCGGATCACGGCGTCGACCTTCAGCTCCAGCTCGTACAAGAAGAGGTAACTTGCTGTCTGCAGAGGATCCTCCGCAGACTCGGTGAGGGCGTCGATGTCCTGCACGAGCCCGTCCAGAACATCGCCGACTCCGGGGATCCTCCCAATCCAGATCCTCACCTTGTCCCAGATCTTCCCGATGACGCCTGTGCCGGAGCTCGCCAGAAGCGCGGCCAGCTTGGGATGGGTGAACGGGTTGGCGACGACCGTCGTCGTGGCGTTGACGTACTGGATCGCAGCATCCGGAATGTACGTATCGAATAGCGATCGCTGATCCGCGGGGAGCTGGGCGACGAGACTTGCCAGCTGGTCGAGCTCCGGAAGGACAGCCACGGCCGCGCGCGCTCCACTGTCAAGCAGCGCCTGCAGGGTGGCGTCCTCTGGATCGATCGCGGGCAGGACAATGGCCGCCTGTCCCAGGAGTGCCTTCTGCGCCGCGATAAGGTCCGCGAAGCGCTGCCCCCCTTGTGCTGGGAAGGGGCCGTAGGAGGGAAGGGAATCCTGAGGTTGTGCGGCGGTCGCGGCCTCAAGTTCGGCAAGCGAGATCTGCGCGGCTCGGAGGGCGGGCGCGATCTGCCCCTGCACCACCGTGGACAAGGCTGCGAGGTTCGAAACAAGCCCCGCGAGGTCGGCCGAGCACGGGCATCCCGCGCTCGGAATCTGCGCGGAGCCTAGAGCAAGATCAGACGTGGCTGACGCTCCGGAGGCCGCCCCGGCAACCTGCACGGAGTACGTTGTCCTGAACAACCCGTAGCGCACACGGACGAACATCGTTTCCGCGAACGATCCCGCAGACACCGGAGCGAAGATCACTGTCCACTGGACGACCCCGCCGCCCGGGAGCAGGTAGGGGAGGTCCGGCGGCACGAGAGTGAACGGCCCGGCACCCGGGTACAGCTCCTCGCCGAATCCGATCGCTTCCAGGGTGCAGCTTGTAAGCCCCGTGTTACGAAAGGTGTAGGCTCCGGGCACGGATGCGCCCACGGGCACCGTCCCGAAGTTGACTGCCTCCTGTGCGAAGGAGAGCAGAGAGAAGAGGACGACCAGCAAGAGAGATGTTGCGACTCGCTTCACCGGAACCACCTCCGCGCGTTCCTGAGCCTTCGTGCAGTGCGGCGAGAACCTGGGATGCGGGCATGAGCGGCGTGCGCGAGCAGAGTACAGAAGGCCAAGCGCGCGTGTCAAAACCGCCCCTGGTCGCAGGGAGCGACCGCCAGGCGATTCGCTGAGGCCTGAAGGCCCTGAAGGCCCTGACGGCACGGAAAAGGCCGCGGCGCTTCGCTGCCTGCCGCGTGCGCGCCGCCGTGCAGGCGAGCCTGCAGCGTCCCTGCGCCGCTTCGAGGTAACCCCTCAGCTCTGCGCCCGTCGCCTCAAGCCAGACGCAGAGCGTCGAGCGCGCCGCACCGAGCGATTCGGCAGCGGCTGTGGCACCCGTTCTGTCAGAGTTGCTGCCTTGGCGTGGACGCGAGGAGCTTCGTGACCGGTTCCCCTTCGTGGGGTTGCTGGCAACGTCCCCCGTGTCCTCAGGCCGTATTCCTTCGCGGGTCGGTGATGCGCACGCTGTGTCGGTTCCTGAGAGCGACGAGCGCGGGGAAGCCTCTCCCTCGAGTTGCACCAGAACACGAGACGGGAGCAATGAAGAACCGCCGAGGAGTGCCCCGCGGGCCCGGCGTTCGACCAGCAGGCGGCACGTCGTGTCGAGATCCAGCCCGCGTAGGTCCTTGCGGTCGACGAGGTCGGATGAGGAAGGCCCAGAGAGACCTGAGCGCGGCGGCCTCGGGTGGGTCGACCTCTGCCTGTGTGCCGAGAAAGGCCGCTGCCGATGGCGAGCCACAGCGAGGAGCGGCAGGCGCCTCGTGGCTTGCGCTGCGGCGGGCTCCGCGACGAGACGGGGCCGAGACGCTTGGAGCGAAGATCGTGCACGGGAAGGGGAGATCGATGGACCGCTGGCGCGTCTCGCACGGATCGTTGACCGGGCCGGACCTCCGCGATAGAGTCGGGCTGTGGCGTGGCGGCAGGCGGCAGTCAGAGTGCATCGAAGATGCGCGCCATGCGCTCTTGCTCTCTTGGAGGCCCTAAGGAAGCTGTACCCGATGACAAGACGGCATAGGCTTGTTTCCCTGGCGGGTCTCTTGATTGCGCTGGGACTTACCGGAGGAGTCGACGGAGCCGATGTCGCTGACGTGACGATCGGGCTTGGCGGCCGGGTTGTGACGGGTTTCCCGGCTCCACTCCGTGTGGCGCGCGGCTCCCTTCCGGGCAACGTCGCTCGCCTCCGGGTGGTTCAGAACGCCGGCAATGCGTGGCTCGCCGGAGCGGCGATCTGCTATGAAGTTCCGATCGTGCCGTCGGAGGCCGACGGCTGCGAGGAGATCGTCTTCATTTATGATGTTGCCCTTCCCCTCCGCGTCGAGTTCCTCTCGGCCGACGGGCAGGTCGTGGCGCAGAAGGAGGTCGAGCTTCGCTCTCTGTCGGAGGAAGGCCCCTTCCCTGTTGGGGTTGGGGACTTCCCGACTCGGTTGCCCGACCCGTTCGTCGTTCTTTCTCCGGCCGACCTGCCGCGGGATGGGGTGGGCTACGGCTCTGCTGAGAGCGTGTGGATTGGGCAGACGCGCGGCGAATTGAACGCCGGCCAATGGGATGCGCTCGCGCGCTGGGTTCTCTCCGGGGGCTCACTGGTCGTCTTCACGGGGGCCGACTTCTTCCTTATCGATTCGCCGCGCCTGCGGGAACTCCTCCCCATCGGAGACCCCGAGGTGACGGCGAGCGACGACGGGGCATCGACTCTCACGGGCGCGCTTCGAACGGGCGGCACCGTGCTGGCGTCGAAGGGAGGAGCCCCTTGGATTGTCTCCAGGCACTACGGAGGCGGGACGGTGACTCTCGTGAGCACGGACGCCACGAGTCTGGATCGCGAGGAGCTGCAAGAAATCCGAGGGCTCGTCCCCTCCGCGCGATCCTTGTCCCTTGTCGGGATCGCGTCCGACCTGTTGGATCTGCAGCCGGTGGATCGTCCCGACATGCGGGCTGCCCTCGTCCTGGTGGGGCTCTGTCTCATCGCCGTGCCGGCGCTTGCCGCGCGGCGGAACCGGAAACCGTCACTCGCGGTCCTGGTCGGCGTCTTCGGACTCCTAGCCGTGTCTTCGTACCTGTACGCTGTGCCGCGTACCGTCAGCGATGTCTACCAGACGAACGTCAGGCTGAAGGTCGGCCGCTCGCTGGGCTTGTCCGTGACGTGTTCCGCATCCGTATCGGCAGCGCGAAAGCCCGTAAAGGTCCCGGTGCAGGCGGGTGGAACAGCCTACGAAGTCCTTCCGCCGGGCGCTTGGAGCGGAGCCTACAGCGTGTCCGTCATCGGCGGAGCGGCGTGGATCGAGTTGGAGCCGGGCGCGCGCCGTCTGCTTTCTATGCAGCGGGATGAGCCCGCGCTCGCCCAGGCCAGACTCACGCACGAACGCGAGCTGCTCGTGACGGGCAGCTTCCCCGTCAGCATGACCCATGCGCGTCTCCTCCTGGACGGCGAGGTCTTCACGCTGTCGCCGCTCGTGACGGACGGCTCGGTGCTGGGACTTGGGAGCCCGGTGCGCCGGGACTCGAACGCTCGGGGTGCCAACGACCGCGTGGTGGAGCAGCTTCTCGATGCGGCAAGGCGCATGCTGCCGCTCGAGCAGGGAGCTTGGCTCGTTGCGGGGGAGATGACGACGGCGATGTCGGCGGGAACAGGGACGCGGATACGATCGAGGGATGTGACCCTCTATCTCGTGGAGGCTGAGCGTGACTAGGTCCCCCGCGCTCATCGATCGCGACAGCTGGACGCCCTACTTCGGTCTCGTCTTCTTCTGCGGGATAGCTCTCGTGCTCTCCGTCCCAGGTGCCCGCGTGGTTCGGGATCTCGCGTACGTGCAGCACTTCACCCGCACTGTCGGGCTTGACATGACGCGGGTGTTCCTCGACTCGTACGTCCTTTGCCTGGGGTTCTTCGGACTCAGGCTCGGATCGGCCAGCTCCGAACGAGGAGAACGAGGATGGAGCGCTATCCTGAGGCTTGCGTTGCGGGTTCTCCTGGGACAGCTCTGCTGCCTTCCGTATCTCGTGTTCTCTCGCGCTCTCCTCCCTGGACGGGATGCGGGCCTGGCTCTCACGATCCTTCTCGCGACGCTCACCTCACTTCTCTGCGCGGTGCTCAATCGGCTCGTCGAGGAGCCGGCCAGCGCTGCGTCGCGCCCGTTCACGGGGTACGCCCTCTTCCTCGGCGTCGCGTTTGCTCCCTTCGTGGGAATCCCGATCCTTTCCCCCCTAGGCGCTGCTCGGCTCCTCGTGGACGGTGCAACCCCCGCCCAGGCCCTCTTTGCATTGGCTGCCCCCGCCGCTCTCCTCGCGGTGCTCTTCCTTCTTGCCTCTTGGCTGCGAGGTCCGACCCGTGGATAGACTGAGCGCGCTCGAAAGGGCCATCGCACGTCGGTACAGGGCTCTGCAGGGGCTTCGGTCGGCGGGGATTGCCTTCGTGTCGGCTGCGAGCATTGCCCTTGCCGCTTCCGTGGCCGCGCGTTGCTCTGCCATTCGCCCGGGACTCGCCATCTGCGTGGGAGTGATGCTCGTCGCCGGGCTCGCCGCCATGGCGGGGTTCGTGATCGGGCCCGCCCGCAGGTTCAATCTCCCGCGTCTCCTCCTGTTCGTGGATCTTGCGCTGGGCACGGGGGAGCGCCTGAGCTCGCTGCACGAGCTCAGACTGCGCGACGCCTCTCCGTTCCTGCAGAGGCGGATCGAGGAGAGACTGACGCAAAGCCCACCGGCGTGGGGCCGTGCGGTCCGCGCGGGTCGCGCCGAGATCCTTCCGTGGGTAACAGGAAGCGCCGCCCTGGGCGCAGCCCTTGTCCTCGCCCTTTCTGCAACGGTCGCTACGGCTCCAGGGCCTGCCAGTCCATCCACTGGCGTCGCCTCCCGGGAAGCGCCCCAGACTCGGAAGACGAGCGAGGCGAGTCCGCCCGCTCGGCCGGGCGAGCCGGCGGGTTCCGCCGCGGATGTCTTGACTCCGGAACAAGGTGAGATGGCGGAGCCGTTGGTTGACGTGCTTGCCGAACTCCTTCCGACGCGTCCGTCGCGCGGCCTTGTGGGTCCAACGGAGGACGCCATGAAGGATGAACGCCGGACGGGCGGTGGATCGAGCGAAGGGCTCTCCAGCCTCCTGACAGAGATTGCGAGGCGGAGCCAAGAACGCGCACCGCAGGACTTCGGCTTGACGGAGCAGGAACGGAGCGATCTCCGCGATCTCGCAGAGGGCCTGCCGGACTCGGCCCTTCGGGAGGCGCTCCTGGCCATCCTCGCAGGGGAGACGGGGGATGCGGTCAAGGAGCAGATCGCAAAGGCCCAAGGACTCCTCAGCGGAGGGGACTCGACCGAGGAGGAGATGTTCCTCGGCGCGGTTCCCGGAGAGCCGAACGGCGATGGGCGGCAGGGTGCGAGCGAGGCTGAGGACGAGCTTCCCCAGGGGACGGCGTCCGGTAACGGCGACCGCGACGCCGCGGGAGACGAGGCGGAGGCCGGGGCGAACCCCGAGGCAGCGGGAGCAGAGGGAGCCTCCTCGGCATCCTCCGGCGGACACGGAGCCGGCCCCAGGAGGAGCGGGAGTGACGAAGCGGCTTCTCTGCAGGCTCCGGGGCTCGTTCCGGAGCAACTCCTGAGCGAATGGGGCGCGAGCGGAGATGTGCGGCGTTTCATGACGAAGGGGCTGCCATTTGAGCCGCCGTCCGACGAACCGAACGGGTCTCCCGTTGCTCTCGCACTGGACGTCGAGACCCTACAGTCGCTGTTTGAGACGCGTGCCCTTGCACCGCAGCTGCAGGACCTCGTGCGCACGTACTTCGAGACGATCACTCAAGGAGAGCCATGATGAGCGAGCGAGATCTGGACCAGGCCAGCGCCCTGATGGAACGCCTTCGCGGGGCGATCGACGAGAGCATCGTGGGTCAGACGGTGGCCCTGGAGGCAACGCTGATCGCGCTCCTCTGTCGCGGTCACCTTCTCCTGGAGGGCGTGCCGGGACTGGGCAAGACCCTGCTGGTGCGTGCCCTTGCGAGCGCCCTCGGATTACGTTTTTCACGCATCCAATTCACTCCCGACCTCATGCCCGCCGACATTCTAGGGACGAACATCCTGTCCGAGGACGGCGGGCAGCGCCGCTTCACCTACGCGCAAGGCCCGATCTTCGCCAACGTGGTCCTGGCCGACGAGATCAACCGCGCCACGCCCAAGACGCAGTCGGCGTTGCTCGAGGCGATGGAGGAGCAGACCGTCACGGTCGGCAAGACGACATACCCTCTGGACCCGCCGTTCATGGTCCTCGCTACGCAGAACCCCATCGAAATGGAGGGGACGTACCCGCTTCCCGAGGCGCAGGTCGATCGCTTCCTCCTCAAGGTTGGCGTCGACTTCCCTTCGGTAGAAGATTTGGTGGCCATCACGGAACGGAACACCGAACACGTAGGACAGCGACTGCCCAAGCCTGTCGCGTCGGCCGAGGAAGTCCTCTCCGCCCAAGTCGTGGCACGCGAGATCCCCATCGCGCGCCCCCTCAGGGAGTACGTCGCGCGGCTGGTTGCGGCAACACATCCCGAGTACGAGCACTCGACGAACGACGTTCGGTCGTTCGTCGAGTATGGAGCCAGCCCGAGAGCGGCCATCGCTCTCATCCTTGGCGCCAAGGCGCATGCCCTGCTCGCCGGAGAACCGAACGTCAGGAAGGCGGACATCGAAGCGGTGTTCCGTCCTGCTCTGGTTCACCGAGTGATCCTCAACTTCCGCGGGGAGGCCGAGGGCGTCAGCGTGCCGTCTCTCCTCGAACAAGTGTGGAGGGAGACGCCGGTCCTGTGATGGAACCTCTCATCGACGAAGCCTTCCTGGGGCGCCTCGCGAACCTCAAAGTGATGATCAAGGGTCGCCGGAAGGGCAAGCTGGCGGGCCGTCACTCCTCGCCTCGCCTTGGTGTGGGCGTGGAATTCGCCGACTACCGGAACTACTCGCCGGGTGACGACTATCGGCACATCGACTGGAACGTCTACGGACGTCTTGGCCGCGTTCTCGTGAAGTCGTTCGTGCATGAAACGGACCTTCCGATCTACCTTCTCGTCGACCTCTCGGCGTCGATGCGTCTGGGGGAGCCGCCCAAAGCACGCTACGCGGCACGTCTGGCCGTTGCACTCGCCTACATCGCGTTGCAGGGACAGGACCGCGTGGGTCTTGTTCCGTTCAGCGATCGGCTTCTTCGCACCGTCCTCCCCCGCCACGGGATGGGACAGATGGCTCACGTGGTCCGCGCGCTCGAACAGATGGCTCCCGTGGGCAAGACGTCCATCGACCGCGCTCTCACGGAGTTCGTCGCAACGAGCCGCGAGAGCGGCCTTGTCTTCGTTCTTTCCGACTTCCTATCCGATGCCGGCTACGAGGAGGGTCTCGCCCGCCTCTTCCATCGCGGGGACGAGGTCGTGGTCATTCAGATCCTTGCCCCGACCGAGCTGCGGCCGGCGTTCGAGGGGGGTGTCGTGCTTGTTGAGGCGGAGACGGGCCGAGAGATCCCCCTCACGGTTGGGCGCGAGACGCTCGCTCTGTACGAGCTGCGCCTGACCGCCCACCTCGAAAAACTACGTCGATACCTCTCCGATCATCGCACGCCGCACATCCTGGCGCCGACGGACGTTCCCCTGGAGGTTCTCATCCACGAGAAGTTGCGCGCAGGAGGCATTCTGCAGTGATTCTCGAGAGCTCCGGCTACCTCCTTCTCTTGGCCTTGGCGGGCTGGATCGTTGTTCTTCACTTCCTGCATACCCGTCGCGAACGCCATGAGGTTGCGTACATGTCTCTCTGGGAGCGGCTGCCCAGCGATCCCCGTGTCCGCGCCGCCCGCATCCGCGTGCGGTGGAGCCTGCTCGTCCTCCTGCAGCTTCTTGTGCTTGCTGCGCTCGTCCTCGCCCTCTCGGGCCCTGCGCTGGTTACGCAGAGACCCTCTTTGGCCAGTCTGGCCATCGTTCTGGACGGGAGCGCCAGCATCCGCGGGCAGAGCGCAAACGGCAGTGCGGCCGCAGACCTCGTTCGAGCAGAGGCGCTTGACCTTCTCGATCGGTACCCCGCGACACCTGTCGCGGTCTTCGAGCTCTCCGCCTCGTCGCGCGTTCTCGCTCCGCTGTCCTCGGACTCCGCGCCGGCACGGCGAGCCATCGCCGCGTGGAGTCCAACCTGGTTCGCCGACGGGTCGGAAGAGGACCTCCGAGGGCTCTTGGCGAGCCAGGGCGGCGCCTTCGAGCGCGTCGTCCTTCTCACCGATCACCCGTGCACCTTCTCTCTACCCGGCCTGGACATTATGACCTTCGCCCCCGGGGAGAACGTCGCAGTCACTGCGTTCGGAGTTCGCGAGGATCCGCGAGGCACAGGCTCGATCGCGTTCGTGCGCGTGCGCAACGACACATCCTCGTATCGCGAGGTCGGCATCCGCGTGAGCGATGAGGCGGCGAGCGCGCTGCTCTCCGCTCTGCTCTCGCCCGGGGAGGAACAGTCGTACATCCTTCCGTTTCCGATGTCCCTCGGACCTGTCTTCCGCGTGGCGATCGACGGCCTGGATGCGTTCCCGGGCGATGACTCGCGCGTGTTCAGCCTTGCCCGCCGACTGGAGTGGCGTGTGCGAAGCCTCGGGGAACTTGACCGCTACGTCCGAGCCGCGCTGACGTCTGTCGGCACGGTGCGCTTCCTCGAAGACTCCGATCCGACGGCCGCCGACATCACTGTGGCGTACGGCGTCACGCTTCCGGAAGACGTGCAGGGGAGTGTCTTCTTGGTCCACAGCTCGCTCCCCGGCGTTGTCGAGGTGGGGGAGGATCGGGAGCGAGGCGCAGGACTTGTCATGGCAGGTGTCGTGGAGGATCCCGTTCTCAAGGACGTCGACCCGCAGAGCTTCGTCGTCCCGCGATCTCCGGAAGTCCGCGAACTCTCGCCGGGGGTCGGTGTGCTCTTCGTCGAGGGAGAGCCCGTGCTCTGGCGGGCCGAGCTGCCGGAGCGGCGCGTCATCCTTCTCGCTCCCGATCCCGTCAAGACGAATCTCCCGCTGACCGTTGATTTCCCAGTCCTAGTGAGAAACATCCTCTACTGGCTCTCTCTCGCGACCTTGTCGGCTCCCCCCCAAGCGGTCGTCGCGGGCACGGCGATCGAGTTTGCTCCCTACGGCCTCCCACAACGTCTGACGGATCCCTCCGGTCGTGAGATGAGCGTCGATGCCACGTCGTTCGGGTTTGTGGCGAAGGCGCCGGGGATCTACGAGCTCGCTACGTCCTCAGGCACGTACCCGATTGCCGTGAACGTCGACTGGAGCGAGTCGCCGCGCGCCTCGGCTCGTGCGGAGCCGGCCGTGCAGGACGATGTGTCCGCCGGCGCGTTCGAGACGAGCCTCCGGTCCGTGTGGCGAATCGCTGCGGCCCTCGGTCTGCTTCTCCTGGTCGCCGAGGGCGTTGCCTATCACCGTCCGGAACTGCTCAGGTGGCGCCTGTGATCCGATTCGCGGCTCCACTTGCCTTCGCGGCGCTTCCTGCACTCGCCGTCCTGATCGTCCTCAGCCGTGCGCGTCTCCGCGAACTTGCTCTGCCGGCTCTGGCCGCGTTCGCGCTCATCATTGCCCTCTCAGGACCTGAGTGGCGCGACGCGGACCGCAGGGAGAGTGCCTGGATCCTCCTCGATCGGTCCCCCAGCGTCGTCGCTGCCACGGCCGACAGAGAAGTGGAAGCCGCCGTAGCCTCCCTCCGTGCGGCGAACCCCACCTGGCGATTCGGGGTGGTCGCATTCGCGTCGCGTGCGGCCGTGATGTCTCCCGTCTCTGACGCGGCGATCCCATGGGCGAGTCTCCCGGGCCAAGGCGAGTTGGGAACGCGTACGGATCTTGCCTCCGCTGTCCGCCTTGCCCTCGATGCAGTCCCCGAAGGGGGCGTGGGGCAGATCGTTCTCGCGAGCGACGGCCGCGTGACGGACGGCCTTGCGGGTGCCGTACTGGCGTCCGTCTCAGCGAAGGTGCCCATCTCGACGCTGCCTCTCGGCCGGGCGGCACCAGAGGATGTCGCACTGGCGAGCCTCGAGGTCCCGGCTCGCCTCGTGGTAGGTCGGCCGTTCAGAGTGACGATCGACGTGGAGGCCGTCTCGGCCGGAGTCGCCGTCCTCGCCCTGTACCGAAACGGTGAACTCATCTCCTCCCAGCCTGTCAGCCTAGAGGACAAGGATCGGAGCAGCTTTCAGATTGTCGATACACTCACCCAGGCCGGCTCTGCCACGTACCTCGCCGTCGTCAGACGCCAAGGAGACCCGATTGCAGAGAACGACTGTCTCTCGGCCTTTGCCGAGGCGGGGGATCCGGCTCCGCTTCTCCTCGTCTCTGACGAAACATCTGCAGATGCTCTCATGGCTCTCCTCGCGGCATCGAATAGGGCCTTCGACGTGAGTTCATCCGTCCCGCCCCTCGAAGAGCTCGCGAAGTACCGCACGGTCATCGTGACGGGGTTCCCCTTTGACAGGCTCCAAGCCGAGGAGATCGAAACGCTCCATTCCTTCGTCGCCGATCTGGGTGGGGGCCTCCTCGTTGCGGAGGGGGAGACCGAACTCCGCGGGGTGCGGGGAGACGGGATGGAGGATCTCCTCCCAGTCTCCTACACGATCCCGCAGCATGCGGAACAGGCCAGCCTGGCCGTGATCTACGTCCTCGACCGCTCAGGAAGCATGAAGGGAAGCTCCGGAAGCATGCTGGACGACCCCGCGAAGATCAGCACTCTCCGCGACGTGACGGCCGCCAGCATTGACCTCCTCGAGCCGGATGCACGGGTCGGGATCATCGCCTTTGACTGGGATGTCGAGTGGATTCACCGCGTCGCGCCCGTTGGCGATGGACGATCGATTCACGAGGGGCTCGGGACGCTCCGCGCGAGTGGAGGAACCGACCTCTATCCCCCGATCATCGAAGCACTTGACGCCATCAAAGCAGTGCAGGCGCGCGTCAAGCACATCCTGGTCATCTCCGACGGCAGGGCGGTCGACGAACCCCGCGACTGGGAAAGCCTCTACGCCCGGCTTGAGGCGGAGACCGGTATTCACCTCTCCGTCATTGCCGTGGGCTACGAGCCGAATCGGCAACTGCTCGGGCGCCTGGCCGCCGCAGGACACGGCTCGGCGTACATCGCATCGGACTTCGCCGCTCTCCCTCAGATCTCGATGGAGGTGACCAAGAGCCTCCTTCGAAGCCGCTTCGTAGACGAAGAGACGCAAGTCTCCGGGCCGTTGGCGCGCGGGGAGCTCGCCGCGATTCCCCCGGTCCAGGGCTATGCCCTCACCTATCCTCGTCCGACGGCCGAGGTCCTCCTCTTCTCGGCGGCCGACCCTCTCTTTGCCCGTTGGCGCCTAGGCCTGGGGCGGGTCGGTGTCCTCAATACCGATCTAGCCGGTGCGTGGTCGGGGAGTTGGCTCTCGTGGAGCCGCGCCCCTCTCTTCCTCGAGACCCTGCTCGATGCCGTGGAGGCGGAGACGTGGATTCCCCATGGCCTGCGGCTGTTTGCCACCGTCGGGAGAGCCGGCATCCAAGTCCGGGTCGAGGCCCGAGAGGTGGATGGAACCCTCGCCAACTTCCTCGACCTCGAGGCTGCGCTTGTTCCTGACGGCGCGGCCGTCCCCCTCCTGCAGACGAATGTGGGCTCCTACGAAGGGATCCTCCCCGTCGCCGCGGAGGGCAGCTACGCCCTCCGGGTTGCCGATCGAACGGGAGAACGGATCGCGCGGGTGCCCATCTCTGTTGCGTACTCCGAGGAGTATCGGCGAACCGGCGCCGACGCGGCGACTCTTCGCGCGGTCGCCGCAGAGACGGGAGGCCGGTTCCTTGAGGATGGCACGGCGCTCGGGCTGTCCGGGGCATCGGGCAGGCTGTCCTACCGTCCGATTCACGATGGGCTGCTTCTCCTGTCCATCGTTCTCTTTCTTCTCGAGCTTGGGCGGCGCAAACTCCCGAGTCTCGTGAAAAGGCCGACGCGACGGGCGGACTGAGCCGGCCTGCGACGAGGCGTCCGGAGGAGGTCACCGCCGGCCCATCGCGTGCTCGCACCCCTCCACCCGAGCGCTGAGCCATCTGCGCATGAGTCGGAACTGCGCGCGCCGTCCAGAGCCCCTGTTCCACGACAGCTCTTCGGACCTCCCGTCACCCGACTGTGCTTCTCGCGGTACATGGCCGTCGTCGTGTGGCGCGAGTCGTTCCGGCTTGCCACCCCCTGGGAGAGCCTCCTCGGCGGACCGGCGCAGTTCGGAGGCCGGGGCTCTGCCGGGAGTCGCACGTGGAACACCAGGCGTCCGCCTCGGGATACGTGACCGTGGGCATTGCGGCATGGCCGTTTGTCCTTTTCGCCCCTCCCGAGCGCTTCCACAATGCCTCATGCACTCGGGGGTGAAGAGCTTGACGCAAGCGCAGGACTTCGATCAGACGGTCAACCGACGTGAGACCGACAGCATCAAGTGGAACCTGTATGACCCTGACGTCCTGCCGTTGTGGATCGCGGACATGGACTTCCTCACGGCGCCGGCGGTACGCGACGCTCTGCGCGAGCGGGTGGACCACGGGATCTACGGCTACGTCTCGGAGCCCGCAGAGCTTCGCGAGATCCTCGTGGAGCGACTGCAGCGTCTCTACGCGTGGACCGTCGACCCGGAGGCCCTCTTGTTCCTGCCGAGCGTGGTGTGCGGCTTCAATCTCGTTCACCAGAGCGTGACGAAACGCGGGGACGGCGTCCTCTTGCAGCCCCCCGTCTACTTCCCGATCCGCATCGCGCCGAAGAACTCCCGTGCGACGGCACAGCCGGTGCCGCTAGTGCATCAGCCAGGCGGGCGGTACGAGATGGACGTCGAGGCCCTCGAGGCGGCGGTCACGAAGAAGACGAGGATGTTCATGCTCTGCAACCCGCACAACCCGGTGGGGCGCAGCTATTCGGAACAGGAACTCGTCGAGCTCGGCGATCTGTGCGTTCGTCATCGCCTGACCATCTGCTCGGACGAGATCCACGGCGACTTTGTGTACGACGGGGCGCGTCACGTGCCCATCGCCTCGCTCTCGCCGGAGATCGAAGCTCAGACGGTGACGCTCATTGCGCCGTCCAAGGCGTTCAACATCGCCGGCCTGCACTCGGCGGTCGCCATCATCCCGAACAAGGAGCTGCGAGAGAAAGTCGTGCAGGCGAAGCGCGGACTCGTGCCCAGCGTCAACGTCTTCGGGTATATCGGCATGCTTGCTGCCTACCGAGACGGCGAGGAGTGGTTCGCGGAGCTGTTCGCGTATGTCGAGAGGAACCGGAGCTTCGTTCGCGAGTTCGTGACGGACGAGATGCCGGGCATCACGTGCGGCCCGATCGAAGCCACCTACCTTGCGTGGCTTGACTGCCGCGAGGCCGAGCTCCCGGGAGATCCGTACGAGTTCTTCCTCCGCGAGGCGCGCGTCGCGACGAACCCCGGCCCGATCTTCGGCCCGCAGGGCAACGGGTTCGTGCGTCTCAACTTCGCTTGCCCCCGGTCGACGCTGGCCGAGGGACTCACGCGCATGCGCGACGCGTTGCTGCGCTGCTAGGCGGGCGCGCCGCACCACAGACACGTGCGTGCCTCGGGCATGCGCAGGGACAGCGCATGCGATAGAATCCGCCGCTCAGGAGCGCCCGACATGCCGCAACCCGTTCTGGAAGTGCGATCGATCTCCAAGCAGTTCGAGTCTCTTCGCGCCGTGGACGACATCAGTTTCGAGGTGGGGCGAGGCGAGATCCTCGGCGTCCTCGGCCCGAATGGCGCCGGGAAGACGACCTCAATCCGCATGATCCTCGGCATCTTCCAGCCCGACGAGGGCGACATCCAGATCCACATCGGCGGGCACTCCGGCCGCCTACTCAAGGAGCGGACCGGGTACCTGCCGGAGGAACGCGGCCTCTACGCTGACGCGACCGTGCTTGACGTGCTGACCTACTTTGCCGAACTCAAGGGCCTACGCCGCAGCGAGGCGCGACGGCGCATTCTCGTCTGGCTCGAACGATTCGACCTCCTCGACTGGCAAAGCAAGCGGGTGGAGAAGCTATCGAAGGGAATGCAGCAGAAGGTCCAGTTCATCGCCGCGGTGGCGCACAAGCCGGACCTCCTTGTCCTCGACGAGCCGTTCTCGGGACTTGATCCGGTCCACCAGGACCTCATGAAAGACGTCATCCGCGAGCTGCGGGATGGCGGCGCTGCGATCATGCTGTCGGCGCACCAGATGAATCAGGTCGAAGAGCTGTGCGACCGCATCTTCCTCATCCACCACGGGCGCCGCGTGCTCTACGGAAGGCTCGACGACATCAAGGCGGCGCACGGCGAGCACGTCGTGCGGCTGCGTTTCGACGGCGCTGCCGACGGCCTGGCAGGCTTGCCGGGAGTCGCGGAGCTCTCGATCGAGGGCGATCGTGCCTCGCTACGGCTCGAACGAGACGCTTCTCCGGACGCCTTTGTCCGCACGCTGCCTACGACGCTGACAATTCGCGAGATCGTTGTCACGCGGCCGCCGCTTCACGACATCTTCGTGCGCACGATCGGGAGGGAAGACCATGAAGCTGCGTAGCGTCATCTCGTGGGAGTTCCGCCACACGATCCGCAGCAAGCAGTTTCTCCTGCTGTCTCTCTTGATCCCGGCGATCGCGACGATTGCCATCGTCGTGGCCGGCTCCGCCGAAGGAGCCTCGCGTGCGATGGCAGAGCCGCCTCCGCCGTTCGTCATTGCCTTGATCCTGGCGATGATCCTGTTCATGGGAGCGTTCCTGAACGGCGTCATGGCGCTCTACGGTGTCGTCAAAGAGAAGCAGAGCCGCGTCGTCGAGCTCCTCCTGTCAAGCGTCTCGGCGCGCGAGATGATGGCGGGCAAGGTCATCGGCCTCGGCATCGCCGGGCTCTTGCAGGTCATCGGATGGATTGTCGTGGCCTACTTCGTTGCCGGGCGGTTCGTGCCGATCTCGCTCGAGACGCTGACGCTCGTGCACTGGATCACTTTCCCGATCTATTTCATCCTCGGGTACATGCTCATCGCCTCGACCTACGCTACGGTGGGCGCGGTGATGAAGGACGTGCAGTCCGGCGGAGCGTCGAGCATGGTGGGACTGATCCCGTACCTGCCGATCATGTTTGTAGCGTTCATCGTCGAGCATCCCGACGACCTGCTCGTCCGGATTGCCGGGTTCATCCCGCCGTTCACGCCGTCGGTGATGATGCTGCGCCTTGGCGCCGTGCCGCTCGTGTCGGAGGGGATGAGGCAAGTGCCGGCGTGGGAGATCGGGCTGAGCATCCTATCGCTCGGCCTTGGCGTGTGGCTGACGATGCGCTTCGCGGCTCGGATCTTCGAGATCGGGCTCCTCATGTACGGCAAGACGCCGACCGTGCGAGAGCTCTGGAGATGGACCCGCCCGCGGCGCGGGTCGTGACCTAGGGCCGCTTCTGCTCGCGCAGGCTCGCGAGCTTCGCCAGGAAGCGCCGGGCATCCTCCTCGCGGATCTGGTTCCGGTTGAACGCGAGGCTGCGCCCGTCCGGGAGCTGGATCTTCAGTGCTCCGTCCGAGAACGTCGCGTCGATCTCGTCAAGACGGTGCTCGATGCCGATCCCGACGGCCCCGAAACGCTGGGCGGCGTCCACCCATTTCGGGAGATCACGGGCAAGCCGTTCCACCATCTTTCGTTTGAGGAATGCCGCGGGCCCCTTTGCATCGATCCCGGCGTCGAGCTTCGCTCGAATCGCGTCGAGCGCCTCTTTGGCCGGCTTGGCGAACTCGAGCACGAGGTGGTGATCGTTCGTCAGGATCACGTCGAGGCTGTCATCCGGGAGCGAGAGCACGGCTGCCTCGTCACGCCAGACCACCTCGTACAGGCGAGTGCGGCCGATTCCCTTGAGCTTCTTCTCGCCGAGGTCACGGAATGGGAAGCTCGTCTTCTCCCGGGCTGCGTCGCGAACCTCAGACGAGACCACGATTTGGCAGGACTTGGCGACGTCGGCGAGGCGCTTCGCCAAGTTCACCGAGTGGCCGAAGAGGTCGTCGCCCGTGCGGATTGCCGGCCCCCACGTGAGGCCGAACCCCGCGCACAGCGACTCGTCCGGGTGGGCTTCGTTGTACTCCGATACCGCGCGCTGCGCGTCGGCGACGCTGCGCACGGCCGACGACGAGTCGTCGAACGATATCATCACGCCGTCGCCATAGGTCTTGAGCAGCCGGCCGCCGTGCTCCTCGAGCTCGGCGCGAACGACGCTGGCGAAGCGCTCGGCAACGCGCAACGCCTCGTGATCCCCGCGCTCCGCGGTGTAGGATGTGAACCCTCTCAGATCTCCGAATCCAATCGCCAGGTTCTGCTCGTTCGCCACGCGTCCTCCGTCTCCGCCTCGAAGATTCTAGCGTTTACCTCTCCGCAGGGAAGAGTGGTCCGCGCCGCTGTGTAGAGTACGGCGGCCGCGGCTGCGGAGTGGAGAAGGGCAGCCCGTGCTGGGGAGGAAAGAAGAGGCGACCGGCTGCGTGGCACGCGGCCGGTCGCACTCGGCTTCCCCTAGCGGCGGATAAAGACGATTCCCTTTCCGGGGAAGCGGCTGGTTCCCGCCGAAGCGGAGATCACGTAGATGTAGACTCCATTCGCGACAAGGTCGCCGCGATCCGATCGACCATCCCATGTGACAGACAGTGCGTCGACGGCCTGGCCTGACCACACGATGTGCCCCTGGAGGTTGTACACGGTCACGGAGATGAGGTCGGCAAGGCCCTGCCCGACGAAGGCGAACGTCACGTCGCTCTCGGCGGGGCTGGGCGCGGCGTAGAACTGGTCGACGCGGAGTTGGCCGGCGACGATCTTGATGCTGGCCGTGCTGACGTCGGTCGAGTTCGTCGGGTCGACGTACGATGCGGTGATCGTCTCGCCGGGCGTTGTCTGGAGATCGAGCCCGGAGGTGATGAACGATCCGGCGCTGGCCCCCTCCAGTTGCGTCACGTCGTAGTGAACGCCGCGAAGAGTCACGGCATCGTCGATGAATCCGGCACCGGCGAACGTCGAGTCGTCCACGCGGACGTAGACAGGCTCGCCTTCGACATACGCCGCAACGGGGTTCCCCACTGAGTCGACGAACCGCGTCGTGGATCGCCCGCCGGTCTCGGCTCCGCCGATAGAGACTCGGATGGAGATCCAGACATAGTCCGAGTGGTTCGACGGATCCTGATAGGCAGCGAGAAGCGTGTCGCCGGGCAGGACGTCGAGAGACGGAGCGCACGCATACTGACTTGCGAGGTCGATGCAGGTCACGCTGATGAACCGCCCTGAGTCCGTGCCGGCCTCGAACAGGTCGAACGGTGCCCAGCGCCCGTTGCGCGGGTTCAGGACGTAGAGCTTCGCCCACGACCCGTTTCGAATCATGTTCGTGTCACCGAGGAGGCTATTCACGATGTGCGTCTCTTCGTCGAGATAGCCGCAATCGTCCGCGTGGTTCTCAGGCCAGTCCATGGGGCCCATCGGGATGTGCTGCCCGACGCCGGCCGTCCCATCCCAGAAAGCGGCGATGCGCTCTCGGCGCTGGACGTCCTCGTTCTGGTCCGGATCGACGACCTCCACGAACACGCAATCGCTTGTCGCGTACCCGGAAATGGGGCTCCCGGAGCGGTCGAGGAATCGCATTTGTACCTGGTCGCCGTCATAAACTTGCGTGTCGGCGACCTCGAACACGGCGAACGAGACGTCGTTGCCGGAGCGCACCTTCGCGATGGCGGGCGGGAACGAGGTCTCGGTGCTGCGATCGCCAAGCCCGGCGAGCTCGCTTTCGACGTAGGCTACGTCGTTGTACCGCACGTAGATCGAGTCTTCGTTGAACGCTTCGAGCGTCCAGTTGTCGAGCCGCAGGGAGTACCCGCCGTGGGCTCCCGGATCGCCGATGCCAAGGGCATCCCAGACTGAGACGAGACTCATTCCGAAGCTCGAGAAGAACACGGGAGAGTCGCTCGAGATCTCGTCGAGGAGGAGCCACTCGGTGTCGTCCACCTCGTGGGGATCGCACACCTGTACGACAACCCGCTCGGGGCAGCAGGCCTCGACGTTGGCATTGGAGTCCACGACCTCGACGTAGACCGGATCGCGCCCGATCCAGAACACATCTTGATCCTCGCGGATGGAGTTGGTGAAGCGGAGGCTGCTGTGGTTCTTCTCTCCGATGTAGGCCATCGCGAGCTTGAAGTCGTCCTGGTCGTTGGGGTCGATGTAGTAGGCCACAACCACGTCGCGCACGTTCAGCTCGCGGAACCCGAGATCGCGCTCGATGCTGTTCATGCGGAACTCAAAGACGCCTGAGTCTGGACTGGTCTCGACCGCATAGAACATCACACGGGTGACCCCTCCTGACGTGGCGGTCGCGAAGGACACCGGCATCTCGTCTTCTTCGGTCGGGTAGTGGACGTAGTAAGTACCCTCCGCGTTCGGCTGGCGGCTCCCCTGCGAACGCAGGTCGACATCGGCCGTCGTGAGGCCGCTGTCGTACACGTTACACCACAGGAGGGACTGCTTCGCCGATGTCCCGCTCAGATCGACGACGCCACCGTAGCGATTCAGGGCCCAGAAGTCCGTCGCGCTGGTCGGTTCGGCGGGCGAGAGTTTCGATCCTGCCGCCCAGTTCCACGATCCCGGGTTCACAAGGATGAACACCGGCACCATCTCGACTCGGTTGCAGTTGAGGTTCTCGTCCGGATCCGTCACGGTAACGGTCGCTGCCTTGTTGGAGTTCGGGAATACCTCCTTCGACCACGAGATCTGAGCCTCGGTGTCGATAATCTTTCCCAGGGTCAGCGCGACGTCGCTGGCGTCGTTCGGGTCGACATACAGGCCGACGACCGTGTCCATGTTCTCGAAGCGCCCGAGCATGTAGTCGTCCGCGCCGGGCTCATCCAGCGCGTCCTCGTCTTCGTTCCAGCCGTTCGGCAGGTATGCGGCGCCGAGCGGAACAGGGGTCTCGAGGGCATCCACCCAGTGCGGCACGGCCTTTCCGGGAGCGCCGGAGCCGGGAACCACGGGATCTGCGGGGATCGATGCGCTCAGCGCGCTGACCCAGACGCGATCGTCTCCGACGCCGTCCTCGGGCACCTTGTCCGCCGCAGCGTAGAGGTATCCGCCCCACTGGAAGTCGGTCGGCGTGACGGGACCTGTGCCGTCGGTCCTGTTGTACGGGCCGACGATGTGCGCCTGCCCGGGGCCGTCGTGGGAGTAGTCCACGCGCGTTCCGATCTGAAAGGGCCTCTCGCTGACAAACAGCCCCGTAGCGCGGTTCGTCTCCTCGAGGTAGTCGGCTCCCAACCATCCGGCAGAGGCGCCGGGCCAGTGCCCCTTGTGGGGAACGTAGCCGTCCTGGCCGAACTCCGTTTCGCCCTTTCCGTCCCCGTCGATATCCGCTCCGAACGGGTCGACGTAGCTCTTCCACACGATGTGGGCGCCCGTCTTTGCGTCGATGACCTTGATGTCCGTCCAGACTTTGTCGCGGACATCGCAATCGATGTCCTCATCGGGGTCGTGGACGACGATCCAGATCTGGTCACCCTCCTGGATCTTCGTGACGCGAGTCTCCCCGTTCTTGTCGGCGGAGAAGTAGAGCTCCGCTTCCGTTCCCACGGCAGCTGCCGCCCAGAGGAACGCGAGGAGAAGCGCGGCCATCGGAATCGCGCGTCCTGGTCGTCTCATATCGTCCTTCCTTCCCTGGGTGTCCAAACCATCGTCTCCTCCATCCCTGCGGCACGCGGGCTCTGCGGGACGCCACGGACTCTGGGCAGGGGGGCACGGAGCGCTGCAAACGCACGTCTCCACGCCCCCAACGTGAAGGCAAGCCAAATCGCGATCGGCGCTGCCTCCCACAACAGACGGACCCCCCATTGCGCGGTCTCGCGCGCTCCGCCCCCGGCAAGTCCGGCGGCGCTGTACGACAGCTCGACAGAGACCACGACGTAGAGAACCTGGAGGGCGAAGAGGGCCGCCACTCCGCCCGCTGCAATCGCCAAGCGGCGGCGCCAACGAAGGCCGGGCGTGGCGGCGAGCAGGGAGAGGAGGGGAACCACGGCGAAGAATGCGTATCGGTCGAAGAACATGAACGGCGCCACACGAGCTTCGTCGATGCGCCGGAACACCCACACCTCGTCGGCCTCTGCACGCATGTGCGTGACGTTGGGTTGCTCGACAAGTCGGAAGATGGGCCCAGCGGCGGCTGACACTGCGGCTCCATAGGGGGGCGCCGCCACGCTCCACAGCGCGGCGAGCACGGCGAGGGCGACCACGAAGTAGAGCGCGAATCGTCCGGCAAGGCGGGAGGAGCGTCTCGTTGTCATGCGACTCCTCTCGATCGCTTCGAGGCGCGACCGGCCCACAGGAGCCACATCGTCGCGGCCACAGCGATTACGAGCGACTGCCAGACAAGCTGGTGGATCGGCTCCAAGGCCGCTCGCCAGTAGATGCCGACGTAGTAGAGAGACGCAAGGCGCAGGATGTTCACGAGGAAGAGGGCAGCGGCTCCGCCGATGGCTCCGACGAGCTTGGAACGCCACGGGGCCGGAAACGCGACCACGGCTGCCAGGAAGAGCCCCGTGACAAACAGACCCGTGCAGGCCGTGACGACCGAGATCCCGAAGCTGCTCGACACGATGTCCGTCCCCCGGGCGACCGTGGCGTTGCCCAGGACGTTGAGGACGGCACTCGTCGCGACGGCAAACGCACGCCGGAGCGCGAGCGTCGCTGCGTCGCTCGCGAGGACTACGATCAGCAGGACGAGCACGGTGACGGCCCCCGCTGCAGAGGGCAGCACGTGGCTCCACGAGACGCGTCGGCTGGCTCGGCGGTCGCTCACGCCTTGCTCCTCGACGGGCGCCTTCGTCGGAGGACACCCCACGCGAACGCTCCCACGAACAGCACTGAGACAACGATCATGCCCCACTCCGTCAGGCTGGGCGCGTCAATCGTGCCCGTGAGGGGCATCGGCAAGAGCGACTCCTGCACGGTAAGGCAGGTCGGATCGTCGTCTTCGGGCGTGGATGGGTCATCGGTCGGCTCGGTCGCGTCGGCAGCTCCGTCACGATCAGAGTCCCATTGTGCGAGTCCTTGGTTGCACAGCGTTGTCCCTGCGGCGACATCGTCGCCGATACGGACCTTGAACGTGATGCGCACAGACCCGCCCGCCGGGATCCCGCCGTCCCATACGATCGTGTCGCCGATCAGAACGGCCGTGCCTTTGTCCGCTTGCACGAATCCCGTTGCCGTCATGCCTGCAGGCACCGTGTCCGTGAACTCGTGCCCCGGTCCGTTGACGAGGTCGGCGCACCCCTCGTTCACGAGGATGATGTCGTAGCGGATCGTGTCTCCCTGGGTGGGGGTCCCGCCGTCGAGGTCGATCGCTTCTTTCGTCGCCTCGACAAGGGGTTCATTGGGCCGGACAAGGACATCGAAGCCCTCCTCGTCGTTCCCCTCATTGAGTTCGCGGACGATCTCGCCGGAGTCCGCGATGACAAGGATCTCGTGGTGGCCGGGGGGGATGTCGTCTGTGTCCCAAGTGAACGTGAGTTCGACGAACTCACAGCCCGGGAGCCCGTTCACCCGCTTCGTGGCGATGGGATGCGTTTCGTCCCAGTAGGCGCTAACGTCGAAGGGACCTGCATCGCCGCAGCTCAGATTGTCGACCGTGACCGTGAGGGTCACCTTGCCGCCTTCGCAGACGTCGCCCGAGGTCTCCTGCACCGACGTCACGCCGCCGGTGAGGATGACGCCCGGCTCAGGAAACCAGAGGTCGGGCAGCTTGCCGCAGGGCTCCTCCGCCCATGCCGTGCCCACTGTGGCGACGAGGACGGAGAGCGCAAGAAGCGAACTCACCCCAGAGATCCTTCCCCAACGCTTGATTCGCTTGTTCAATGGCACCACTCCTTCCTCGCCTCGTACGGCAGACAGCCGGTGCCGCTTGCCGGCAGGACTTCGCCAGCCGGCCGCCCAGCAAGGCTGACATGAGGCTATCCCTGTCGGAGAGTGACGGGCGTGACGTCCGGCGGACGGAGGTGTGATCTTCGTCACACGGGAAGGCGGAACCGATGGGGGGAAGAGAGGTGACGCGTGTCCGCGTCCGGCGACCCGCGGGCTAACGAGCGACCCAGGACTGCGCGTCGGCACCGACGCCGCTCGTTATGAGTCCGCCAGCCAAGATCGCGCGTCGGCACCGACGCCGCTCGTTACGAGCCTGCCATCCAAGATCGCGCGTCGGCAATCACAGAGCGGCAGAGCTCGGCGGAGAGGCCGACGTAGTCGGAGGGGCGGAGGTCGATGAGACGGCGTTTTACGCCCGCAGGGACGTCGAGGGTTTCCACCCACGCGTGCAGTTCGGGGAGAGTGAGTGCGCGGCCGCGCGTCGCCGCGCGCAGCTTCTCGTAGGGGTCCTCGACTCCCGCAGCGCGGAGGATGGTTTGGTAGGCCTCCGTCAGGGTTTCCGGCTCCGCGTCGACATGCTCGCGGGAGGTGTGCTCGTCGAGCGAGATGCGCCCCAGTCCTTTCAGGGTCTGCTCGATCGCGAGGTACGC
>CAYUSW010000083.1:0-15917 GCA_964447445.1 uncultured Thermotogae bacterium
GTTCATGCCCCACTCGATGACCATTTTCGTCGCGAGTCGCGTCGCGTCCTTGAGATCGCTCGCCGATCCTGCGGCGAACTCTTCGAACACGACCTCCTCGGCGGCGCGCCCGCCGAGCATGGCGGACAACTCGTTCCGGAATTCCTGCTCCGTCGGGTTGTAGCGCTCCTCGAGGGGCAGAGACTGCGTCACGCCCATCGATCCGTGCGAACGCGGCAGGATCGAGATCTTATGCACGACCATGTCGTAGGGCTTGAGCAGGAAGCCCAGGAGCGTGTGCCCGCTCTCGTGGTATGCCGTCAGGCGGCGCTCCTTGTCCGTCGGAACGACGCTCTTCCGGCGAAGTCCCAGGTAGAGTCGATCGGTCGCCTCCTCGAAGTCGGACATCTCGACCTGTTCTTTGTTCTTGCGCGCGGCAAGGAGCGCGGCCTCGTTGCAGAGGTTGCGCAGGTCGGCGCCGACGAATCCCGGTGTCTTGCGCGCCAGGACCTCCGGATTGACGTCCGCTGCGACCTTTCGCGACTTGAGGTGGACGTTGAGGATGGCGACGCGATCGCGAAGCGCAGGATAGGGCAGCTGCACGCTGCGATCGAAGCGGCCGGGGCGCAGGAGGGCCGGGTCGAGCACGTCGGGACGATTCGTCGCGGCGAGGATGATGATGCCCTTGTTCGGCTGAAAACCGTCCATCTCCGCGAGGAGCTGGTTCAACGTCTGCTCTCGTTCGTCGTGCCCGCCGCCGAGCCCGGCTCCGCGTTTCCTGCCCACGGCGTCGATCTCGTCGATGAAGATGATGCAGGGCGCGCTCGCCTTCGCCTTCTCGAACATGTCGCGCACACGTGCTGCACCCACGCCGACGAACATTTCCACGAAGTCGGATCCGCTGATGGAGAAGAACGGGACCTTGGCCTCTCCGGCGATCGCCTTGGCGAGCAGCGTCTTCCCCGTTCCGGGAGCTCCCACAAGGAGAATACCCTTAGGGATCTCCGCTCCCAGCTTCGAGAACCGGCGCTGATCCTTGAGGTACTCGACGATCTCCTGAACTTCCTCCTTCACTTCGTCGATGCCGGCGACGTCGCCGAACGTGGTCTGTGATGCATCGGGAGCGACGAGCTTCGCCTTCGACTGCCCGAACGACAGCGCGCCAGCGCCGGACTGGGTCCGCCGCATGATGTAAACCCAGACGCCAATGAGGAGCAAGATTGGCAGGAGCGATACGAACACCGTGATGAAGACTCCGCTGCTGGACGGCGGATCGTAGACGACGTTCGTCTTCCTGGGCGCGTCGCTGGGAGTGTCCGACTCGGCCCTCCACACCGCGGACTCAAGGAGATCCTGGTACAGGACGGGGTCGGGTGGGAGACGAGTTGTCAGCGTCTGGCCGTCGACCGTCGTCGAACGCGCGATGTCCTCCCGGATGTGGATCTCCACAATCATGGCCTCTTCCACGAGGCTCCCGAAGTCCGTGAAGGAGATCTCGCTGCTCGGCGTCTTGTTGCCATACCACGTCTGCAGAACGAGAAGGGCGACGATCACGAGGATCGTGATGAACGCGATGTTCCGGAGATTGCGGCTCCGCATGTCCTTCATGGAATCCTTCTGCATGTCGACTCCTCACGTAGCGGCCGATTGTACCTCCGGACTGTGGAGGCGTCAAAGACTGTTCTGGTGACGATTATCCTCATCCTCTCGCACGCCGGGCTGCGGCTCACGAGCCCCGCTACCTCGGGCGCAGCCTGCGCCACACCTGCAGAGAGGGGAACCGTGCCTCGTCTCCTCGTAAGAGGCGGCGAAGGTTCGCGCGGTGGGTCACCGTGATCAAGACGGCGAGTCCGCAGGCAAGCGCTAGCAGCAGCGGGTAGCTGATCTCGTCGCGCGATGGGGGGAGAAATGCAGCCGCGACGGGAACCGTCCACGCCCCAAGCAGCGATCCAAGGGACACCCATCCACTTGCAGTGATGGCGAGGACGAAGACGCCGAGTGCGATGGCGACGGGAATCGGTGCCACGGCGACAAGCATCCCTGCTGCAGTCGCCACGCCCTTGCCTCCTCGGAACCCGATGTAGACCGGGAAGATGTGCCCCAGAACAGCCGCGATGCCGCAGAAGATCGACGCGGCAGCGAAGCCGATCGGCAACCCTCCAGCTGCCATGCGAGGAACGACGGCCGCCGCGAGCGCGCCCTTGGCGGTGTCGATGGCAAGAACGGCCAGACCTATGCGCCATCCCAGCACGCGCCACGCGTTCGTCGTGCCCGCGTTGCCGCTTCCGACGTGACGTACGTCCACGCCGCGCAGCAGCTTGCCGAGGACGACAGATGAAGGGAAGGCGCCGATCAGATAGGCGACAACGAGGTCGAGGATGAGAATCACGGCCGAACCTCCTGCGTCCCGTCTCGGGCACCGGCGGACGCTCTAGCCCCCGAGGCCCGGCCGATAGTACGGTTCGCTGCCGAAAGGAGCAATCGGGGCGCCCGCTGCGACTGCGTGGGCGCCCCGATCGAGAGCTTCTTCCCTGCTCAGGGACGAATCGTAATCGGAGCGAGGACCGCTTCTCTCTCGCGTTCGATGATCCAGAAGAAGTGGTCCCCGGACGCGCCGTCGACCGTGTCGATGCTCAATGCGTACGTGTCACTGATGTAGCCGCCAGAGAGGGTGTACGGAGAGGCTCCGCCTCCCCCCCCACCGTCGGCTGGCGCTCGCTGGGACACGCGGAGCCAGGGCCACTGCGCTCCATCCAGGGTTGGCTTCGCAAAGTCGAGCTCTACGTCGAACTGGGTGCCGGCCGCCAGGACCCGCCTCACGGTGGATGCTTCGGCGAAGTCCGTCCACTCTGCGAGGGAACGGGAGTTGCGCCCGCGTGCTGTGGCCACAAGCGGCCTTCCGACGGTGTCCTCTCCTTTGGCTACGATCCCCACGTTCGTATGCCAGTTGTCAGCTACGTCCGGCCGCAGCGGGTCCGTACGTTCCATCGTCGCGAAATGCTCCGCGTCGCCGGCCGGCCAGTCGCCGATGCCATACGGCTCGAAGTCGTTCGCCGTATCGACGATGTGCCCCAACCGGTTGCGCAGCTGCACGGTGTCTCCCTCGGCGTTGAGAGCGAGGTGATACGGATCGGCGGAGTCGTACACGATGTCGGCCCCAATGTCGCGAATCGTGTCGTCCGTCTTTCGCTCAAGGAGGAGGTAGCTTCCGTCGTCCTCCCGGGTTCGCGCGGTGACGAGCCAGAAGGGGTCGTCCGTGCTGCGCTTTGCGAACTCGATGTCGGAGACCGGATCTCGCTTGGCGAGATCGCATGCTGAGGTGCCCGATCCGCGGAGGACGCCGGAGAGCTGGACGACTTTCCAGAGGTAGTCCTCTTCGGTCAGCGGCACCTTCTTTCGCCAGCGGAGCGTCCAGCCGCGGAGGTTCACGTCCTCGGCGCCGAGGTTCTGGAGCTCGATCCACTGTCCCTCGGGGTCAGCTTCCGTGCCGGCCCAAGCGATTTCGCTGATGATGACTCGACCGGAGCAGCTACTGGCGTCCGGGCCCTCCAGAACGCTAACTGAAACCTCGCTATCGTCGTCCTCACGGGCAATCCCGGCGTTGCCGGGAGCCGAGTCCACGTCCGGTTGACCTGCGGCGGTCACCTCGACCAGATTCGAGAGTCCGTTGTGGCCGAGAACGCGCGCCTTCAGGGTGAGCGTAACGGTCTCGCCGCCGTCCATTGATCCCACGGTCCAGACTCCGGTTGCCGGGTCATACGAACCTTGCGAGACGCTGTTCCTCACGTAGCTAAAGCCCGTGCCCAACAGGCTGCGGACTTGCACGTCCGACGCCCGGACCATGCCGGGAGCATTGGCCAGCACTGTGGTGACGGTAATGATGCCGCCGACCTCGGGCTCTGGGTCATCCACGCTCGTGGTGACCGATAGGTCGATGCGCGAGTCGAGGAGACTCCCGACGGCTGCCCGACCGCTGATGCTGGCGTTCACCGCGTCGTAGAGGCTCACCGTGAACGTCTCGTTCGGGTCGTAGACGCTGTCGACAAGCGTCGGCACGGTGATCACGGCGATGGTCTCCCCCGGCAGGAACGTGATGGTGCCCGTGATCGTGGAGTAGTCACCGGGAGCCGAAGCGCTACCGTTCTGCGTCGTGTAGCCGACGGTGATCGTCTGCGGCGATGGACGAGACAAAGTCACCGTGAAGATCGATGGCATCCCTTCGTTCACTGGCGCTGCGTTCGCGACGGAAATCAAGCGCGGTTCCACCATCTCAACGTCCACGTAGACGGTGGCGGTATCGGTGCCGCCCTGGCCGTCCGTGATCGTGTAGCTGAAGCTGTCGGGTCCGAAGTAATCGGGATCCGGGGTGTAGGTCACGGTGCCGTCCGCGTGGACGACGACCGAGCCATGGGCCGGGTCGGTGGCATCGGTCACCGTGAGCGGGTTGCCGTCTGGATCCGTGTCGTTGGCCAACACGGAGATCACCGTCGGGGTGTCTTCGGGCGTGCTGGCGTTGTCGTCCACGGCGTCCGGAGCGTCGTTGACGCCGCCGATCGTCACGAACACGGTGGCCGTCGCGGTGTTGCCGCAGTCATCGACAACCGAGTAGACGAAGTCGTCGATTCCGTTGTAGCCAGCCGAAGGGACATAGCGAACGCTCTGCGAGCCAGCAGCGCCCGTGATCTCGGCTGTCCCGTGGCGCGGCGCACCAAGGGTGACAAGGGTGAGCGCGGTGCCGCAGACGTCGCTGTCATTGTCGAGAACGTCTACCAGGACGGGAGTCTCTTCTGCAGTGTTTGCGGAGTCGTTGAGCGCGAGCGGGGCTGTCGTGTCTTGCACTGTGACGATCTGGGTGTGGCTGACGGCGTTGCCGCAGTCGTCGGTCGCGGTCCAGGTGCGGGTCAGGGTGTAGCGGTTGGTGCACGTGCCGGCAGCCATCGTCTCGCCGTAGACAACCGGGACGGTCGCGTCGCAGGCGTCGGAGGCGGTGAGAACCGCAGCGGCTGGCACGGCGTCGCACTCGACGGTCACGTCACCCGGCAGCGGCTCGTGGAAGCTCGGGGCTGTCGTGTCGAGGAGGAAGACCTGTCTCGTGCAGGTCGTGCTGTTCCCGCAGGCGTCGGTAGCCATGAAGGTGACCGTCGTCCCCGTGACGGTGCTGCACTCGCGAACAAGACTCAGCGTCGCAAAGGCAGGATACGATGGAGCTACTGCCCCACTGCAAGCATCTGTTGCAGTCGCAGTGCCTGCCCAGGCAGCATAGAGCGCGGCGTTGTTTGCGTTGCCGCACTCGAGCACAAGATCGCTCCCGGGGCAGGTCGCGACGGGTCCGGCGATATCCCTCAAGACCGTGGTCGTCGTCGCCGTGTTGTTCCCGGGCGTAGGATCCACTGCCGCCATCGACGCAGTCGCTGTGTTCGGAACGGCGTCGGGGCACGAAGAAGGACAGCGAGCCGTCGCCGTGATCACAAGCGACGCGCTGGCCTCCGGGACGAGGTTTCCCACAGTCCAGACGCCAGTCGCGGGGTTGTAGCCTCCGGCTGAGGAGTCCGAGACGTACGTCAGCTTGCTCGACAGGAGGTCGTCGACTTGAACGGCGGAAGCTGCGGACAGGCCGGCGTTCGTCACGGTGAGTGTGTAAGTCAGCGTCTGTCCAGCCGTCACCGTGGCCGGGGCGGCACTCTTGGTCATCGTGAGGTCAGGGCTGCAGTTCTGGACAGTGATGTACGCTGTCTTCGTCTCAGTATCGCTGGTGTTCAGCGCATCCTGCACTGTCAGCGTGACGGTGTGCGTTCCGGGGATCGTGTAGACGTGAAGGGGGTTCTCGGCCGTCGAGTGACTCGTCCCGTCGCCGAAGTCCCAGTCATAGGTATAGGCGGACGTGTCCACGCCCCCGGCTGTGAGATCCGAGAACTGAACAGCAAGAGGCGCGCACCCGCTGGCCGGCGAGCCCGAGAAGTCAGCGTCAAGGGGGGTGTAGACGTGGACGTCCGGATACTTGTCAATGCACTTCGACGGGGCGTTGTAGGGCACACACGAACCCGTCGGACAACCGGCATTGGGCGACCATTGGACGTAGATGTTCCGTATCTCGACCTCTTGGTTGCAGGGCCAGGCGATGCTGCCCACGAGGAAGTCGTACGCCCCTCCATCCCACAGCGTGGTGACGGGGCTCGCGAGGTTTGCCTGGTGGAGAGTGCTGTTCACCCAGACGTCGACCACCAGCATGACACAGTGATAGGTCCTCTGCCCCGCGAGCCTCACGTAGAGGTTCGCCGTCTGATTCCCGCCGACGCAGGCTGTCGTGTCCCTCAGGTACACGTTCACGACTCTGACGTCTTTCGCATCACAGCCCGTGATGCAGCGCGGATACGTCTGCGCCGCGGTCTCCGGAGCGGCGAGCGACAGGAAGAGAAGGGTCAACAGCAATCCAGAGACGAGCGATCCTAGACCGAGTTTGCGAAAAGTCGACACCATGCGACGCGCACCTCCTCCAAAGGGAACTCCTGAGAGGGACAAATGGGAATTCAGGATACTGCGGCACAAAGAAGTTACATGCACGGAAAACGAGGAACGTTGCCTGCTATGCTCCACGCGACGGAGTTGCCGAACGCCGACTCTCACGCCTGCCTCCTGTTGTAACTGGCAGCCCAGCGTCCTGCGTGAGGTCTGTGGCTTTGCGTCCTGCCCTCGCGAGCAGTTTGCCGTTTCAGCCGATCTACTTGACTACGACTGCGGAAGATCCGCCTTTCGCCCGCGAGCCTGAATCATCAGCGCACGCTCAACGGCCTCTCTGGGGGCCAACTGCTCCTCCAGCAGGATGTCTCCGAGGAGCTTCTTCGTGAACTTCGTTGTTTGCAGCTGTAAGCCTCTTGCCAGATCAGAGTGCGACACTGCTCCGAGGTCGATCAGGATCTCACCAATTCGCTTCTCGCGCTCGAAGTACTGCTCGAGGATGGAGAGAATGACTCCCGAGCGGCTCTTTCGCTCCCGCTTGCCCTTGGCGTCCACCTGCTTGATGAGGTAGGCGTCATCGTCACTGTAGTAGATCGTCGTCTGCACTTCGTTCTCCTTTCCCCACCCAGCAAGAGAAAACCGGGTCCCAGTTCCCTGGCAACCCGGCCACCTCATGGCTCCTGTCCGGAGTCACGCAACGATCTCATGAGGCCCGAAGCTTTGCGCCCCCACCTCGCGATGGGTTTACCTTTTCAGGCTATTGAACAGCGTGATTCCACTATATCTGACGTATATCCTGATGTCAAGGCAATCAAGGAGGATCGCTGGCCCCTGGGTTTTGCGGATTCTGCCGTACGTATCTATACTGCACGTCATGCCCGACGAAGCGGCGGCGTCCCCGATGATGAAGCAGTACCTTCGGTCTAAAGCGCAGCACGCCGACGCCATCCTTCTCTTCCATCTCGGAGATTTCTACGAGGCCTTTTTTGAGGATGCGGAGACCGTAGCGCGAGAGCTTGACATTGTCCTCACGTCGCGCAATGGGCACCCCATGGCGGGAGTTCCCGTGCGCCGCGGCGATGCCTACATCGCGGCGCTATTGCGCAAGGGCCACAAAGTGGCCGTCTGCCAACAGGTCGAGGATCCGAAGGCGGCAAAGGGGCTTGTGAAGCGCGAGGTGATCCGCGTCATCACTCCCGGGACCGCGTTGGATGACGCCGTGCTGGAGGTGGGAGCGAACAACTACCTCGCCGCAGTATTGCCTGTTGGGAGGAGTGAGCGGTACGGGCTCGCGTTTCTCGACCTCTCGACCGGCGAGTTCGCGTGCACGGCTGTGGCCGACGAAGCAGCGCTTCGATCCGAGCTCGCGCGGTGCGATCCGAGCGAAGTACTGATTCCCGACCGCGACGACCCGGCCTTGGAGAAGGCGCTCGGCGGACGCCTGGTCACTCGAGTCCCGCCCGAGAGCTACTCGGCGGCGGCGGTCGCGACGGCGGACTCCCTCGCCGAGGAGAGCGCGTTGCAGGCGGCAGGAGCCGTGCTGCGCTATGTTGAGGCCACGCAGCAGTCGGCCCCCGCGCATGTGCGCCCGGTGGAATGGATCGCGGGGACCGAGCGCATGAGTCTGGACCCGTTCACGGTGGCAAGCCTGGAATTGGTGCGCCCCATGAGGGCTGGACAGGAACGCGGGACGCTGCTCCACGTCCTCGATCGGACGGCGACGGGAATGGGGCGACGCCTTCTTCGGCGTCGAATCCTCGCGCCGCTCGCAGAGCGGCGCGAGATGGAAGTCCGTCTCGATGCGGTCGAGTGGCTCGTGGAGAACAGCCTTCTGCGCGAAGAGATCCGCGCCTGCCTTGGGGACGTCCACGATCTCGAGCGCCTGACGGGCAAGCTGGGCGGAGGGCGCATAGGCCCGCTCGATCTCCTTCGTCTCCTGCGCTCGCTCGACGCGGCTCCGCGAATTGCGGCTGCTCTCGCGCGCGGAACCGACGCCGGGGACGTGGAGCTTCTGCGCCAGGCGCAGAAGCGAATCGCTGCGCCGGAGGTCGGCGTCCTCGCGGCTCGCTTCTCACAGATGCTTGTGGACCAGCCGCCCGTCGACGCGCGCGATGGCGGGATGACTCGATCGGGCTATAGCGAGGACCTCGACCGACTCCGCGACGACGTGCGTCTGCTGCGCGATCGCCTCTCGCACCTCGAGGCGAACGAACGCACGCGCACGGGGATCTCCTCTCTCAAGGTCGGCTACAACCGCGTCTTCGGCTATTACTTCGAAGTGACCCGCCCGCACCTAAGCAAGGTGCCGCCGGAGTACGTCAGGCGGCAGACCCTGGCCAACGCGGAGCGGTTCGTGACCGAGGAGCTGCGCGGCTGCGAGGAGCGAATCGCGGGAATGGAAGAGAGGGCTCTTGCCCTCGAGGTGAGCCTGTTCGACGCGGCCGTCGAGTCGCTCCGCGGCGCGATCTCGCTCCTGCAGTCCGTGACGGACGCCGTCTCCGAGCTTGATGTCTTGCAGAGTCTCGCGGACGTGGCCCACCGCCAGCGATACGTGCGCCCCACGTTCACGGATCGCCACACGATCGAGATCCGCGCCGGAAGGCACCCCGTCGTGGAGCGGATCGAGGAGTTCGTTCCGAACGATCTCGTCCTCCCCGAGGGGAAGGACCTGGTGATCTTGACCGGACCGAACATGGCGGGGAAATCCGTCTACCTGCGCCAGACGGCTTTGATCTCCATCATGGCGCAGATCGGATCGTTCGTGCCGGCTCAGGAGGCCACGCTTCCCGTCGTCGACCGAGTGTTCGCGCGCGTCGGGGCGAGCGACATGCTCGTCGCCGGCGTGAGCACGTTCATGATGGAGATGCTCGAAGTGGCCGCCATTCTCGAGCACGCCACGCCGCGCAGCCTCATCATTCTGGACGAAATGGGACGCGGCACGAGCACGTTCGACGGCGTGTCGATTGCGTGGGCCGTGGCCGAAGAGCTGGCGCGGAAGGTCCGGGCCAAGACCCTCTTCGCCACGCACTACCACGAGTTGACGCGCCTCGCGGAGGAGATCCCGAATGTTGTCAACCTGCACGTCGCGGTGAAGGAGCTGGGGAAGGACGTCGTGTTCCTGCATCGAGTCGAGCCCGGCACTTCGCCGGGGAGCTACGGCGTTCACGTGGCGCGCCTGGCGGGCCTGCCGGCGCACGTCACCGGGGCCGCAGATCGCATCCTCGCCGACCTCTTGTCCGAGGCACCTCTGTCGCGCATCGGGCGCGCCGAGCGGCCGGCGACGCTTCCGCCCCTGTTCGGTTCTCTGGATCATCCGATCCTCAAGGCGCTCCGCAACGTAGACGCCGACCGCACCACGCCGCTTGACGCACTCCGCAAGCTGGTGGAGTGGAAACGGCAGCTCGACGAATGAACGATCGCGAGGGAGCGGCGCGGCCCATGCACATCCCCGTGTTGACGCAGGACGTCATCTCGTACCTCGTGTCGAGCCGCGGCGGCACCCTCGTGGATGGCACGGTGGGGCTGGGCGGCCACTCGGAAGCTCTCCTGCTCGCGAACCCGGGGATTCGCGTCGTGGGCATCGACCGGGATCTTCGAGCGCTCGGACGTGCGCAGGAACGCCTGGAACGTTTCTCCGGGCGCTTCGACCTTGTGCACGGGAACTACGCCGACATCGCAGGGCATCTCGAGCGGCTCGGAGTGGGTCCCGTCGACGGCGTGCTCCTCGATGTCGGCGTGTCCTCGATGCAGCTCGACGATGCAGGACGCGGGTTCAGCCTCCGCACGGACGGCCCGCTGGACATGCGCATGGATCCGTCACGTGGGCTTACGGCGGCGGAGTGGCTTGCCGGGGCGAGCGTCGACGAACTGGCGAGGTCCATCGGCGAGTACGGCGAGGAGCGGTACGCGCGCCGCATCGCCCGCGCGATCTGCGAGGCGCGCACACGAAGCCCGATCGACACGACGTTCCGCCTCGTCGAGATCGTGCACCGGGCGGTTCCGCAGGTCTACTTCGCCGAGCGTATCGACCCCGCCACGCGGACGTTTCAGGCGCTTCGCATCGTTGTCAACGAAGAGCTCTCCGCTCTCGAACGCGGCCTGCGGGAAGGTTTCCGCGCGCTCGCTTCCGGCGGGGTTTTCGTCGTGATCACGTTTCACTCTCTCGAGGATCGTCTCGTCAAGACGTTCTTTCGCGAACGCGCCGCCGCGTGCGTCTGTCCCCCGGATTTTCCGGAGTGCCGGTGCGGCAAGCAGGTGGAGGCCGAGATCCTCACCCGGAAGCCGATCGTGCCGTCCGCGCTCGAGATCGCGCGCAATCCTCGTGCCCGCAGCGCCAAACTCCGTGCCGCCCGGCGGGTCATGTAGGAGGTCTTTCCCCATACCGCGTTGGGATGCACAGACACGACACGTGTCCCCACGGCGGGTCCGGGCGTCGCCTACTCTTCCTGCGAGATGCCGTATCGCTCGAAGTACTTCGTGCAGGACCGCGCCTGGCGTCGTCGGCGCCGTGGCCGCTCCTGGCGCCCCAATCTTCGGGAGCGGCGCTCTCCGTTACGCGACGTTCTCAAGAGAAGACGTCACGGCCCCCGACTCTCCTTCGTGCCGCCGCCCGGGGTCGTGCTGGCGGTGACGGTCGTTCTCCTTGCCGGAGGCCTTCCGTTTCTCTACGTCTGGCAGGGGACGAAGATCCAGCAGCTGACGGCGGCGCGCGAGGCCGCGAGAGACGAGCTGACGCAGATCGAGGAGATCAACCACGCGCTTGAGCTTCGGATCGAAGAGGGGTTCTCTTTGAGGCGGCTGTCGGAGTACGCGCGGCTCCACGAGATGGGCCTCCCGGCCAAGGTCGACCATGTATACGTCCCGAAGACTGAGCTCCCGTGAGGGCGGAGCGCGGCAGCGCGCCCGTTCGCTCCGGATCCTCCTTTTGATTGCCGCGGCCGCCATCCTCGTCCGAATGGTTCAGGTCCAGGTCATCGAGCACGGCAGCTGGGCGCGCGCGGCCGCCGCCGTGCAAGAGCGCGAGCTCGAACTGGCTCCCCGCCGCGGGGCAATCTATGACCGCGATGGGACGCTCCTTGCGTTTGACGTCAAGGCGGTGGCCATCGCGATCGACAGCTTCAACATGACGCGGCCAGTCGAGATCACAAAGATCCTGTCGGAAGAACTCAAGATGTCGACGGCGGACGCCACGAAGCTCATCTACCGGAAGAGCTACTTCACGTGGATCAAGAGACAGGTCGACCTCCTGACCGCGAAGCGGATCGAGGAACGGGCGCAGTCGGCTGGCGCGTACGGCCTCATCTTCCTCGACGCTTGGAAACGGCACTATCCCCAAGGGCGACTGGCGTCGAACCTCATCGGCTTCGTCGGCGCCGACGGCGAGGGGCTCGAGGGCCTCGAGTTGCAGTACGACGAGCTGCTTCGCGGTGTCCCAGCGATCGTCCACATCGTGCAGGGTGCCGACGGACGAACGTACCAGTCTCGTGTCGTGGACGAAGGCACACCAGGGAAGGATCTCCATCTCACGCTCGATGCCACGCTCCAGCTCATCTGCGAGGAAGAGATCGCGACGTGTGCTGGCATCTACAACCCGCTCGGCGGCTTCGTCATCGCGCTTGATCCCAACACTGGGGAAGTCCTGGCGATGGCGCAGGACAAGACGTATGACCTGAACTCGTTCGGGAAGTCGACTCCATCTCAGCGGCAGAACCTTGCCGTCACGCTGATGTTCGAGCCAGGGTCGATCTTCAAAGCCGTGTCCGGACTCTCGGCGGTCGAGGCCGGCGTCGTCACGCCGGACACCCTGCTGCAGGGAAAGGACGGCATCGAGGCCGGTGGCCACACCATCCACAACGCGGGCAGAGAGTCCTTCAAACCCGAGGCGAACTACCGGGTGACGTTCCGCTATGTGATCGAGAAGTCGATCAATACGGGCATCGTTGACGCCGCGCTACGCCTCAAGAAGGAGCCCCTGCACCGGACGATGTCGCTCCTTGGTTTCGGATCGCCTACCGGGATAGACCTTCCGGGCGAGTCGACAGGCATCCTGCGGCCCGCCGAGAAGTGGACCGACCTCGAGTTGGCGACCGCAGCGTTCGGCCAATCGGTCGGCGTGACAGGCATCCAGCTTGCGCGCGGCCTGTCCGTCATCGCCAACGGTGGCTACCTCGTCACGCCGCACATCGTTCAGCCGGAGGCAGAGAAGAAGAGGAAGTCCCGCGACGGAGGCTCACCGCCGCAGGTCGTGAGCGCCGCCGCGTGTGCCACGATGCGCGACATCATGACCGGCGTGGTCGAGCATGGGACCGGGAAGAGCGCCATCATTCCGGGGCTGGAGATCGCTGGCAAGACGGGAACAGCGCAAAAAGCGGTGGCCGGCCAAGGCTACGTCGAGGGGAAGTACACGACCTTGTTTGGCTGCTTCGTGCCCGCGGACGTGCCGGAACTCGTCTTTCTCGTCATCCTCGATGAGCCGAAGCATCCCAACGGAGCCATGGTCGGCGGAGGGTCGGTCTCGGCGCCCGTGTTTCACGAGATCATGTGGCGCTGGCTCCAGACAGGGCATTTCGTCCCGCCCGACAAGCGATGACGTTCAGCGCCTGAGGTACACGGCCAGCATGGCGAGGTCGGCCTGCGACACTCCGGGCACGCGAGATGCCTGACCGAACGACTGCGGCCGCACACGGGCGAGGAGATGGCGCCCCTCGAACGAGAGTGCTGTCAGCGCCGCGTAGTCCAGGTCCTCCGGAATGACCCACTCGTCCATGCGCCGGATTCGGTCGATGTCGCGGGCGTGCTGCGCCAGATAGCCCGCGTACTTGCCGCGGATCTCGACCTCCTCCCGCACCGAGTCCGGAATCCCATCAGGCGACACGAGATCCTTCAGCCGCACGTGCGGTCGGGCGAGAAGCTCGAACAGGCTTGCTCCGTTCGACTCCAGAGGGCGGCTGCCCCGGTGGACGAGCCGCTCGTTGACCGGGTCGTTCGGGCCGACGCGGGTCTCCTCAAGCATACGCGTCAGCTTCCCGATAGCCCGTTCGCGTTCGAGAACCCTCTCGTACAGCGCGTCCGGAAGCAGGCCGATGGCGTGTCCTCTGGCGGCGAGGCGCAAGTCCGCGTTCCTCTCGCGCAACGTGATGCGGTGCTCGCAGCGGGAGGGCAGCATGCGATAGGGCTCCGTGATGCCCTTCGTCACGAGATCGTCAATCAGGACACCGATCACGGCCTCGCCGCGGGACAACATGAACGGGTCCTCGCGGCGGATCGTGCGCGCCGCGTTGATGCCTGCCACGATGCCTTGTGCCGCCGCCTCCTCGTAACCGGTCGTCCCGATGACTTGCCCGCAGAGGTAGAGTCCGGCGATGTCGTGCGCCTCCAGCGTTGCGGACAGATGAAGCGGATCGACGAAGTCGTACTCGATGTTGTAGCCGTAGCGCTCGATGTGCGCGGTCTCCAGGCCTTCGATCGAATGGACGATGCGTTCCTGCACCTCGGGCGCGAACGCCGTGTAGAGACCCTGCAAGTACAGCTCGGCCGAGTCCCGTCCCTCGGGCTCGATGAACACTTTGTGCCGGTCGCGGTCGGGGAACTTGACGATCTTGCTCTCGAGCGACGGGCAGTGGCGAGGACCGGTGCCGCTCATGAGGCCGTTGAAGATGGCGCTTCGCTCCAAGTTGTCGCGAATGATGCGATGCGTCTCGGCGTTCGTGTGCGTGACGTACACCGGGAAGAGATCGTCGAGAACGCGCGGCTCCGTCCAGAAGGAGAACGCGAGCGGAGCGTCGCTCGTCGATTGCCGCTCGAGACCGGTTGAGTCAACCGTTCGGCGGTGAACGCGCGGAGGCGTACCCGTCTTGAGGCGCTGCATTCGGAACCCAAGCCCGGCGAGAGAGACGGCAAGGCCCGCAGACGGCGGCTCCCCGGCGCGGCCCGCGTCGTAGGCTGCGTCGCCCATCAAGATGCGGCCGCGCAGAAACGTTCCGGCCGCGACGATGACGGCGGCGCCGGACAGCTCGAGGCCCTCGCGGAGGCGCACTCCACGTACGCGCGCCTCGCGGACGACGATCTCCTCCACCATCCCCTCCACGAGATCAAGCCCGTCCGTCGACTCGAGGAGCTTCTTCCAGGCCTGCTTGTAGGCGAAGCGGTCCGTCTGCGCTCTGCGCACCTGCATTGCCGGCCCCTTGCTGGTGTTGAGAAGGCGGATGTGGAGCATCGTCGTGTCGGTCACCCGCGCCATAGCTCCGCCGAGGGCGTCGACCTCGGTCACCAACTGGGACTTGCCCGGGCCTCCGATGGAAGGATTGCACGGCATGCGGCCGATCTCCGACAGGTTGATGGTGACGAGGCACGTCGCCGCACCAAGGCGCGCCGCGGCAAGCGCGGCCTCGCAACCGGCATGGCCGGCGCCGATGACGATCACGTCGTAGTGCCTCATGAGTCCACCGCCTGGGGATCTTGGCTCTGTCTGCCGAGCGAGTCTGATGCCCGCCCTGCCTACGTGGCCTTCCGTGGGAACGGAGTCCGCTAGGGGCGAGCATGGTAGAGACCCGGTCTCCACAAGTCAATCGTGCGAGAAGGATGGGCGGTGGGCTATACTCGCGCCGGAGGACGAGACATGCGACGCTGTCTCATAGCGGGGAACTGGAAGATGCATCTGACGCCCGCGGAAACTGAGGCGTTCATTGCGGCGTTCCTTCCGCTTGTCTCCTCGGCCAACGCCGAGACTGCCATCCTCCCGCCCTTCACCAGTCTCGATCGCGCCGGCCAGCTCCTGCGAGGGACAAGCGTGGGACTAGGGGCCCAGGACGTCTACTTCGAGGCGAAAGGCGCCTTCACAGGAGCCGTCTCCGTGGGCATGCTTTCCGCCTGCGGGTGCCGCTATGCACTTGCCGGGCACTCCGAGCGACGTCACGTCTTTGGCGACACGGACGCTGCCGTGCGCCGCAAACTCGACGCCATCCTCGCTGGCGGTCTCGCGCCGGTCCTCTGTGTCGGCGAAACCCTCGACGAGCGCCGCGGCGGCGCGACCTACGACACTCTCGAAGCGCAACTGACCGCTGGCCTCCGCGGACTGGGCGCGGGCCCTCTCTCTCGCGTCGTGATCGCCTACGAGCCGGTGTGGGCGATCGGCACGGGAGAGACGGCGACTCCCGACCAAGCGCAGGAAGCCTCGGCCTGGATCCGTGAATGGGTCCGTCGTCACCACAACCGCGCGGCGGACACCCTGCGCATTCTCTACGGCGGAAGCGTCAAGCCGGACAACGCTCGATCGCTGCTCACGTTGCCCGATGTGGATGGGGCTCTCGTCGGCGGAGCGTCGCTCGACGCCAAGGGCTTCGCGGCCATTGTGGCTGCGGCGGAGGCGTGATGGCAGGGAAGGGGTGGCGGCTTCGATCGTCGATTCCCAACCAAATCACCGTCGCGCGCCTGGCCAGTGTGCCCCTTCTGATGTTCCTCATCCTGTGGGATGAGCCCATCGG
>CAYUSW010000084.1:0-2618 GCA_964447445.1 uncultured Thermotogae bacterium
GTGGAGCCACGGGCCCCTGGAAGGTCCTCGGGCGCCTCGCCCGCCCGCTCGTCGACACGCTCGCGCTGCTCAACGAACGGGGAAGCGCGACCACGAAAGAGCTTGCAGACATCCTCGGCATTCCCCCGAATGTGTGCCACAACCGCGTCCGCCGCCTCGTCCGCTTGGGACTGGTTCGCGAAGAGAAGATCGACGTCGCGGCGCCGAATACGCAATACCGTTTCCATGCGATTCTCGACTGAGGAACTGCGCCACGGGCTCGCCGCGCGGGCATTGACGGCGTGTGTTCATTCTGTACAATGAACATGGTGAACGGACGTGATCCGCAAGGTGGGCCAGCCGATTGACGCACTCGTCGTCTACCGACGAAATCAGACGCACCCCGAACTTCGCTCTTTCCGTTGGGAAGGCCGCCGCTACGAAGTCTCCCAAACGAACTTCGTTCACACGGAGCGGGAGGGAGAAACCCTCTACCTCTGCTACTCCGTGACGTCGGCGGGCGATCATTTCCACCTGCGCCTCAACACGCGCGCCAGCCGCTGGACGCTCGAGGAACTCGAGATGGATCCGCAGGAGCAAGGATGAGCCGGTGGATCGTGCATCTCGACATGGACTCGTATTTCGCCTCGGTCGAGCAGCAGGCGCGACCCTCCTTGCGAGGGAAGCCGATCGGCGTCACGGGAAAGCCGACCGAGCGATCCATCATCACTGCGTTCTCGCGCGAGGCGAAGCGCTATCCTGTCGCCACGGCCATGCCCGTCTGGGAGGCCAGGAAGCGTTGTCCCCCGCTCGTTCTCGTCTCCGGCCATCCCGAGCTCTACGTGGAGACGTCGCGGCGCTTCCTCGAGATCCTCAAAGAGTACGCCGCCAGGATCGAGGTGTACTCCATCGACGAAGTGTTCATGGATGTTTCGCAAGAAGCGACTCGCCGGGGCGGACCGGTGGCCATGGCGCGCGACATCCAGTCACGTTTTCGCGACGCGCTTGGACCCTACATCACCGCCACGCTCGGCATCGCCTCCGCCGGCAAGGTGTTCGCCAAGCTCATTGGGAAGCGGAACAAGCCGGACGGAATCGGCCTCCTGCAAGATGACGAGCTCCCTCATCTCCTACAGACCACGCCGGCCAGCGAAGTGTGCGGCATCGGCCCGCGCATCGAACGCCGTCTCAACCAGCTCGGCCTCATCACCCTCGCCGACCTCGGCGCGGCGTCCGAGGCCCTGTTGCGGCAGGAGTTCGGCGTGTATGGAATCTTCCTGCATCATCTCGGCCTCGGGCGAGACCCGACGCCCGTCGTCCCTTACACCGAGGTCCCACCGCCGAAGTCGGTCGGCCACTCGAAGACGTTGCCCCCGGAGATGCGCGACATTTCACTCGCCCTCCTGGTCTTGCGCGAGCTGGCGGACAAGGTCGCCTCTCGCCTGCGGAGGCTGGGCTACGTCTGCCGAACCATCCATTGTGGATTCCGCACCGGCGTGCTCGGGCCGGGCCACGCGAAGCAGGCAACGCTGGCTCTCCCGTCCGACGACGGCGAGACGATCTATCGCGCTTGCCTCTCGATTCTCGCCGCGATTCCTCTTCGTCCGGCGGAGATCGCTCTCGTGGCCGTGTCGGCGGCCAACTTGCTCGAGCGCAACGCGCTTCCGGACGTCTTGTTCGAAGAGGATCGACGCCGTGACCGTTTGAACGGCGCCGTGGACACGATCCGCGCTCGCTACGGCGACAGCGCGATCCGCCTCGGGACATCGCTGTTGCTCAAACCACTTCCGCCGCACGTGGGCGGATTCATTCAGGAGACCTGGGAATTCGGTTCGGCGCGCGGAGTAGGATGATCTCATGACGGGCTGCGTTCGCATCGGAACTTCCGGCTACAGCTTCGCCGACTGGGTCGGCACGGTGTACCCGCCCGGCACGCGGCCCGGGGCCTTCCTCTCCCGCTACGCAGAGCTGTTCGACACCGTCGAGATCAACGCCACGTACTACCGCACGCCGTCACCACAGACATTCGCGCGAATGGTCGAGAGGACGCCCGATTCCTTCACGTTTGTCGTGAAAGTGCCGCGCGCGATGACCCACGACCTCGTCGCGTTCGACCGCGAGCTCGAGCCGTTCCGCGACGCCGTCGAGCCGCTGGCCGCAGCCGGCCGGCTCGGCGGACTCCTGGCGCAGTTCCCCTATGCGTTCGTGCCCAGCACCGCCTCGTATCGCCATCTCGAACGACTCGCCCGAGATCTCGGGAGTGCCGGAGGCGACGTGCGCGCGCCGCTCGTCGTCGAGTTCCGCCACGACGCCTGGATGGAGGGACCTACCTTCGATCTCCTCCGGTCTCTCGGGCTCGGCTTTGCCAACGTGGACTTGCCCCCGCTTCCACACCTGCCGGAGCCGAGCGCGGTCGCGACGACGCGGACGGGCTACGTGCGCCTGCACGGACGTAACGAGACGACGTGGTGGAATCAAGAAAAGGGCGGCGACCGCTACGACTACCTCTACAGCGCACAAGAACTCGAACCCTGGGCCGAGCGAATCGAACGCCTCGCAGAGGAAACAGACATCACGTTTGTCTTCGCCAACAACTGCCATTTGGGGCAGAGCGTGGTGAACGCGCTGCAGCTTGGCCG
>CAYUSW010000085.1:0-2678 GCA_964447445.1 uncultured Thermotogae bacterium
CGAAGGCTCGCTCGACAAAGTGGCCTTCGACGAAGACCGGATGTTCCACGTCGAGATCCCGCAAGCGTGCCCTGGTGTCCCGAGCGGCGTTCTACGGCCGCGGGACACGTGGACGGACAAGGCCGCGTTCGACGAGCGATCGGCGAAGCTCGCCGGCGAGTTCGCGGCCCACTTCCAGAAGGCGTACGGCAAGAAAGGCATCGCCCCGGCCGTCGCGGCGCAATGTCCGGGTACCTGACCCTGCGGGTCAGGTACCTAGGGAGTTCCGACTGCGTCGGAACTCCTTCGTGGGTCAGGGATTGCGGCTCACTGGCCTAGGGGCGAAGCTCGATTCCGGTTGGCTTCGCCTGGGCTGTGTCCGCAGTAGGAATAGGGAATAGCAAGGGAATAGGGGTCAGGCCTTTACTTTCGACTCACGGCGAGCTAGACTGGCGCCATCATCGCCCGGCCACTGCGGATTGAGTATGAGGGCGCTCTCTATCACATCACGAGTCGCGGCAATGCCGGCGAGAAGGTCTTCCTAGGCGACGCAGATCGTCTTGCGTTCCTCGATGTCCTGTCTCATGTGGTCTCGAGACTCGGTTGGGTCTGCCACCCCTACGGCAGCCGAGGACAGGCGAACGCAGTTCGCCCCTAGCAACGCGAAGCGTTGCCAACCACCTATCACCTTGGACTCGAAAGCAAAGGCCTGACCCCATCCAACCCCATCCACACCGACCCCATCCATGGAGCGCCCTGGCTGGACCGCCAACGAGAGTCAAGGCCATGAAGCCAGGAGTTCCCGCACCGCGGGAACTCCCTAGCTGAGCGGCCAACGGAACGCGAGGCTGCTCAGCCATTGACAGCGTCACAGTGTGTTGTTACAATGGCCGGGTCCCGCGCGGGCGGCTCGGGGCCACGCAAGAGCGTGGGAAGAGCAGAGCCCGGCAGGACGAGGAGAGGAGCCACGACCATGGACGAAGAGAACCTCGTTGCCAAGAAGGACGTCCTTCGCCAGGCGGGGATCTCCTACGGCCAGCTCTATCGCTGGAAACGAAAGGGCCTCATTCCGGAGGCCTGGTTCGTGCGGCGGTCGACGTTCACCGGCCAGGAGACGTTCTTCCCGCGCGACAAGATCCTCGAGCGCATCGAGCGCATCAAGACGATGAAGGACACGCACCCGCTGGACGATCTTGCCGACGTGATCACGCAGCAAGTGAATGCGAAAGTCCAGGTGACCATGGATCGGCTGCGTCGCGCGCCGTGGTTTGACGAGGCGGCGCTGAAAGAGTGCGGCGCCGACGCAGCGGGAGTGAAGTCGCTGTCCCTCGCTGACGCTCTCTGTATTGCAGTCGCGGGGCGGCTGCGCGGCGAGACGCGGCCCGAAGAGCGAGTGCTCGTTCAACAGATGCTGCGCAAGAACATGAGCGAGTCCTTCCTCGAGCGTGTGGCGGAGCTCAACTTCCACATCCACGTCTTGCGGAAGAAGCTGTCGGCAGGCGGAATCTCGGCCGAGATCAGTCTCGTCGCGATCGCGCCGCCGGATGTGCTGTTTGATTCGGACGTGCTCTGCGTCGGGACCGTCGACCTGCGCAACACGTTGGAGCGCATCAAGCTCGACCTGGCGGAGGAGACCGGAGGGCCGCGCGGGGGTGCGGCATCAGGCAAGAGAGAGGAGGAACGATGAGCGAGGAACGAAGGTCTGCCAGTCTATCTGGGGCCGGCAAACTGAGTGGCGGTGACTACGCTCGCGTCTCGATCTCCGGAGCCGGCAAGGTGACCGGCGATCTCAAGGCCGAGGCCCTCATCATCTCCGGAGCCGGAAAGGTCGAAGGCAACGTTGAGGCGACGCAGGTGTCCGTCTCGGGCGGAGCTTCGTTCGCCGGATCCATCACGGCCGACGAGATGTCGGTCAGCGGCGCTGCCCGCATCGGCGGGGACGCCAAGGTGAAGGAGCTCAAGTGCTCCGGCACGTTCCGCGTTGGGAAGAGCGTGGCGGCAGAGTATGTGAAAGTCAGCGGGCACATCCACGTTGAGAAAAACCTCGAGGCCGAGATCTTCAAGGCTTCAGGCGGATTCACGATTGGTGGACTTCTGTCTGCCGACAGGATTGAGGTTCGACTCGGCGGAAGGTGCTCGGCGGGCGAGATCGGCGGCGAGAAGATCGAGATCCTGCGGGGCGGCTTCCGCGAGCGCGGGATTCTGTTTGACGGGCTTGTTCGGATGTTCTCGGGCGGCGGTCTCGCGGAGCTGAAGGTGGGAACCATCGAGGGCGACGACATCGCCTTGGACGAGACCACGGCCGACGTCGTGCGTGGGAAGCGGATCCGACTCGGCCCGGGGTGCCGCATCGCGACCGTCGAGTACAGCGAGACGCTCGACGTGCACGCGAGCGCCAAGATCGAGAAGCAGACGAAGACAGACTGAGGCGATCGGTGCGCGGCACCGATCGCGCATGAGCGCCTGCGGAGAAGAGCCTCCGATGCACGGAGGCTCTTCTCTTGGGCGGCGCAGTTCCCTTGTCGTGGGCCTATCGCTGCGCGCTGTGGATGCCGCGTCCGGGCCGCGAGCTATCGTCGTGCGGTATGAATGCCGCGGCCTAGCGCGTTCTCGCACGCCTCGTGGAATCCCTCCGGCAGCGTGGGATGCGCGTGCACAGTCTCCGCGACCTGCTCCAACGTCAGCTTATGTCGCACGGC
>CAYUSW010000086.1:0-38542 GCA_964447445.1 uncultured Thermotogae bacterium
AAGCTCATGATGATCCTCTCCGATGCGGCCGCCGGGCTCGGAACCCTGACGATCCTCTTCCTTCACCTCTCCGGAAGCCTCGAGATCTGGCACCTGTACATCGTCGTCGCCTTCATCGGGACGTTCGGCGCGTTCCAGTTCCCGGCCTACTCCTCGACGATCAGCGTGCTGGTCGACAAGTCGCAGTACGCGCGCGCGAGCGGGATGATGTCGCTCGCCGGCTCGATCTCGGGCGTGTTCGCGCCGGTCGCGGCCGGCATCTTGCTCGCGCCGATCGGCATCGGCGGGATCCTGGGCGTCGACCTCGCGACGATGACAGCGGCGATCGTCATCCTCCTTCTGGCGCGGATACCGCAGCCGACGGCGTCGGCCGAGGGGGCGAAGGGGCGCGGCTCTCTCTTCCGCGAGGCGGCCTACGGCTTCCGCTACATCCTCGCGCGGCGCGGCCTTCTAGGCCTGCTGGGGATGTTCTTCCTGTTCAACGTCACGACCACATTCGGGTTCACGGTGCTTGCGCCGATGATCCTCGCCCGCACCGGGAACAACAGCCTCATCCTGGGCAGCGTGCAGTCAGCAGCCGGTATTGGCGGTGTAGTCGGCGGCGTGCTCCTCAGCCTGTGGGGCGGCCCGAAGCCTCGCGTGCACGGGGTTCTCATCGGCTGTGCGCTCGGCGGGGTGATCGGCCTCGCAGGCGTAGGCATCGGGCGGTCGCTTCCAGCCTGGGCCACGACGATGTTCGTGATGGCGATGATCTTTCCTACCGTGAACGCTTCGAGTCAGACGATCTGGCAATCGAAAGTGCCTCCCGATCTTCAGGGGCGGGTCTTCTCGGTTCGACTGATGATGGCGCAGCTCGGAGCGCCCCTGTCGATGCTCCTCGCCGGACCGCTTGCGGACCGCGTGTTTGAGCCGGGGATGCGATCCGGGGGCGTGCTCGCCCGCGTCTTCGCGCCGCTTGTCGGCACGGGCCCGGGCGCGGGGATGGCGCTCATGCTCGTGTTCGGCGGTGTCTTGGCGATGGTTGCTGCGCTCGCGGGCTACGCGTACCGCCCGCTACGCACGGTCGAGGCGACGTTGCCCGATCACGATGAGCACGTTGCAGAACCAGCGGAGGCTCCTCAGACGGCGCCGGGACTCTGAGCCGCGACGTGCTACTTCCTTCCCAGCTTTCGGCGCAGCGCGCTCTCCACCGACTTCGGCACGAAGCTCGAAACGTCGCCGCCGTACCGTGCGACTTCCTTAACCATCGACGAGGCGAGGAAGCTGTAGTTGCCGGCGGTCATGAAGAAGACGCTCTCGAACTCCGGAGCGAGGTCGCGGTTGGCGAGCGCCATCTGGAACTCGTACTCGAAGTCCGAGTTGGCGCGCAGGCCGCGGACGATGGCATCGGCACTGTGGATCCGCGCGCAGTTGACGAGAAGACCGTCGTAGCTCGTCACTTCGATCCCGGTGACGCCTTCCTCGCGCAGCGCGCGCTTCGTCAAGTCGACTCGCTCCGTGAGAGTGAAGAGCGGGTTCTTGTGGGGGTTGGCGACGACGGCGATGACCAGCTTCGCGAACAACTTGCGGGCGCGACGCGCGATGTCGATGTGCCCGTGCGTGATGGGGTCAAAGCTCCCTGGGTAGATCGCGATGGCCATGGCGTCAGGATCGTACACCAGCCGATCGCCGGAGACAAAGGAAGCTCTAGCGCTGGGGCGCGGGCCCCACGGTGACCAGGTTGACGCTCTCCGGTCGGCTGTAGTGCCGCACAGCGGCGCTCACGGCTTCGGGAGTCACGGCAGCGAGCCGGCCGAGGATCTCGTCGGGCGCCAGAATCTCCCTGTCGCCCAGTGCTGCGTTGCCGAGTCGCATGGCACGATGTGCGTTCGACTCCAGCCCGAGGATGAACGATCCGCGCAGACGGGACTTCGCCAGAGCGACTTCGTCGATCGGGATGGGTTCATCGCGCAGGCGCTCCAGTTCTCCCATCAGGATGGCCGCGACCGTGTCCGCCGCCTCGGGAGCCACGGCCGCGTACGAGAGCCAGAAGCCGGCGTCGCTAAACCGGCTCACGGCGCTCTGCACGACGTAGGCGAGTCCCCGCTCCTCCCGAACGGCCATAAAGAGACGAGAACTGGTTCCGTCGCCGAGGATGGCGTTCGCCACCTCGAGGGGATACCGATTCGGGTCACCCGACAGGGGGCCGGGGAGGCCGAGGTAGATGTGCGTCTGCCCGGTGGGCTGGACGTGATGGGCGCGCAAGGTCTGAAACGATGGAGGGCTACGGCGTATGCTCGACGACCCGCGACGGGGCGCTGCGTGGGGAATGCGGCTGTCCACGTCGGCGATGAATGCCTCGGCGTTGATCGCTCCGGCGGCGGCGAGGACCATGTTCTCCGGGCGATAGAAAGCGGCATGGAACTCCGCAACGTCGTCTCGCGTTGCGGCCTTGATCGAGGCGCGCGTGCCGAGGATGGCGCGCGACAGCGGATGGTGATCCGCCCACAGACCCTCGATGAATCGGTCGAAGGCCCGCTGCTCGGGGTCGTCGTCGTAGCCGCGAATCTCCTCGAGGACGACATTGCGCTCGAGCTCCATCTTGTCTGCGGCAAACGCAGGATGGAACACGAGGTCGAGCAGAAGATCGGTCGCCTTGGAGAGGCCGTCGGCAGGCACGTCGGCATAGAAGAACGTCGACTCCTTGCCGGTGGCCGCGTCGAGGAATCCTCCCACGGAGTCGATCTCCTGAGAGACGCGCAAGGCGCTGCGCGTCGTTGTGCCCTTGAACATCAAGTGCTCAAGGAAGTGGGTCAGCCCAGGCGCGTGGGCCGGGTCGTCGCGCGACCCGACGTTGATCCACACGCCAGCACTGACCGAGCGGGACTGCGGAACCTCCTCAACGAAGACCCGCAGTCCGTTCTCCAGCCTCACGCTCCGCGTCCCGGCGTAGAGCGTGGTCCCTACCACCGGTCCTCGAATCCGGCGGACGACTCCTCTTCGGACTGAAGCGGCTCGGTCTCCACCGCGGGGGGAGGCACGTCCTCCTTGCGGGCGTGCGGCCGCCGCCGTCGCTCGGTTTCGCGCTGAGGCTCCGGCTCGCGGCGCCGTTGCGAGTCGCGCGGCGCCTCCGCATCGCGACGTGTCGCCTCGGGATCGCGTCGTGGCTGCCGGTCTGACTCGGGAGCCTGCTCGGGCTCCGCCGCGTGCTCTGGCTCGGGTTCGCGCACGTTCGAGCCCTCGGGCTCGATCCGGCGCAGCTTGTAGCGACCGCGGTCGTCGATGCTCAGGACTTCGACCTTCACGCGATCGCCCGTCCGAACCACGTCGGTGACACGTCGTACATAGTCGCTCGACAGCGCCGAGATGTGAATCAGGCCAGTCACGTCGGGCGCGAGCTCGACGAAGGCGCCGTAGTCCGTGGTGTTCGTGACGATCCCGTCGAGGATGGCTCCCTCTTTGACCTGCACCGGAGGAGTCGCATCCTTCCGCTCGACACCTCCACCGCCCCGGCGGGAGCCCTCGCGCTCGCCGCGACGGCCGCGAGACTCGCGCGACCGCGGCTCACGCGCGGTCGGTTCCGCTCCCTCCTCGATTCGCCGCAGATCGGGCCGACCCATCTTGTCTACGCCGATCACTTCGATCGTCATCTCGTCGCCGACGGAGACGACATCGCGCACGTTCTCCACGTAGCCTGAAGCGAGATTCGACACGTGAACCAGGCCTTCGCCGCCGCCGCGCAGCTCGACGAAGGCGCCGAAGTCGACGATCCGCGTGACGTGCGTCTTGAGAATCGTGCCCACCTCCAGCTCGGAAGTGAGATCCTCGATGCGCTCCTTGGCGGCCGTCGCAGAGTCGCCGTCGACCGAGGCGATTCGTACCGTCCCGTCGTCGGCGATGTCGATCTCTGCGCCTGTGTCCTCGATGATCTGCCGAATCGTCTTGCCTCCAGGCCCGATGACAAGGCCGATCTTGTCTACCGGGATCGTGATCGTGATGAGCTTCGGCGCGTAGGGCGAGAGTTCGGCGCGCGGGCCAGCGATGGCGCGTTCCATCTCGTCCAACACGGCCGAGCGGGCGCGCTTCGCCTGGTCGAGAGCGCGGCGCAAGGTTGCGCTGTCAATGCCGCCGACCTTCACGTCGAGCTGGAAGCCCGTAACCCCGTCACGGGTGCCGACGACCTTGAAGTCCATGTCCCCCAAGTGATCCTCGGTGCCGAGGATGTCGGTGAGAATCACGCGGCGGTTCGCGGTGGAGTCCTCCACCATTCCCATGGCCACGCCGGCCACCGCCTTACGAATCGGGACTCCGGCGTCCATCATTGCCAGCGACGCGCTACACACCGTGGCCATCGAAGACGAGCCGTTCGACTCGAGAATCTCCGACACCACGCGCACGACATAGGGGAACTCCTCCTCGCTCGGAATGACCGCCTGAAGGGAGTTCTCCGCCAGGTACCCGTGCCCTATGGAACGGCGGCTGGGCGATCCGATGCGGCCCACCTCGCCGACCGAGAACGGCGGGAAATTGTAGTGGAGCATGAAACGCTTCCGGCCATCCAGCATCATCTGGTCGATGATCTGCTCGTCCGTGCGCGTCGCGCCGAGAGTCACGATCCCCAGACTCTGAGTCTCGCCGCGCGTGAACAGCGACGAGCCGTGGGTGCGAGGCAGGACCCCGACGCGACACGAGATGGGTCGGATGTCTTCGGGCCCTCGACCGTCCAAGCGCAGTCCCCGCTCGAGGATCTGCTGGCGCATGTACTCCTTGAGCAGCTTGTCCACTGAGGCTGCAACCTCCGCGGCGCTTGCGGGGAGTACAACTCCGTTCGAATCACGCAACGCCAGCTTCTCCGTCGCGCGCTCGCGCAGCACGTCGACGAAGTCAGCTCTCGCCTGCTTGCTTCCGAGCGTATGAAGGTTCGGAAACTCGTTCCACACGAGGTCGCGGACCTGATTGGGATTCACTCCGACGGGAGCCGGCGCGGGCTGGACGACGGTCTTCACCGGCGCGACGCGCTCGGTGAACCGCTTCTGAAGATCGACGAGCTGGCGAATCGCCGCGTGCGCCAGCTCGATCGCCTCCACCACGTCGTCCTCGGACAGCTCGTCCATCATGCCTTCCACCATCGTCACGGTTCTCTCCGTGCCGGCGACGGAGATATCGACTCCGCTTGTCGCCAGAGCATCGCTGTCGGGATTGATGACGAGGCGCCCGTCCTTGCGTCCGATCTTGACTGCGGCGATGGGGCCTTCGAACGGAGCGCTTGAGATCATCAGCGCCGCGGAGGCGCCGAGAATGGCAAGGATGCCCGGCGAGCAGTCCGGCTCGGCCGAGAGCACGGTGGCGATGACCTGGACCTCATCGCTGTACCCATCCGGGAAGAGGGGGCGGATCGGGCGATCGATCATGCGGCCGTTCAGCACGGCGGCATCGCTGGGCTTGCCTTCTCTCTTGAAGAAACCGCCAGGGATCTTGCCGGCGGCGTAGAAGCGTTCTTCGTAGTCGACGCGCAGAGGGAAGTAATCCTTCTCCTCCTTGGATTTCGCAGTTACAACGGTGACGAGAACGTGAGTGTCCCCGTACGTCGCCAGCACGGCGCCGTCCGCTTGCCGTGCGATTTGACCGGTCTCGAGGGCAAGTTCCTTGCCGTTGAACAGAATGCTTTCGCGGATGTACATGTGGTGCTCAGACTCCTCTGATGTCGAGACGCTCGAGGAGCGTCTTGTACGCCGACAAGTCACGGCGCTTGATGTACTTCAGCAGGCGTCGGCGCTGGCCGACGATTCGTCGCAGTCCGCGTTGCGAACTGAAGTCTTTCTTGTGAACGTTGAGATGCGCTGTCAGTTCCTCGACCCGCTCCGTGAGAAGCGCGAGTTGCACAGCCGCAGATCCAGTGTCTTTGTCTCCCTGTCCGAACTCCCGAACGATCTCCGCCTTCTTCTCGACACTCAAACCCATGTTGGCCTCCTCCCACGTCCGAGGGGGGGATACTCCACCCTCCCAGGCGGGGTAGCTAGTCATGGCGCAGCCGCTTTGCGAGGCGCGCGACCTCTGATTGTACCCTCTCTTCGTCGATGGTGAGTAACCGCCGATTCCTCATGAGGGGGCGACCTCTTACGAACACGTCCGTGATGTCCGAAGCTTGCGACGCGAACACAAGAGTCGAGGCCGCATCGTGCAGTGGGACCGCGTGCACTCCTTCCAGATCCACGAGAACGATGTCGGCCGGGTCTCCGGGCTCAACGTCCGCTCGGGGCAGGCCAAGCGCCAGACGTCCCTCGACCGTTCCGAGGCTCAGTGCCTCGCGAGACGATAGGCTCTGCGCGTCTTCAGCCTGAGCGCGAGCGACCAGACACGCGAAGCGCAGCTCTTCCATGACGTCGAGGCGATCATTCGACGCCGCGCCGTCTGTTCCCACGGCCATGCGAACTCCCTTGTCTCTCATCGTCTGAAGGGGGGCGAAGCCGCTGCCAAGCTTGGCGTTGCTCTTAGGACAATGCGCTACGCAGACGCCCTGGCGTGCCAGGATGCTGATGTCCTCGCCGTCGACATGTACGCAGTGCGCAGCGAGCATGGGCACGGACAGAACCCCCAGGCGGTCGAGGTACGCGACCGGGCTGAGACCCGTCTTGCGCCGCCACTCATCGACCTCGGCTCGCGTCTCCGAGAGGTGCGTGTGAAGCGTGAGCCCCCGCTCGCATGCGAGGGATGCGGCTTCTCTCCACACATCCTCGCCGCACGTGTACACGGCGTGAGGGCTGACGGCTACGGAGATCCGGCCGTCCGCCGCTCCGTGCCACGAGGCGGCAAACGCGGCCGTCTTCTCCAGCTCGCGAGTGCCTCCTTTTGCGAGAGACGGGGCCACCATTCCGTACGAGAGGAGTGCGCGGACTCCGCTCTCTGCGACGGCTTTGGCCACCGCGTCGCTGTGGAAGTACATGTCGGCGACGGCAACCACGCCGTCTCGAATGGACTCCGCCAGAGCGAGAAGCGTGCACCAGTAGACGTCCTCCGGGCTCAGGAGCTTCTCGATCGGCCAGACGTGCTGCTCAAGCCACACGGACAGCGGTACATCGTCGGCAAGCCCCCGAAGGAAGCTCATCGGCAGGTGCGTGTGGGCATTCACGAAACCGGAGAAGGCCACGCGGCGGCTCGCGTCGATCGTCTCGTCGCCTTCTGGCCACGTGGAGTCCGGACGGCCGACGCGATCGATGAGGGTGCCTTCGATGCGAATGGACACGACCTCAGGATGGTAGAGTCTCCGGATGTTCCTCAGAACAGTGCCCATGATGTCCTTGTGTCCGCGGGATCGAAACGAATGATACGACCTAGGTGGAACACCTGCAACGGACGACATGGCTCGGCCTGGTCTTTAGGCAGCGTATAAGATAGGATAGGACACCATGGACCGTGGAGTCATCGGAGCGGAGGCCGAGGACGCGGCGTGCCACGTGCTGAGACAACGTGGATACCGAATCGTGGCCCGCAACTGGCGCATGCGGCTCGGCGAGATCGACATCATCGCGCGAGACGGAGACGTCCTGGTGTTTGTGGAGGTGAAGGCGCGTTCCGGGTCCGGCTTTGGAGGCGCCGAAGGCGCTGTCGGCGCCGCGAAGCGCCGGCGCATCATCGCCGCGGCCGCGGCGTTTCTTGCCGCGCATGGATGCGAATTGGCGTCGCGGTTCGATGTGGTGGCTCTGGAGGGGCGCGACGTCCGCGTCGTGCAGGACGCGTTCCGGGTCGACGATGTTTGGCCGCCTTCTTAGCGGAGTCGTGATCGGGGTCGAGGCGAGGCTGGTCGAGGTCCAATGTGATGTCAGCGGAGGTCTCCCCTCCTTTCAGATCGTCGGCCTTCCGGACAAGGAGGTGTCGGAGAGCCGCGAGCGCATCCGGAGTGCGATCAAGAACAGCGGATTCACGTTTCCGGTGGGGCGGATCACCGCGAATCTCGCGCCGGCCGACCTACGGAAGCAGGGCGTCGGCTTCGATCTTCCGATCGCTCTGTCCATCCTGATCGCGTCGACCCAGATTGCCCCTCCCACCTTGAGGCTGCTCGTCGTAGGAGAGCTAGCGCTGGATGGCGCTGTTCGCGAAGTGCATGGGGTTCTGCCGCTGGCGCTCGAGGCAAGTCGAGCACAACTCGAGGGGATCGTCGTCCCGCAGCGCAATGCAGCAGAGGGGGACCTGGTTCGTGGGCTGGCGGTGTGCGCGATTCGCTCGCTCAGCGAAGCGATCACCGCGCTGCGCGGCGCCGGCTTGCTCGCATCCCACGGCCCGCCGGACGCATCGACGGAGGCTGCGCCGCGTGTCGCCGAACACGACGTGCGCGACGTGCGTGGCCAAGTCGCCGCCAAGCGTGCTCTCGAGATCGCCGCCGCCGGCAGCCACAACCTCTTGCTTGTCGGCCCGCCCGGTGCCGGCAAGAGCATGTTGGCGCGCTGCATGCCCGAGCTCTTGCCGCCCCTGTCGTTCGAGGAGGCACTCGACGTGACGCGTGTCTACAGCGTGGCGGGGCTCCTGGCCGCGGGCGAGGCACTGGTGCGGGAGCGCCCGTTCCGTGCCCCTCACCACACGATCTCGTATGCCGGCATGGTGGGAGGAGGCCATGGGATTCCGGGTCCCGGAGAGGTCACGTTGGCGCACCACGGCGTCCTCTTCCTCGACGAGATGCCGGAGTTCGACCGGCGCGTGCTGGAGACCCTGCGTCAGCCAATGGAGGATCAGATGGTTGTCCTTGCACGGGCAGGAGTCTCGGTCCGATATCCCGCTTCGTTCACGCTGGTGGGGGCGATGAATCCGTGCCCATGCGGGCACCTTGGAGATGAAGGCCGTTCTTGTACTTGCGGGGCGCAGGACGTGCGTCGGTACCGGCGGCACATCTCGGGACCACTTCTCGACCGGATGGATCTGTTTGTTGACGTCCCGCGTCTGACGCCGGAGGAGTTGATGGATGCGCCTCCGGGCGAGGCGACGGCCACGATGCGCGAGAGAATCCTTGCGGCGCGCGAGCGGCAGAGGACGCGTGCGACATCGAGTGGAGCCATGAGCAATGCGCGCCTCAGTTCGCAGGATCTGCGTGCCGTGTGCCGTCTCGGCTCCGAGGAGAGCCAGCTCCTTCGGCGTGCCATTGCCCGCTTCGCGCTCAGTGGGCGTGGGCACGCGCGCGTCCTTCGCGTGGCGCGGACGATCGCCGATCTCGCGGGTGCGGAGACGATCTCGTCGGCGCACCTGGCGGAGGCTCTGAGATACCGGAGTGCGAGTTCACTGCGCGACGCGTGACGTCGCAGCCGGGTTGCCGTGGAGGCGGGAGCCTGATCCTTCGCGGAGAACCGCCGACTGGAAACGCGGGCAGCTTCACGCGATACTGATTGCATCCCAGCTTGGCTTGACCACAGGAGGACAGGAATGAAGAACCGGCTCTTCGGCGCGTTGGCGTTGGCCGGGATTGCGCTCTTCGGTGGCGCGCCTGCAATCTGGGGGGCCGACCCCACGTTTCCCCTCCAGATCACGCAGATCGACATCGCGGGGAACGACCACGTCGCCGCGCGAGATGTCCTCAAGGACATTCCTCTCAAGGTCGGCGATACGCTGAACGACTACTCGGATCTTCAGCCGACATCGCAGGCCATCCTCGACCTCGGATGGTTCAACGAGGTGAACCCCGAGTTGACCCAGGACGGAAGGGTGTGTTTCCACGTCGTAGAGAATCCCGTCATCGAGAAGATCACGATCACCGGCAACACGAATCTGCGGGACGTCAGCGTCTTCGGCGTCAAGCTGTTCAGCCTGCGCATCATGCCGACGTGGAAGCTGAAGCAAGTGCTACGGGAGCACGACATCAAGATCGGCAAGACCTACCGGTCGGGCGACCTGAAGGATGCGCTCGACGGAGTAGTCACGGCGTACAACGATCGTGGCTACGTGCTGGCGATGGTGGGGGACGTCAAGGTAGGCCCCACGTTGGCGATCGAGGTCATTGAAGGTCATGTCGCGGGCAATCGCGTGACCGGGCTCACGACGGTCCCCACCGAGGTCGCCTCGGCCATGATCGACCTTCCCACCGACCGGCCGTTGCTGCAACGAGAACTCGCGGCTGTTGTGACTCGGCTGCGCCAGTCGGTGTACTTCTCGGAAGTGTCGGTGACGCCGGATGCTGGGCCGACGCGAGACAGTGTCTACCTCATCTGGAATCTGCCCGAGCGCGGCATCTTGCCCGCTCCGGCGCTTCTCCGTCGGATCGAACTCGAAGGAGTGACGCAGTTCCCGATGAGTGTCGTAGAGGGCGCGCTCGGCGCGCTGCCGTCTGAGGCGGCGGACAACTACGCGGTGCTGCAGGCCATGGAAGGCGTCTACGACCTCTACATGCACGCAGGGTTCGTGATGACACGCTTTGCCGGAGCTCGGGTCGACGGAGATGTTCTTCATCTTCGCGTGGACGAAGGTGTCGTCTCGCAAATCGCGTTGACGAAAGACACGCTCACTCATCGGCGCGTGCTCGAAAAGACGCTTGAGATCCACGTCGGACGAACCCTCACCCGCAAGGACCTGCAAGTGTCTCAGCAGCGACTTGGCGCGTTGGGCTACTTCGACAACATCGTCATGGACCCGAGGTGGGCGGACGACGGCGTGCACGTGTCGGTGTCCCTCTCGGACAAGACGACGCTGGGCGGGCTGAACGGGTCTCTGGCGTTTGAGCCGGCCACCGGGGGCCTCGTCGGGGAGCTGTCTGCGAGCCAACGCAATCTCCTGGGATCTGGCCAGGACGTGTCCCTAACGTACAAGCGGGGCGTGTCTCCGGAAGGGAAGCCGGAGACGTCCACCTGGCAACTCGGGTACAAGACGTTGGCGGCGCCCACGTCGTTCGATCAGATCGCCGTCGACCTCTATCGGAAGACGCAGGCAGGCGAAGAGGACGATGAGGCGGAAAGCTCAACGACCTATCTTACGCTCGGCGGAAACCTCAGCTTCAGCTACCCCTTGGCGGACTATGCCGGCTTCGTGATTGGCTACCGCCACGAGTTGGAGCGAACCACGACCGAGACGGAGTGGACGCCCGTCGACTCGGTCTCCCTCGCTCTCGAAGACGATACAACCGATGACCTGAGCTTTCCGACGCGCGGCGCGCGGCGGGAAGCGTCCCTCGAGAAGGCCGGGGGCTTCGCCGTCGGTAAGGAGTACACCAAGTTCGATGTGACATGGATCCGCTTCCTACCCTTGTATGACGACCTCTTCCCGGGGATGGATCATGTGCTGGCTCTCCGGCTCAAACTCGGTCTGGGCAGTTCGGGCCTCTCGGGCGCTCAGGCCTACGACTTCGGGGGTCCGACAACCATCCGCGGACTCGAAAGCGAGACCGTGCGGCGCCTGGCGATCGCCAACCTCGAGCACCGGCTGGAGCTGACGGAAGGCTTCGTGCTGACCGCGTTTGTGGATGCGGGGATCGGTCTTGACTCGATCCACCTGGACGAGGTCAAGGCATCCACCGGACTCGAACTCGGTGTGAGCGCTGCCGGCGTCCTCGTGCGCCTGGACGTCGTGTGGACTCTCGGCGAAGGAGCCTCGTGGATGCCTCGATTCGATCTCGGTTTTGGGCCGATGTTCTGAGTAGATGAGACCACGATCCGGTACACTGTACGGCGGATGTTTTGCCGCCAAGGAGGATGTTTATGACGCGTAACTCGGTTTTGATCGCAGTGGCTGCTGTGGCTCTAGTCCTCGCGGCAGGTGCGTTGGTCCTGCAGTTCGCGATCCCGTCCAAGGGGGATGGCGCAAGCAGCGCCGAGATCGATGCGCTGCGCGCCCAAGTCGCCAACATCAAGAACACCGGAGCCGGGCTGAAGGTGGCCTTCGTCAATGTAGACAGCGCCTTCCAGGTGTTCCTCAACGCAGTCACCGACCTGCGCCAGCGCAGCGCTGAAAAGGTGCAGCAGATCAACGACCTCCAGGTCTCGTACAGAAACGGTACGACGTCTCAGGAGCAGTACCAGAAGCTGCAGAACCAGTACAACACGGAATTGCTCGATGCGAACGTCGCGCTGTACGCGAGCGTCCTGGACCGCATGATCGCGTCTTCGGACTTCTCCGACCTGCGCACGGACCTCCAGACGGTGCGGACGTCCACCCAATCGCTGCTTGATGAGTCGAAGAACCTCGTGTCGACGGTGAAAGGTGGAGCCATCAGCTCGGCGGAGTTCCAGATGCGCTTGTCGCAGGCGCAGACGTACTACGCGCAGATCGAGAAGGTCGTAAACCAGGCGTGCGCAGTCAAGATCTCGCAGGCAGCGCAGAAGGTTGCGATCCCGCGGGGCTTCGACATCGTCCTCATTCAGAAGAACGTCGTCCTCTACTTCAGTCCCACGGCGGTCACCGACATCACCGACTTCGTGAAGTCGGAGATCTCCGACTACCTGTAGGCTGCGCGAGGCAGAGCCGTGCGCGACATCGAGGCGATCCGGCAGCGAATCCCGTTGCGCTTCCCGTACCTTCTCTTGGACCGGATCCTCGAGGAAGGGCCGGAGCGGGTCGTCGCGCTCAAGAACGTCTCCATCGGTGAGCCCTTCTTCCAGGGGCACTTCCCCGAGCCGTCCCCGGCGATCATGCCGGGGACGCTCGTGCTCGAGGCGATGGCGCAGACGGCCGCGTTTCTCGTGCTGCCCGCGAGCGGAGATTCCCTCTCGCTCGGGTACCTTGTCGGCGTCGAGACCGCACGATTCCGCCGTCAGGTCGTGCCCGGCGACCAACTCCAGCTGGAGGCAACCCTCGTGCGGCGTCGTCGGGGCCTTGTCCAGGCCAACGTCGTTGCGACCGTTGACGGAGAGTTGGCGGCGTCCGCCACGGTGTCTCTGTTCGCAGGGCGGACGGGCGAGTCGCTATCCCCTTGATCGAGTGCGTCCCGAACCTGAGTGAAGGGTGCAGCGCGGCCGCCGTATCCGAAATGGTCGCCTCCGCGCGCTCCTCAGGTGCGCGCCTCCTCGATGTCCATTCAGACTGCGATCACAACCGCTCGGTACTCACTCTTGCTGGAGCCGCCCAAGAACTGGAGAGGGCCGCGGTGGCCCTCGCGCGATGGGCGGCGGACGCGATCGACCTTCGCTACCACCGCGGCGCCCATCCCCGCGTCGGCGCGCTCGACGTCGTGCCTTTCGTTCCCCTTGCTGGATCCACGATGAAGGAGTGCGTCCTCCTTGCCCGCCAGACCGGCGAGGAGATCGCTCGCGAGACGCATGTCCCCGTCTTCCTCTATGGGCGCGCGGCGCGCCGGGCAGAGCGTTCCTCTCTGGCGGCCATTCGCCGCGGCGGCATCGTCGGGCTCGGCGCGCGGATCGGTCGCGATGGATGGGTTCCCGATTTCGGTCCGGCGGAGCTCCATCCGTCGGCAGGAGCCGTCGTGGTAGGAGCACGCGATCCGCTCGTCGCGTACAACGTGTGGCTGGAAACGGACGACATCGGACTCGGGCGGCGGATTGCCTCAGCGACTCGCGCGACGGGCGGCGGGCCGGCCGGAGTGCAGGCTCTCGCGTTTCTTCTCCAAGGGCGAGGCTGCGTGCAAATCTCGATGAACCTGACCGACGTGGAGGCAACTCCCGTGGCCGCGGCATTCTCTTGGGTGAGAGATCTGGCGGCCGCGAACGGAGTCCGAGTAGGCAGAAGCGAAATCGTCGGCCTGGCTCCGCGCCGAGCTCTGGTGGGCGCCACGGCCGAAGCCCTATTCCTGGAAGGACGCCTTGAAGACCGAATCCTCGAGGACCGTCTGGAGGGCCCATGAGCCTTGGATTGGCGGGTCGCGACGCGGAGAGGTTCTTGATTGTCGGCTATGGCATGACGGGGCGCGCTGTGGCCGCCTTCTGCGAGCGGCGCGGGCTCCGCTTTGCGGTCAGCGAAGCAGGCACCTTGCCTGCCTCGGACATGTCATGGCTGAAGGACCATGCCATGGACGCGGAGACCGGAGGGCACTCTCTGCGCCTCCTCGGGTGCGCGGACGTCGTCGTCGCGAGTCCCGGCGCTCCGGCGCATCTGCCCCTGTTTGCGGCGGCCGCGCAGCAGCGGATTCCTGTCGTGTCTGAGTTGGACGTCGCGTGCGCGGCGATCACAGAGCGGCAGCTCGTCGCCGTGACGGGAACAAACGGCAAGAGCACGACCGTGAGCCTGATTGGCGCCCTGCTCCAGCGAGGCGGTGTCCGGGCGCGCGTTGCCGGCAACATCGGCCTGCCATTCGTCGATATCGTCGACGAGGTCGGCGCCTGGGACGTTGCCGTTCTCGAGGTGAGCAGTTTTCAGCTTGAGCAGAGCGTTCTGTTTCATCCGCACGTGGCTGTGCTCCTCAACATCGCTCCGAACCACCTCGAGCGTCACGGGACCATGGAGTCCTACGTAGCTGCGAAGCTTCGCCTCTTCGCGCATCAGACTCCGTTGGACATCGCCATCCTGCCTGCGGAGCTTGCCGACGTCGTGAGTCACGGCGCGGGGCGTCTTGTCGTCTACGATCGACCTCTCCCATCCCTACCGCGCGGGAGCGAGACGGTCGGGGCCGTGCGGCAGCTCGACCTTGCTGCCGCTGTCTGCGCGTGCCGAGAGGTGCTTCCTGATCTCGACGCCTCGGCATGGACCACCGCGGAGCTTGCGCAGGCGCTCTTCCTGCCGTTTCGACAGCAAGCTGTGGGCACCGTGAATGGCGTGCGCATGATCAACGACTCGAAGGCTACGAGCGCGGCGGCGACCCTGGCTGCGGTTCGATCCACAGAGGGGCCGCTCGTCCTTCTCCTGGGAGGGCGCTCGAAGCGAGGCGGCTACGACGAACTTGCCGCGCATCTGGCTGGCGCTCGTCTGCGCGCCGTGATTGTCTTCGGTGAAGCTCAGGACGAGATCTCAGGGCACCTCGCGCGGATGGGGGTCGGGCACCGCTGCACGAACGATCTTGAGTCGGCTGTGGCTGCAGGATTTGCGGTGGCTCGACCGGGAGACGCCCTCGTCCTTTCCCCCGCGTGTTCCAGCTTCGACGCTTTCCGCAGCTTCGAGGAGCGGGGCGAGGAGTTCAGTCGCATCGTGCGGCGGATGCCTGGATTCTCGAGCGCGGGCGCCAAGGACGTCTAGGGCGCGGGTCGCGGACATCCGTCCGGTCGAGACCGAACCAAGCTTCGCTCGGAGGCGCACGGCCTTCCTTCGTTTGTCTGGACATATGGCGTACGCATGACGTGGCGCCTAGCGCCAGCGTGCGCGCGTACGGCACGGAGCGACCGTACGAGCGAAGGAGCGTGGCTGTGACCGGACGCGTCGATCGGGCGACGATGGTGACGACGTCTATCTTGATCTTGAGTGGGCTGATCGTCCTCTACAGCGCCAGCGCTCCTTTCTCGCTCCGCCACCATGGGAGCGACGTCTACATGCTGATCCGCCAGCTGGCGGCCGTGGGAGCGGGTCTGATTGCGCTCGTCGTCCTTTCGCGCCTCGACTACCGAATCCTCGTCCGTATGAACGGGGTGCTGTTGCTTGGATCGATTGCACTCAGCCTCGTGACGCTTCTTCCGCTCCCCATTTGTACGGGGGCCTGCTGGTTGTCGATCGGCCCGTTCGACCTTCAGCCGACGGAACTCGTGAAACTGGCTCTGATCCTGTACCTCGCTTCGTCCATGGCCCGGCGTGGAGAACGCATGGGGACTTTCGTCGACGGAGTGCTCCCCTACCTGGTGATTCTCGCCATCCTTGGCGCCATCACTCTGAGTCAGCCGGACCTTGGCATGCTTCTGATCTTCGTCGGGCTGACGGGCGCGATGCTCTTCCTCGGAGGCGCGCGGAAGCGACATCTTGCACTCCTCGGGCTGGCGGGAGTGCCTCTTGTCTATGTTGCGATTCTCGTCGCGCCGTATCGCTTTGCTCGCCTTCTCTCCTTCCTCGATCCCCAGGCGTACAGCACGTCGTCCGGATACCAGGTGCTGCAGTCCATGATGGCGATGGGAGCAGGCGGCTTGTTTGGCCGAGGCCTTGGGGCGTCGCGCGCGAAGCTCTTCTACCTGCCCCAGGCGCACAACGACTTCATCCTCTCGGTGGTGGGCGAGGAGATCGGCATGCTGGGCGTCCTTCTCGTGCTCTCGCTGCTCGGACTCCTCATGTGGAGAGCCTTTGCGATCGCAGAGAGCGCGCCGGACGACACCGGACGCCTTGTCGCGTACGGGATCGGGTGTTCTATCGGCATCCAGACCCTGGTCAACGCGGGGGTCGTGTTGGGGATCCTTCCGGTCACGGGACTGACCCTTCCGTTCTTCAGCGGAGGTGGATCGTCCATCCTGGTGACCTTGGCGATGGTGGGGGTGCTGTTGGGCGTTTCCCGGCAAGGTGGGCGAGCATGAGAGTGATGGTGGCGGGCGGAGGGACGGGCGGCCACGTGTACCCGGCGGTGGCGATCATCGATGCGTTGCGCCGGGAGGATCCGAACGTCGAGGTCAACTACATCGGCACGCGGAGAGGTCTGGAGTCTCGTGTTCTCCCGAACCTTCCCGGGGTGCGCTTCACCCCGATTCACGCGCGGGGCCGCCGGCCTGGCGCGAGGTTCGACGGCCTCCGCGTCGGTCTGTGGCTTGCCGTGAGTCTAGTCGAGACGGCCCTTGCGCTCCTGCGCTTCCGACCGAAGGTTGTGATCGGGGTGGGCGGATACTCGTCGTTCCCTCCGGTGTTTCTCGCTGCGCTGGCGGGGCGAATCCTCCCGATACGAACAGTCATCCACGAGCAGAACGCGGTGGCGGGGATGGCCAATCGCTGGCTATCGCGGCTTGTGGACCTCGTGCTCATCTCCTACCCCAGTTCTCGAGCGCAATTCTCGCGCGCACGGCGGATCGTCACGACGGGCAACCCGATCCGCGAGGAGTTCATGCATCGCGCACGTGCAGACGAGGGGTACCGCATGTTCGGGCTTGATCCGCGCAAGCGGACGGTCCTTGTCTTCGGGGGGTCGAACGGATCGTCAGATCTTGTCGAACAGGTCTTGTCCGGCACCCGCGACATCGCGCGCCGCGAAGAGATCCAGATGCTTCTTGTTGCAGGGAACGAAGGCGCGGCCGACGAAGCCCGGCGCAAGCTCTCGCGGGACAGCGTCGCCAATGTGGTCGTCGTACCGTACATCGAGCAGATGCCCGTTGCGTTCGCGATCGCCGATCTGATCGTGGCGCGCGCCGGGGCGACGACGCTCGCCGAGATCACGGTTTGTGGCAAGGCGGCGATCCTTGTCCCATGGCGTGGCGCGACAGATGACCATCAACGAGAAAACGCACTCGTCCTACAGCGCGAGGAGGCGTGTCGCCTGGTTGAGGACGAGATCATGGTACGACATGAGTTGGTGCGGCTTGTACTGGACGTCGTAAGGGACGAGACGGTACTGGCGGGACTGCGGCAGAACGCCCAGCGACTGGGCCAAAGGCAGGCGGGAGTGCTGATTAGGAACGAGATCCATGCGCTGGTGAGGGGGGCTGGAGCGTAATGTCACTCGGGCGGCGCTACCACTTCGTAGGTGTTGGCGGTTCGGGAATGAGCGGGCTGGCATCGATCCTGCTCGCTCAAGGGAAGGAGATCTCCGGATCTGACCTCAAGTGGAGTCCGGATGCGGAGCGTCTACGCAAGCTCGGCATCCCGATCCACGTAGGCCATGCGCGTGAGCACATCTCGAGGGAATTGGACGGCGTGATTGTGTCGTCGGCGATTCCCTCCGACAACGTCGAGGTCGCGGCCGCCCGCGACCTGCAGGTGCCCGTGGTGCGCCGTCTGCACGCGGTCGCGTCTCTCCTCGAGGGGTACTCGAGCATTGGGGTTGTCGGCAGCCACGGGAAGAGCACGACGACTGCGATGACGGCGACGCTGCTTCGGGAACTCGGACTCTCACCGAGCTACCTTGTGGGCGCTCATTGCCCGAATCTCGGGGGCAACGCTCACCTTGGCAACGGGGCATGGTTCGTGGCGGAAGTCGATGAGAGCGACGGGTTGTTCACCGAGATACGCCCGACGATCGCGGTGCTCACCAATGTGGGGAAGGACCATCTGCAGACGTATCGAAGCGAGGCGGCGATCCGCGAGGCGTTCCGCCGCTACGTGCTGCAGGCTGGACGGGCAGTTCTCGCCATCGACGACGCGCAAGTGCGGGACATCGCTCGCGAAGTTCCGAACGCCATCACGGTAGGGCTGTGCGCCGACGCCCAAGTCCGCGCGGCGGACGTACAACAGGAGAAGCTCCGCACCACCTTCGAGCTCTTCGTCCGTGGTCGGAGCCTCGGACGTCGATGGATTTCGGCGCCCGGGACGCACAATGTCCGCAACGTCCTCTGCGCGTTGGGCGCGGCGATGGCGGCGGGCGAAAGTGCCGCGGCGGCGGCTGACACGCTGGACAAGGTCATGCTCCCGCGGCGGCGGTTCGAGATCCTCGAGGAGAATGGAGTCACCGTCGTTGACGACTTCGCGCACACTCCCGAGGAAGTGGAGGCGACGCTGCGCGCGATCCGCCAGGGCTGGGCAGGGCGACGCATCGTTGCGGTGTTCCAGCCGCACCGCTACACGCGCACGCAAAGTATGGGGTCGGACTTCGGCCGCGCGTTCTCCGATGCCGACATCGTGATCGTCACGAACATCTACTCGGCCTGCGAACACCCCATGCCGGGGGTCTCGTCCGAGGGCATCGTCGACGCGGTGGTCGAGACGACCGACTCGGCCGTCTACTCCATTCCCAAGAAGGAAGACGTTGTGTCTCTTCTCAAGACGCTCATTCGCCCCGGCGACTTCATCATCAGCTTCGGCGCGGGAGACATCTGGACTGTGACGGAGGAGCTGGCCCACTTCCTCAAAGAGGGGAGCTTCTGCGTCGCATGAACGCATCCGCCTCTCTTGTCACACTGGCGCAGTGGGGTCGCGACTGCCGGGAGAGGGAGCCGCTCGCTCGCCATACGACGTTCCGGGTCGGAGGTCGCGCCGACGTGTTTCACGTCCCCCGCACTCTAGAGGGCCTGATCGGCGCCGTTGAGCTGTGTCGGGGTCTTGGCCTTCGGCACATCGTGGTCGGAGGAGGATCCAACATCCTGTTCCCGGATCGCGGTTACCGCGGAGTCGTCATCTCGACGGCGGCGATTCGTGGCACGTATGGCCATCCACGCGGTTTCGACGTCCGCGCCGGTACACCGCTGGGCAGTCTCGTCGAACAGGCGGAAGAGCAAGGGATCCGCTCGTTGAGCTTCCTGGCAGGAATCCCTGGGACGATTGGAGGCGCCATCGCGATGAACGCCGGGATCCGAGATCGTTGCATCGCGGACATGGTTCACAGCGTGCTCGTCCTGACGCCGGATGGGTGCGTCCGCGAGATCCCTTCCCAACAATGTGGGTTCGAGTACCGGGGAAGCGCGATCCGGAGAGATGGACTGATCGTCCTCGCAGCGGTCCTCGGTGTGGACGGTCCCGACTACGATCGGGAGGACCTCATCAAACGAAGGAGAACGACTCAGCCAATGTCGCTTCCCAGCGCCGGTTGCGTATTCAAGAACCCTCCGGGGCGATCGGCCGGAGAACTGATCGATCGGGCGGGACTGAAAGGACTGACAATGGGAAAAGCACAAGTGTCAGAGAAACACGCCAATTTCATAGTGAACCTGGGAGGGGCGACGAGCGCGGAGATCTGCAAGCTAATTGACATTGTGCGTCAAAAGGTGTATAACACATTCCACGTTGGGCTTGAGCTGGAGATAGAGGTCATCGACGGGTGAGGGAGGGGAAGAGCAGACTCAGAACTGCTTTTTGGCCGCTTGGCCTGGGGGGGGTCCTTATCACTGTTGCCAGCATCGCCCTATACAGCCCATGGTTGCCCATTTTTGACCTGCGCGAAGTCGTCGTCTCCGGGAACGAGGAGACGACGGCTCTTGATGTTGCGCGAGCAGCGAATCTCCGCGGCGGCGTGGGTCTCCTTAGCGTGTCCCGATCAGCGACGGCGGGGCGAGTGTCTGCCTTGCCGTGGGTCGAGAGAGCGCGTGTGCGTTGGTCTTTCCCGCACGCAGTCCACATCGAGGTTTTCGAACGTGCGCCCGTTGCGAGAGTCATGCTCGGCGGCAGCACGTGTGCCCTGATCGGTGCCGGAGGTGTGGTGGTTGCCGGCGACTGCAAGGGCCGCGATCGCGTGCCGCTATTGAAAGGTGCGGCGCTATCGAAGAAGGAGCCTGGGGGACGGCTTACGAGGCAAGAGGTCGTGGATCTCATGGATGCTCTGCAACGAGCGACGCTGAGCGGGCTCATCCTGCGCGAGGTAGTCATCTCCAAAGAGGACGCGGTGGAGTTGGTGACGGCAGCCGAGACTCGCGTGCGACTCGGCGCGCTCGGCGATTCGGCGTCAAAGGTTCGGTACCTTGAAGCGCTGTGCCGGGCAGTAGAGGCCGAGCAATACGAGCTGATCGATCTTCGTTTCGGGGGGGAGGCGACGCTTGTGCCTCGGGTAAGGCGGTGAAGAGATGAGAAAAGAACGGGTGGTCGTCGGCCTTGACGTAGGCACCACGAAAGTGGTCGCTATCGTGGGGAACATCGTCAACGGCACGATCGAAGTCATCGGAATGGGCAAGGCGGAGTCGCACGGTCTCGAAAAGGGAGTGGTCGTCGACATCGGGCGGACCATCACGTCGATCCGCAAGGCGGTCGAAGAGGCCGAGAATATGGCCGACGTGAAGATTGAATCCGTGTACGTCGGCATTGCCGGCAAGCACATCACTTCGATCAACAACAGCGGGACGGTCTCCATCAACCGGCCGGACCGCATCATCGCGGAGGACGATGTGCGCCGCGTCGTGGATACGGCGCAGGCGATTCAGATCCCGCCCGAGAGCGAGATGATTCACATCATCCCGAGGCAGTACATCGTCGACGGTCAGGATGGCATCACGGATCCTGTGGGGATGACCGGGACGCGCCTTGAGGTCGACGTCCACATTGTGACGGGCGCGATCACGGCGGTGCACAACCTCGTCCGCTGCGTGGAGAGCCTAGGCATCGGCATTCGGCAGATCGTGCTCGAACCCATTGCATCGTCCCTCGCCGTGCTCTCGTCGGCCGAGAAGGAGCTGGGCGTCGTCTTGATGGACATAGGTGGAGGCACGACGGACATCAGCGTGTTCCGCGGCGGCGATATCTGGTTCTCGAAGGTCATTCCGATCGCGGGCGAGCACATCACGAACGACATCACTGTTGGTCTGCAGACGCCGATCGAAGAAGCCGAACTGGTCAAGAAGCAGCACGGCACAGCGCTTGTCGACAGCGTCGGGGAGGACGAGAAGATCGAAGTCGCCACGATCGGGGGCGACGAGAAGAAGACCGTCTCGAAAAAGAAGCTAGCGAAAATCATTGAGCCTCGCGTCGAGGAGCTCCTCGATCTGGCGATGCAAGAGGTCGAAGACGCTGGGTACCGCGACCTCATCCCGGCCGGTCTCGTCCTCACGGGAGGAACATCACTCCTAAACGGAATCACGGAGTTTGCGGCGCAACGCTATGATCTACCCGTCCGGCGCGGGAAGATTCCGCAGGGGATTCATGGGCTGCGCGACATCGTAGAATCCCCCATCTATGCGACATCCATCGGGCTCTTGCGCTACGCCGTGGAGACCAAGGACTTAAGAAGCCGGAGTACTTCGATCGCAAGCGCTCGTCGGGCTCCGGGTCGTCCATCACGCGGAAGCTCATCGCCTGGTTCAATCGGTTCTTCCGAGGATAGGTCATGGCTGAGCAGATGAACTTCTCTCCACCAGCGCGGTTGATGGTCGTAGGGGTGGGCGGCGGAGGCGGGAACGTTGTGGATCGCATGTTTGACACCCGCGTCCAAGGCGTCGACCTGGTCGTCGTCAACACCGACGCGCAGGTACTGGAGGTCGTCCGCGCGCACCAGACCCTTCAGATCGGGAGGAAGCTCACGCACGGGCTTGGCGCCGGCGGCAATCCGGAGACAGGGAAGCTCGCTGCGGAAGAGAGTCGAGAGGAAATTGCCGATCTGCTTCACGGTGTAGACATGGTGTTCATTACCGCTGGAATGGGCGGCGGCACAGGCACGGGAGCTGCTCCGATCATTGCCGGACTTGCCCGCGAGGCGGGAATTCTCACAACGGCCATTGTGACGCGGCCGTTCTCCTTCGAGGGCATTGCCCGGGCTCAGAAGGCCGAGGAGGGCATAGCGCGTCTGTCGCAGAATGTCGATGCGCTGATCTGCATCTCGAACGACAAGTTGCTCAAGGTCGCTTCGGCGGACACGCCGATCACGAAGGCGTTCGAGATGGCGGACGAAGTGCTTCGGAAAGGCGTCGAGGGGATCTCCGACCTGATCACTGTTCCGGGGATGATCAACCTCGATTTCGCGGACGTGGAGAGCGTCATGCGCGACGCGGGCACGGCGATGATGGGGATCGGAGAGGGACAGGGCGAAGGGAAGACCAAAGAGGCCGCTCGCAACGCCATCTCGTCGCCGCTTCTCGACGGTTCGATCCACGGCGCGCGGAAAGTCATCATGAACATCACGGGAGGCGCCGACCTGACTCTCGAGGAAGTGACGCAGGCCGCCTCGCTGATTCGCGAAGCGGTGTCCGACCGCGCGGACATCATCTTCGGCACCGCCATCCGCGAGGGAATGGAGAAAGTGCGACTCACGGTGATTGCGACGGGCTTCGCCGTTGCCTACGAGGGAGAGGAGGAAGAGGGATCGTCGGCATCGCGCGAGACCATGCTCTCGAAGATGGAGCAGGAAAGCCGTGTGGGTGTGGACGACTTCGATATCCCGACCTACTTGCGCCGGACCCGGAAGGCGAAGGAAGACGAGCCGCGTCCGCCCTGGGGCGAGAAGCCGCGCCCCGAAGGTCGCCGGGACAGGGAGTCGGACAAGGACCGGCGCAAGCGCTGACGGTCGTACGAACGAAAGGATGAAGCGACAGACCCCTCGCACGCGAGGGGTTTCTCCCTTCCTGGTACGAGAGGAGGGGATCGTCAACCCAGGCCGCGCTTCATGCGCGGGGCTGTCCTTCGGACAGCTGGGGGAGTCCGCCAGTCTGGACGTCGCGGACTCCTTGGGGGCGAATGCGGCTCCCGGGCGCCAAACGACAAGGGACCCAAGAGGGTCCCTTGTCGTCTGGTACCAGAGGAGGGGATCGAACCCACACGTCCCTCACGGGACACGGGATTTTGAGTCCCGCGCGTCTGCCAATTCCGCCACTCTGGCCGAACTTAGGAATAGTAGAGGCGTGACGCGGGAGCGTCAAACGCGCTGGCCCGAGTGTGACGTGGATCACCGACGGATAGAAGCTAGGTGTATACACTACAAGGTCCGTCGCCGAGTTCCCAACTGGAAAGCACTGCGGCGGGGCGCGCAAGGAGGCGATGGTGGTGCGGAAGACGCTGGCTGCCTTGTTGATTGGTGCCTTGGGAATACTCGCTGCGGCATTCAGCGCGTTCGGACAGTCGTACGCTCCGCTGATTGTGAGCGGAGCTGGATCGGCCGCCGTGAACGGGACCTACACGTACGCGGGCCTGCAGAACGGGAGACCGTCGTACGAGAACGGGATCTACTCTGTCGAGTGGGTCACGTCGTCTAGCGCGTACTGGAAGATGGGGCGGACCGGCTACGTCATCGACTTCTACTGCAATCTGAGCGACACGCCTACGCCTCCTGCGTCGGGCTGGCAGGGCGGATGCGGGGCGGTGAGCGAGGGGGGGCTTCCGTATCCCACGGTGAGCGGCGGCGAAGGGCTCCTGCCGGAAATCGACGTTCGCGGGAACGGCGCCTCGATTGCGGACGGAGACGCCACGCCGTCGGCCGAGGACCTCACCGACTTCGGTACGATCGGTGTGGCGTCGGGCAGCGTGACGCACTCCTTCTCCGTCCATAACACAGGATCGGGAGACCTCTCCGTTACTATCCCTGTCACGGTCTCCGGCGCCGCCGACTTCGCTGTCACAGTGCAGCCTTCGACGACTGTCGCCTCGGGCGGATCGACGGTGTTCTCGGTCCGGTTCGATGCGGCCTCTAGCGGGCTTCGCACCGCGACGGTGCAGATAACCAACGGGGATGCGGACGAGAACCCCTACACGTTCGCAGTTCAGGGGACAGGTGACGGGACAGGGCCGACGGTCACGAGTGTGACTGCGAGTCCCATCGAGGTGGCCGACGCCCACGTGGGTATGAACAGCTTCACGATCTCGGTCGACTTCAGCGAGGCGATGAACACAGGGGCGAGCCCCGCGGTGTCGTTTACTCCGGCTGTGGCGTCGACGCTGTCCTTCTCCGCCGGGGTGTGGCTCGATTCGGACACGTACCGTGCAACGTACAACGTGTCGGACGCGAGCGCCGACGTGAACAGCGTGACGGTGGATGTGACGGGGGCGCAGGATGCTGCGGGGAACGCGCAGCAGGACTACGCGCCGCAGGCGGAGTTCTCGATCGACACGCTGAACCCGTCGGTGACGAGCGTGGAGACGAGCGACGTTCGGGTCACTGACGCCGATGCCGGGCAGGCGATGACGCTGACGGCGGACTTCAGCGAGGCGATGAGCGCAGGCGCGACGCCGACGTTCGTGTTTGCGCCGTCGATTGCGACGACGCTTTCGTTCTCGAGCGGGACGTGGGTGGATGGGGACACGTACCGGGCGACGTACGCCGTGTCGGACGGGAACGTGGACCGCGACAGCGTAACCGTCGATGTGATCGGCGCACAGGATGTGGCGGGCAATGCAGTGGTCGACTACACGCCGGTTCATGAGTTCGAGATCGACATGCAGAACCCGACCGTCGGAATCGTCGCGAGCGACCTCGCGATCTACGACGGAGATACAGGCATAGACTGTTTCGTGGTGACGGCGACGTACTCGGAGCCGATGGACTCGGCCGTGACGCCGGCGCTGTCGATGACGGTCGTGTTGGGAGTCATCGCGACATTCACGAATCCCAGCGGGGCGTGGAGTGCCGGGAACACGATATACAGGTGGACATATGACGTCGCGGACGCGGATGTGACAGTAGTCGACGTCGACTTGACGGTGTCGGGCGGCCGGGACGAGGCGGGGAACACGCAAGTCTCGAACACGAACGCGGACTGCATCGACATTGACACCGAGAACCCGACAGTGACGATCGCGGCGAACGACGTGGCGATCTACGATGGGGACGCAGGCGTCGGGCGATTCATCGTCACAGGGACGTTCTCCGAGGCGATGAACCCCGCTGTCGTGCCGGCGCTGGCATTGACGCCGAATCCGTCGACAACGCTCGCGAACCAGAGTGGGGCGTGGAGTTCCGGGAACACGATGTACAGGTGGACCTATGACGTCGCGGACGTCGGCGTGACGGTGGCCGACGTCGACTTGACGGTGTCGGGCGGGCAGGACGCGGCGGGGAACGCGCAGGTGTCGCGAACGAACGCCGGCTACGTCGATGTCGACACGCGGAACCCGATCGCGGTCGTAACGGTCAGCCGCACGATGGTTTCCGGGGGCTCGCCCATCTACGAGGCCACCCTCGTGCTGACCGTGACCGTGACCTACGACGAGGCGATGAATGCCTCGACCGCGCCGACGATCGCCCTCCAGAACGCCGGAACTCACTGGAGCGGCCAAACCTCGCTCGGCTGGACGGGTCGTACGGTGTACCAGGCGACGTTCACTCATGATGGGACCGAGGAGCCGTCTTTGCCGGCCACGGCAACCACTGCGCACGTCCTAGTTGCGAACGGAAGCGGGGCGACAGACGCTGCCGGGAACGCCGACATCGGCGGTGACTCGCCGACGTTCGAGATCGATACCCGCAAGCCGCGGTCCACCGTGACGGTCAACCGCACGCTTGTCTCTGGCGGGTCGCCGATCTACGAGGGCGCGCTCGCGCTAACGGTCACTGCCACCTACGACGAAGCGATGGACACGTCGAGTGCTCCGCTGGTCACGCTCCAGGATGCCGGAACGCACTGGTCGAGTCCGACACCCCTTGGATGGACGGGGAACACCGTGTACCGGGTTTCTTTCACACACGACGGAAGCGAGGAACCATCCCTACCCGCCATCGCCATCACGGCCTTTGCCCGGGTCATGAGTGGGAGCGGAGCGAGCGATCTCGCCGGAAACGCGGATGTGGGCGACGACTCGCCGGCGTTCGAGATTGATACGCGCAAGCCTGAACTCACTCCGAGCGTCTCAGCGGTGTCCGTGGATACAGACCCCATCTATGAGGGAGACCTTGTCCAGGTCGTCACTGTCACGTTTGACGAGCCGATGCGTACCGATGGGACGGCGGAGCCCGCGGTTACGTTCAGCGATGGGGTGTGGACTGCCCAAGCGGGCGGAGTCTGGTCCGGCGAGGACACCGTCTGGACACGCACCTGCGTGGTCGCGGATCGGGACGAGGAAGTGGCCTACGTCACGATCGGCATCGCGGAAGCGCGCGACGCGGCAGGAAACGAACAAGAGGACTTCCTTCCCGCACGCGAGTTCACCCTGGACACTGTGCGGCCTTGGATCGTCAGGATCGATGCGGAAGGCGACGAGGCCTGCGGCGGCTTTTACTGCAGCGGCGCCGGTGATGGGGTCATGATCTACGTCACGTTCTCCGAAGGCGTCGTGCTCGGTCAGGAGCCTTTCTCCGTCAGGCTTGACGTCCAGCCGGGCGGATTCGAGCATGAGTTCCCGGCCGGCACGTTCTCCCCGAACCCCGCGCTTCCGGAGAGATGGAGCGACTACACAATCCAGCGCGACTACATCGTCCAGGCGGGCCACAACAGCTGCGACCTCGAGTCCACGGAAGTGGCGTGGACGCATGGGGCGCTGACCGATGTCGCCGGCAACCTGGCCCTGGTTGACATGCCGCCCCTGGAAGCACGCATTGCGGCACTCCGGAGCATCATCGTTGACACGATGCCTCCGCAGGCGTTCGACGACCCCGGCGTCTCCGTGCAGTACACCTACGTGCAGCCAGGCACCATGTCGTGGCATGAGTTCATCGAGGACCGAGAGAGAGTCGTCCTTCGGGAGGACTGCCCAATCTACATCGATGTGCTCACGAACGATCTCGACAACTGCCATGCGGGGTTGTCCGTGGCGTCAGCGGCAGCGCCCGCGCCCTCCTATGGCGTCACGACGCTGTTCACGGACGGCGGCGGCGCGCGCTACCCCCTTCTGCCGTCCCTGTGCGATGCCAGAGTGGTTCGCTACAGCCCGTATGCCGACTACAGAGGGCCGGATCAGTTCGGGTACACAGCGCGCGACTGCAGCGGGAACACGACGGACGCGATGGTCTACCTGTACGTGTTCGCGAAGAACGCTCTTCGCAGCTACATCCCCAACGCGTTCTCCGGGGTGCGCAGCCCGCTCAGGCTCGAGACGCAAGATGACCTCCTGCTGCGCATAGGCAGTGCAGGCGGGTCCCTGTACGAGTTCGCGATCCCCGATGCGACGGCCCACGGGGTGATTGCTTGGGCAGACGACACAGTCACCTACGACCGCGGGCTCGGGATCGCAAGTCTCGATGTGGCCTACACGTCAGTCGCCGGGTACGAAGGTCCGGAGTTCTTCACATGGAGCGTACGGGACCCCTTCGGGCTCCTTCAGGAGCGGTCCGAGTCGTTCTCGGTGGTCCGAGCGGATGGCGCGCCCCACGCCCTCTCGCCCGTACTGGAACTCCAAGCCGGCCGCATGGCGCACATCGCTGTCCCCGGCGGTTTCTTCGACGCCGGCGGAGTCAGTGCGCTGCGCATCGAGCGGCTCGACGCGTTCGGCTTCCCAGTGAGCGAGATCCCCGCGGTGGATGTCGCAGCAGCGATCGCGGCGGCTCCAGCACTCGGGAGCAGTGTCCTGGCAGTCGATTCGGCGCAATTGCCGTCGGGCTTGATCCGCTTGCTCATCCCGGTCGGAGACGGCATGATGTGCTCGGTGGCTATCGACGTGCGAGGAGACGGTGGGCGATGACCTGGAGACTTCCAGCGGCAGTCGGGGTCCTCTGTTCGTGTCTGGCGTTGTGGGCCTTCGGTGCGCCTCTGGTTGCCCTTGATGTTCAGGTCACGACGTGGCTCAGCACCCCGATGACCTTCGTCGTGCGCGTGACCGACGCGGGGATCGATCTCCTCGCTCCCGAAGCTCATGCCATCCTGTTCTCTATTGAGGCAGGGCCTGCCCATGGCGTCGTCGCGGGCGATCTGAGCGCCGTTCTCTACGAGGCGCCGGCCGATGCCCTCCTTGTACTCTCCTACGTGCCGGTGCCGGGATACGTCGGAGAGGACTCGCTGCGACTGAGAGCCCGCGATCCTTTGGGGGCCTTCACGGACATCCCCGTGTCGATCGCCGTGACGGCAACGTCGGCGGAAGGGACGCTCTCAGGGCACTCCCTCCTGACGGCTACGGTGGACGTCTCCGCCGTGGCCCTGAGGGCGATGAGTTGGGCGGTGGACGCGAAGTACTCGTTCCATGCCACAACCTTCGAGGCGGGCCTTCTCGTCAAGCTCGAGGGGGCGGACGAAGCATTCGACGACTTGTACTTCGGCTTGACGACGCCCTTTGGCGCTATCGGGACTGCGACGCTCCGCCTGGACTTCAATCCCGATCCTCTCTCCGACCTGTTCGACTTCGCGGATCTATCCTGTGCGTTCAGCCTTGGCGGCGCGTCGATCCAGGGGTCCTTCCGGACTGACGGTACCCCCGCGGGAGCTCGCGCATCGTTCGCGTTCTCTGGGAGCACGCCGGACGGCGGGCTTGCACTGAATGCGCGGATCACACTTGCATCCTGCGATCCGACCATCGACTCGGCCGTCGTCACGATCAAGGCGCCCGGGCTCGCCTGCGGCACCGGCGGGTGCGAGATCGACCTGAGCGCGACGGTGGGCTTCTCCTGTGAGGGCTTCCGTACGGCGACCCTCCTCGCTGAAGGGATTGAGTTGCCGGACGTTGGCCTGCTCTCGCTTGCGACCTCCGCCGCCGCGCTGATCACGTACGAGGTGGAGAGCAAAAGCCTCGAGATCTCGCCGAGGTTCGCCACGCTCGCCGTGGACTGTTTTGCGTTCGGCACGGAGATCGTCTGGGCGGACAGTGCTCTGGTGAGTGCGCGCCTCACGTCTTTCCGCGTGGACCACACGTTCGCTCATGGAGTCCGGCTGCGGATGGAGACGTCGCTCTTCCCCGGCGATTTGGCGCTCAACAAGACGGTCACGGGCTACGTCGACTACTGGGAGGCCGACTTCCTGTCCGGGGAGTTCGCCGTGTGCCAGGGCATCCGTGGCGATTGGGAAGTCGGCGTCTACTTCGCTCGCCCCGGAGTGGCCGTCCAGTTGTTCGACTGGGGCATGCTGGCACTTAGGACGGGCGTCACGTGCGACGAGAGCTGGGAGCTGTTTACCGAACTGACGTTCCGCTCCGGCGTGTTCGGCGACCCGACGTGCGAGTGGCTGCTGGGCGCTGACGTGGTCTGGTAGGAGCGTCGCGAGTCACTCTACGTGTTGCGCCCAGACAGAGTCCTTTGCGTGAATGAGCCTCGCAGGCAAGTGCTTCCCCCGGCAGTACCTCGCTGCATCTGGCTTTCGTAGACGCAGAGGCAAGAAGAAGGGGGCCCGCGCTACGAAGCAGGTGGAGCGTCATCGCTGACGTGCCAGACGGGCTAGAGCATGGACGGGGTGCGGCGACGGGGCTCGCGCAGTGCTGATGGCCGGGCAAGAGGGACGGGGCGCGGGCGTCTGGGGGCCGGGGATGCCGCAGCCGCAGGCCTGGGCCTCGGCCTCGGTGGCGGTGACGAGTCGGCCGGAGAGCATGAGTCAGAGGTGCGTCGGCGGGTCGAGGTGACCGGCGAGATCGCCGAGAGGCGCAGCAGGTCAGACGCCGGAGACTTCCGCGGAGAGGACTTGGGTGGCTTGCAGCTCGTCTCGAGACAACGACGTCTACGACGGCAGGCGCGGGATGCGGGCGAGCTCACCCTGCGCGTCGGAACCGAGGCTCAGGACCTGGACTCGCCTACCGCGCCCGGAGAGAGCGCGCGCGTCGCCCAAAGCTTGAGCACGCAGGATGAGGCCGAGGCTCGCAGGGCGTGCGTCTCCGCTCGGCACATCGATGTCGCCGGACGGCTCGTCGACGAGCTCGAGGAAGAGTCCTCGCCCTCCGTCGCCCTTGTGGAGCTGTCCGGTCGAGTGCAGGAAGCGGGGCCCGAAACCCAGCGTCGTCGCGCACGCTGTCGCGTCGCGCAGGGTCCGGCGAAGCTCGCGAAGCGATGCGGCGATCTCAGGCCGTCGGTCGAGGTAGGCGAGCAGCGCGACGTAGTCGCCGGGCCGCGCCTGGGCGGTGACGGCGCGCAGCGCAGCTTCGTCCAGCCGAGCGAAGTCGGCGCAGGGCACCTCGCCGCGCTCGCGGTAGGCGATCAGAATGTCCCGCGTCGCCTGCTTTGCCGCCTCAACGTCAGGCTGATCGAACGGGTTGACCCCGAGGAGATGCCCGACGAGGGCCGTCGCCATCTCCCATAAGTAGAACTGCCCCCCCAGGTTTTCCCCCGTGATCGGCTCGCACTCGATGGCTGGGTCCGGCGTTCGCGTCCCGTTGCCGAACCGAAGGAAGACACGATCGGTCCCATAGTTGCCGGGCAAGCCCAGCGGCTCGCCGACAACGGGCACGATCCCCGTGCCCCGCTTGCCCGTGCTCTCGGCGATGAGTTGCTCGGCCCAGTCTCCGAAGCTCTCCACGGCCTGCGGAAGCACGAATGTCGCCTTGTCGCGTCCTTCGTCCGCGTGTGCCGCGAGGAGAGCTGCGAGAAGAGCGGCTGGGTTCTCGTCGGCCTGGACGCTCGGGCCGCAGCGCACAGCCATGGCAGCTCCGCTGTCGAGGAGAGCCTCGATGTCGAGACCGAGGACGGCCGCCGGCACGAGGCCGACGAGGGAGAGGGCCGCGTAACGCCCGCCGAACGTCGGGTCATTCAGGAAGACCCGGCGGAAGCCACTCTCGTGTGCTAGGCGGACGAGCGGGCTTCCGGGGTCGGTGATGGCGGCGAACCGGCTGCCAGCCGCGTCGCGCCCGAGAGACTCGCAGGCGCGCTGGTGGAAGATGCGAAAGAGGGACAAGGTCTCGGACGTCGTGCCTGACTTGGTCGAGACAAGGAAGAGCGTCTTCCGCACGTCGAGTCGATCGAGGGCGCGCAGGATGGTCGCCGGATGCGTCGTGTCGAGCACCAGGAACTCCGGCCCATCGACGCGGTGGGCGATCCTGGCGAGCGTCTCTGCGGCGAGGCTTGAGCCTCCCATACCGAGCAGCGCCACGGTGTCACACCCGCCGGCGCGCGTGGAGCGGGCGAACGCCTTCACCTCGGCCAGGGACTCGCGCATCGTCTGAGGGGCTCGCAGCCAGCCGAGGCGGTTCGCGATCTCGTCGGGGCTCGGCCCCCAGACCGTGTGATCCCCCGCCCAGACACGGGCCACGACGCTCGCCTTCTCGAACTCCGCCAGTCGGTTGTTGAGCCCGTGGGGCACAGGTGTGGACCGAATCAAGCCCCCTCCTTTGCCTTCGCTCGCGTCCAACATACACCAAACGTTGCGTGAGCGTCAGTCGAGCGGCTTGCCACGGAGCGCTGCGCCCCAGAGGACGGCCTCGCTCGCCAGGATGACGCGCAGGGGCAGGGTCCTGAGGAGCGATGCGAAGCGGCCCTTCGCCAGGAAGGCCTCGCTGAACCGCGTGCTCCGCAGGAAGGGTAAGAGACGAGGCGCGAGGCCGCCGCCGAGGTAAACGCCGCCCGTCGCGAGGATCTTGAGCGCGAGATTGCCCGCCTCGGCGGCGAGGAGGTCGCATAGCAGGCAGATCGCCTCCTGGCACGCCTCGCACCGGCCCTCAACCGCTGCAAGGACGATCGCCGGCGTCGGGTCTGCGGCTGCCGCGATCTCGCGTTCTACGTCCGGATCCCCATCCCGGCCCTCGTCTCCGACGAGGAAACGATAGATGCGCGGCAGCCCCGATCCCGAGCAAGCGCGCTCGACGCTGACGTGCTCGAAGTCGCGCCACAAGCTCGCGAGAAGCCGTGACTGGAGCGGGTTGGCCGGCGCGAGGTCGGCGTGCCCTCCCTCGGAGGCGTGGACGATACGCTGGGGTCTCGATCCCGTCACATAACCCTCGCCGAGGCCTGTTCCGAGCGCGAGCAGGGCCATCGGCCCTCCGGGGCTGGGATCTCCCTCTTGAAGCGTCTCGAGCTCGTTGGGGTGCAGGGCCGCAATGGCCCATCCCAGCGCCTCGACGTCGTTCAGAAGGTCGGTGCGCGCGAACCCATAGCGAGAAGAGAGCTCTCGCGCAGAGACGACCCAAGGAAGGTTCGTCACTCGCACGAAACCGTCGACCACGGGTCCCGCCACGGCCAACGAGGCCGCGTGCGGGGTCGCTTCGCACGAGAGGAAGTCGTCGAGCATCGACTCGAGACTCTGGGCGGCGCGGCTGTCGTAGGATCGAACTGCGGTCGGAGCTCGAACGTCGTCCGAATCGTAAAGAGCCAGGACCGTCTTCGTAGCGCCGACGTCGCCGGCAAGTAGCACACGACCGGAGCGAGAGCCGCGCATCGCGACCTCCTTCGCTGGCCTAGACGAGGGTCTCCTGCGTCTCGGAGTCGAAGACGTGGAGGGCCTTCAGGTTCGCCCGCAAGTAGATGTCTTGGTCGATCTCAACGTGCCGGTGGGGGTCGAGGCTGGCTACAACCTGCTGCGCGTCTCCGGCATCGCCGTAGACAAGGAGCGAGTGCCCCAGCTGCTCCTTCACGGTCACCCTGACGGCGATGGCATTATCCCCCGCAGGCACCGGACCATCGAGATCTTCGGGTCGGACGCCCATGATGACGTGCTGCGGCACATTGGCCCGTGGACTCACCGGGAGATCGATCCGGAAGCCTTTCCCTGTCAGGATCATGTGGCCGTCGTCACGAGCTGCTGTCGCAGGGAGGAAGTTCATCGCCGGGCTGCCGATGAACCCGGCCACGAACTGGTTTGCCGGGTGGTCGTACGTCTCCTGCGGTGGCGCGTACTGATGGATGACACCGTCCTTCATCACCGCGATGCGGTCTCCGAGCGTCATCGCTTCCACTTGATCGTGGGTGACATAGATCGTGGTCGTCTTCAGCTTGTGGTGCAGTTGCTCGAGCTCGGTTCGCATCTGGACGCGAAGCTTGGCGTCCAGGTTGGAGAGCGGCTCGTCGAACAGGAACACCTTGGGATTCCGGACGATGGCTCGTCCCACCGCAACGCGTTGCCTCTGTCCTCCGGAGAGCTCACGTGGTTTGCTCTTGAGTTTCGACTCGATGCCAAGCATGGCCGCCGCCTCTTGGACCCGCTTCTTGATCTCTTCTTTCTGGTACTTCCGGAGCTTGAGGCCGAACGCCATGTTGTTGAAGACGTCCATGTGCGGATACAGAGCGTAGTTCTGGAACACCATGGCGATGTCGCGGTCCTTCGGGGCGACGTCGTTCACGACTCGATCGCCAATGCAGATCTCTCCACTTGTAGCCTCCTCAAGGCCGGCCACCATGCGCAACGTGGTCGTCTTCCCGCAGCCTGACGGACCCACCAGAACCGTGAACTTCCCATCCTCGATCACCATGGAGATGTCGTTCACCGCGGTGAACTCGCCGAACGTCTTGGTAACGTGGGTCAGTGTGACTTCCGCCATTTCCTTCGCTCCCTTCCGAACCTCGACCCAGGCCAGCTCTTGGCGGTCAGTGTAGCACGCCCGGCCGCCGGCCACCCATCCTGCGGAAGGTCGTCAGACCAGCTACCCTTGTCTCCGGCATCCCGCATGGCGCGGTGATGCCGAAGGAACGACATGGCATCGCCAATGCCTGCTCGAGAACCGCTGGACGTCACTGCACGGCGCGCCGGGTACGCGCACCTCGCCGTTGTCTACGTTGTGTGGGGCAGCACGTACCTCGCGATTCGGGTTGCGGTGAGGCCGGAGGGCGGGTTCCCGCCTTTCGCACTCGGAGCCCTGCGCATGGCGTTGGCCGGGGGGATTCTGCTGGGGTGGGCGGGACTGCGACGAGCGAGACTCGCCCTGTCTCGCCGGGATGCGCTGACTCTGGCGATCACCGGCCTGCTCATGTTCCCCTTGGCGAACGGACTCGTGAATTGGGCGGAGCGGAGGACTGCCTCCGGATACGCGGCTCTCCTCGTCGGGGCGTTGCCGATCTGGACGGCCGTCATCGAGTCGATCCTGGATCGCACTCGACCTTCGCTTCGACTCGTGCTCTCCCTGGCCGTAGGCTTTGGCGGGCTGATCCTCTTGGCGGCTCCCGAGCTCATGGCTGCGGGAGGAGCAGACTCCGCTGCGACTCTGGCCCTGCTCATTGCGCCGGTCACGTGGGCGGGTGGGTCCGTGCTGCAGACGCGACGACCCGTGGCCGTCGGCCCTGTCGCCTCTGCTGGATACCTCCACGTGTTCGGCGCGGTAGGGTTCGTCGCTCTCTTCCTTGCGCTCGGCGAGCCTCTGCCGGCGCCGTCCGCGGCGGGGTGGGGTGCCTTCGCCTACCTGGTACTCGCGGGATCCGTGGCAGCGTTCACGTCGTTTGTGCGGGTCTTGCGGGTGCTTCCCACGAGCGTGGTGATGACATATGCCTACGTGAACCCGGCTATCGCCGTCGTGCTCGGCGCGGTGTGGCTCGGAGAGCGCATGACGGTTGCGGATGCAGGCGGGATGGCGCTCGTGCTCGCAGGTGTGTGGGGAGTACTCGGCGCAAAGCCGCGTGGTTCGAGCGAGGCGTCGGCAGTCTGAACCGAGGTCTGACTACACTTTCAACGCGTCGAGGACGATGCGGACGATGAGGAGCACCCAGCCGATGATGATGCCGATCCAGATCACCTTGCGGGCGAACTCGATCAGCCCGAAGAAGACGAGGATCAGCGTGATGAACGCCAGGTATCCGAGCGGCTTTTCCAGATCGCTTGAGAGCCGGTCCTTCGTAATGAGGTTCAGGACGTAGAGCAAGCCCTGGCCTAAGTAGTTGGACGCACTCTCGACAAAGGTCAGCACCTGATCGACTGCGCTTGGACCCGCGCGCAGCGTACTCTGCGGCGCGGCCACCTGTTGGCCGACACCGACGAGCGCCGCCGCGAGGAGCAGGCCGGCAAGGCCGAAGATCGCGATACGCTTTCCGTTTTCCATGTGTCCCTCCTCTTTGGAGAACCCGAGCCTAGCACGGAGCTTACAGCAGGCCGGCGTCACGTGTCTCGTTTCGAGGTGCCGGCGTCACGTCGGCCTCTGCTAGCGGACGTCGCGCCCCTTGCCCGAGTCGAGCACGTGCATGAGGCCTTCCGGAAAGGGTTGGAAGAAGACCTGGTCGGACAGGTAGACGATGTCGAATCGGACGACAAGGGAGCGCATGAGGCTGCTTGCGGCAGCGAGTGGCAGACGGCCGAGGCGGTAGCCTTCGAGGGTCTCTAGGAAGAATGCCTTCTCTCGTGCGACAAGACGGTCCGAGACGTAGCCGAACGCGTGCTGGAGGACGTTGACCGCCGAGGCCCTTCGTGGCGGGCGCGCGAGAGCGCGCGCGAAGCCGAGCGCGTACTCTCCTGCGATCTCGCGAACCGGACGCCGGGCGGCATTCGCCACGAGTCGTCCCAGGATCCTCATCTCGGTTTGGTGGTAGGCCATGAGAAGGAGTTTGTGTTCGGCGTGGAATGCCACGAGGTCGGCCATTCGCCCCGTCTCGGCGACGACGCGGAGTCGCGCCAGGGAGAAGAGGCGCGTGAGAAAGTGCTGTCTCAGGTCGTGGTTCCGAAGTCGCCCTTCATCTTCTAGCGCCCAGATCGGCGGCGCGGCAAGGACAGCGCTGGCGAATAGCCCGACAGCCTTCGTGTGCGACGATCCCTTCTCCGTGCCGGCGTAGAGCCGCACGTCGCGGAGTCCGCACGATGGCGAGCCCGCTTTGAGCACCGCGCCGTCGCACGGGCCGAGCTGGGAAAGGAAGTCCCGTGCGAATGCCGTCATGTCCTGCGTGACGTCGAGGCCAGTTTCCGGCTGGACGAGGCGTGGCTCCTCAGACAAGGCAACCAGGCGAATCGGTAGACGCGGCACGCCGAGGCCAATCTCCATCTCCGGGCACACGGTCACCGCGTCCACGAACGGCAGGAGGAGATCGACCGTCGTGTCGTGGATTGTCTGTCCATTGTAGCGACACGCTGCGAACCCGAGGCAGCGGCTGAACAGGACGCGCGGTTGCCCATCGGCCACGGCGGGATCAGCCTCCCACCGCGCCGAGCAGCGTCGGGTCGAACAGTGAGGCGGGAAGATCGGCCTCCGATGCCTCGAGGATCTGGGAGGTCGTCACGCGGCCGAGGAAGAGGCGGTTCGCGATCTTCTGCGCGCTGACGTAGACGTCGCCATTTTCGCGCGTCACGTAGTCCTCATACGTCACGTCGTAGAACGGGAGTCCGCTCAAGGCGAACAGCGTCGCGAACAGAGGACGCAACGTGGCCGGGTCCACGCGCAGCGTGATCGCCTGGAAGGCCACCGTGAAGTCGACGGCAGCAAGGTCGACCTCCAGAACCTCTGCTCCGTCGGCGTCGAAGGCCGTCCTGCGCGCCGCGATCGTGTACTTGTCCAAGAAGCGGATCCCGCTCGTCTGCGCGACGGCGGAGTCGCCGAATACCTCGGCGGTCGCCGATGTCTTGATCGGGAAGTCGAGATCGGGGCCGAAGAAGTACGTCGCATCCGGTGTTGAAAGGTAGATCTGCCCTGCGAGCTCGGGCGGCGCCAGGAACTCGATCCGGGCGGAGTCTGTTTCGCCGGAGCCGAAGAAGCGAAGCAGAAGCTCGGCCTCGCGAGTCTCTTCGGGCGTCGTGGACAAGATACGGATGCGGAGCGTGTTCACGTCGGCGTCGAGGAACCTGGCGTTGTCGAGTGCCGCCAGGAGTTCGTCGTCCGAGGGGGTTGCCTGCGCCGTGGCGCCGAGCGCGAGAGCGCAGAGGAGTGAGCATGCCGTCGCGACCATCAGGATCCGTCTGTTCATCTAGACTCCTTTCTTCTTGCGCCGACGCGCCACTAGACACTCTGCAGCGACTGGACCACGCGCAGCCGTGAGTTCTTCCATGCGGGGTAGAGAGAGCTGGCGATCGTTGCGAAGACGACCGTGACGAACGGAACGAGGATGACCGACGGGGCGAGATCGAGGCGAATCGCTTGCGCCACCGCGGCGCCGGGCGGCGTCCACGTGACTCCGAGCGCGTTGAACGCGAGCGACAGGAGGAGGCCGGCCGTTGCACCCATCGCGGCCCCGAGCACGCCGATGAACGTGCCCTCGAGCAGGAAGCCGCGGAAGACGCGCCATCGTGTGGCTCCGAAGGCGCGGACGGTGCCCACCTCGCGCGTGCGCTCGAGGAACGAGATCGTCAGGATCTCCACCACGCTGAAGAACACGAGCACGAACACGGCGATCCCGGCGAGTCCGGAGAAGGCGGCGTAGAACGTCTTCAGCGACTCGTAGCTTGGCGAGAGTTCTTCCCACGTGCGGACCTCGAGGGGGATGCCGGCGGCCTCGAGATCGCCGGAGAGATCGGCAGCGAACTGCGCCGCCTCCAGCGGGTCTTCAAGTCCGATGAGGATGCGCGCAACGCCATCCGTCTTCAGCAACCGCTGCACGAACCCGACGGGAAAGAGGCCAAGCTGCTCCTCGAGCGTCTCGATGCCGTAGGAGAGAGTTCCAACCATCGTGATCGTCGCCGCGTTGAAGTTGCCTGAGACCGTGCCTGTCGCGACGTTGAGGCGGTCGCCGACCCCTGCGCCCAGCTTGGCCGCGAGAGCGCGCCCCAGAATCGCTTCGCGTGCATCGCCCGTTGGCAGAGGCGCGCCCTGGATCGCATAGCAGTCGTAGTCCTTCACGCAGCTACAGGTTGTGACGCCACGGCCGAGGATCAGCGTGCTGCCCTCTTCGTCGCCGACCAAGCCGGCGAAGTCGAGTTGCCACGCCGTTCCTATGACTCCCGGGCGGTCGGCGGCCAGAGCCACGACGCGGTCACGGACCTCGGGCGAAATGAGGTAGTCGTATCCGTCGTTCTCGTCTTCGAACAGACGCCGATCAGCCACCTGCGCGGCGCCCGTCTCGCAGACGATCGCAGTGCGAGAGGATCTCAGGGTTTCGCCGATGAAGGCGAGCGCGAAAAGGAAGATCGCGGTGCCGACGACGATGACGGTGAGGCTGAACGCCGTGCGGCGGCGATTGCGGAAGACGTTGCGAAAGGCGGTCTTGATCTCTATTTCGTCCTCCTACTCGACGCGCAGGGCGTCCACGACACGCAGGCGCGATGCCTGCGTCGACGGGTATAGAGCCGACAAGAGCGTCGCGAACGCGCTGACCGCGAACGGGACAAGCACGGTCTTCAGTTCGATGAGCGAGGTTAGCACGGAAGCGTCGATCGTCCCCGGCGGCAGCCACTCGATCTTGGCGGCGTTGAACCCCCAGGCGAGGACCGCGCCGACGACCACGCCGGCGAGGCTGCCAAAGAGGGCGAGCCACGCGCTCTCCGAGAAGAATTGTCGAAACACCTCACCCTGGGTTGTTCCCAAAGCTCGCAGGGTGCCGATCTCGCGCGTGCGTTCGAGGAAGGCGAGCGTC
>CAYUSW010000087.1:0-5009 GCA_964447445.1 uncultured Thermotogae bacterium
AAGGTCGTCGTCACGTTGAACAAGAAGAACATCCCCAACAGGCCCAGAAGGCCGCGCCGCACGAGGATGTAGCGGAAGCCGTAGCCCGCCTCGCGGAAGAGAGAGCCGCGCCCCTTCGCCCCCTCGGCCGACGCCGTCGGCTGCGGTATCCGCGCCAGAAGGAGGATGACGATCGCTGCCGTCATCGTCGCGAGGTCGACGCCAAGGATTCCACCCACTCCAATGGGCGCGAGTAAGATGCCGGCCGCGACCGGTGCGAACACGCCCGAGATCGAGCCGGCGAGCGACATCATGCCGCTCGCCCGCGCGTACTGTGACTTGTCGACCAACACGCTGATGGTCGAGGAGTAGGCCGGGAACTGGAACGCGCCGAACGTCCCAATGAAGGCAACGACAATGTACAGGTGCCAGATCTCGAGGGTTCCGGCGAGGTAGAGGAAGAGGATGGTCAGGGTGCCGAGCCCGGCGGCCGCGTCGGAGAGAATCATCATGAGCTTGCGATTCGCCCGATCGACGATCGCACCGGCAAGCGGGCTCACGAGGACGACCGGCGCGAAGGCGCAGACGCCGACGAGCGCGAGGGCGGTCGCCTGACCCGTCTTCTGCCACGCCCAAATCGTCAGTGCGAACTGAGTCATCCCCGTGCCGAGGAGCGACAAGAGCTGGCCAGCCCAGATCGCCGTGAACGTACCCATTCCCTTCCACTGTTCGCGTTTCACATCGTCTCCTGGCAAGCCACCTCTTCATCGCATGGTGCAAGGCTCGCGTTGCCACCCCGTCTCATCTCTGCCGGCACGACCGCGAGGCATTATAACGGAACAGTGTGATGTTATCACCACGGCCGGGCACCGTCACTCGTCCTTGTGTATCCCTTTCATCTGGCAGGCGGAAACCGCTCAAGGGGGCTACAATCCGAGCTGCGCGGGAGGGTGGTTGGTTGCTGACGAGAGGAGCACTCACACTGGCCTGCGGCGCCGTCTTGGGCGCCATCGTCCACAGCCTTGCGCTGGCGGCAGCTCCCGTTCTCAGGCCAATCCCGGAGATCGTTGCGAGCGAAGGGACGCCGTACGTGGGCCTTCTTCTGCTCGACGACTGGGTCGCTGACGCGGAAGCTGCAGATGCAGAGCTCAGCTGGGGCGTAGCCGGAGGCGGAGAGCTTCGAGTACGCCTGACAGCAGAACGCCACCTCGTGATCCAGCCGCCGAGCGTCGACTGGTTCGGTCGTGCGGAGCTTGTGCTCACGGTCTGCAACCCGGCAGGCGTGTGCGCGACCCAAACCCTGTTGGCGCGTGTCGAGAATGTGCCGGACAATCCGGTCATCGAGCGCATTCCGTCTCAGGTCGCCGACACGGCGGAACCGTTCGTGCCGCTCGACCTCGACCTCTTCGGCTGGGATCCCGACGGCCGTGAGGGTCTCACGTGGAGCGTCGCCGCACCTGATCCGCTTCAGGCCGTACTCGAAGGCTCTGTCCTCACGATCACACGGCCGATGCCCGCCGACAGCGGTCCCTGGATCGGTACCGCCGAGGTCTGCGTCACGCTCGAGGACTCGGACGGCAGGGCCGCCACGCGTGCGATCCCGTTCGTAGCCGAAGATCACCCCGTGATCGTCACGTTCATCGGCAACGAGGGGTTCCTCATCGAGTCAGGCGGCATCAGGATCCTCATCGACGCTCTCGTGAACGAAGGGATCTTCCTCACGGCCAACGAACGAGAGAGGCTTCGCGGCGCGCTGTATCCATTCGACGAGATCGACCTCGCTCTGGCTACGCACACGCACTACGACCACTTCGACCCGGCCACCGTCGCTGCGTTCCTCGCTGCGTCGCCGCGCACGGTCTTCATCTCGCTCGACGAGTCAATCGACAAACTACGCTCCATTGCGAGTCTCGACGTCTGCTCAGGGCGTCTGGTGGGGATTCCCTCCCGGGAGGGCGAGAAGAGCGGGCATGATATCGGCGGCGTCCACGTCATGGCGTACTCGGTCACTCACGGAGCAGGCCGCAGCAACCTCGCGTTTCTCGTCGAGATCGGAGGTATGAGAGTCCTCCACCTGGGGGACGCGAGCGCCGACGTTTCCCCGGAGGCTCTCGCGGCGCAGTTCGGGTGGGCGAGTCTCGGCATCGACGTCGCCCTGGTGCCCTATTGGTGGTTGCTCGACACGTCACGGGCCGATCGAGTCACCACGGCCATCGCCCCCCGCTTTGTCATCCCTATGCACTTCCAGGGAGCATGTCCGTCTCTGGAAGGCATAGAAACCGCCGCTGTCGCGCTCAATCTCTGCCGCGAGTTCGAGACCTGGATCGTCCCACCTCGCTCCGCCGCGCCGTAGAGCCTACAAGTGAAGCGGCTTGCGGACAACGTACGAGATCGCGAACGTCGCTGGGATGCTCACCAGAGTCACGATCGCGAACTTCGCGAGCGGAGGCATGCTCACGTTCAGAATCGCGTACTGGAACGCGAGGATCACTGGCACGTGGAGGATGTAGGCCGCGTACTGGCTCTTGCCAAGCGCCCGGGCAAGCTTCCCGGCGGCATGGACCTTGTCGCGGAAGAGGACTAGGAGGCCGATACAGGCCGCGCAGCAGAAGAGAGACTCCCAAAACACATACAGGGTGCCCCACGCCGGCTCCCCGATGGGGAAGAGGTCATGCAGCGCGAGATCGTAGGCGGCAATGAGCACGGCAAGCACGCCGGCGACGGCCAGCCACATCCGTCCTGTGCGCGAGGTGAACGAAGGTAGCCACTGCCGTCGGTAGGCAATGAGACCAAGAACGAAGAACGAGAGATCGCGCGGCACGTCGGCGAACGCGACTCGGAAGAAGCCGAAGACGTAGACCCAGCGATCGATCGGGTAGGCGATTCGCACCAGCCCGGAGACGAGGGCCAGCACGACAGCGAAGAGGAGGATGGCCCACGTTCGCGGCTGCCGGGGCGTTGCCAGAGGCGCCGCGGTGCCGCGACCGCGCGCCGTGCGCCAGAGGGCATAGACGAGGCTGAAGAGAAGCAGGTGCTCAAGGAACCACAGATGACCAACGTCAATCGGCCACGCCTTGGCGCCGCCGCCCGGGGCGCCAAAGACGAAGAGCTGAAGCGGGACCATCAAGAGCGCCCAGACGAGGATCGGCAGCCCAAGGCGAAGAAGCCGTCCTCGAACGAACGGCCACCCTCCCTTGGCGTCGTAGGATAAGGCGGAGAAGAACCCCGAGATGAGGAAGAAGAGGCTCATGAAGAACGACCGGTCAATCGTGAACAGCGGCCCGAGGAACACGCTCCGCGCCGCCTCCTGAATCGGCCACGCGCCGCCCGTCGGCCCGTACGCCTGCCCGACGTGGTGCGCGACCAAGAGCATCGTCAATCCGACCTTCAGGTTGTCGAGGTAGAAAAGCCGCTCGCGAACGGGCATCCCCGCACCTCCTCGAGACCCGACCCAGCCGCGAGCGTAGCTCGAGCAAGAGGATCAGGCAAGTCCGGATGGATCTCGACACAAGCCGACAGAACCACCTTGGCGAGCTACGCCGCAAGGCTCCGCGTCGCGAGATCCTTCCCTGGCCGCAGCTCCTTCTCGTAGAACACAGACTGGCGCACAGCCCGCATCCCGGCACGCTCGTAGACGCGAAGTGCGCAGGTCAGGTTCTCGGAGTCCATGTCGAGCTCCACCGCTGCGTAGCCGCGCCGCCGGAACTCGGCAAATGTGTGGCGCAAGAGAGCGAGAGCGATCCCGCGCTTCCGCCACGCGGGACGCACGCCGAGGCCCTGCACGTAGCCGCGCGTCGTGTCATCCGCAATCTGCGGCTGGCAGAGCGACATTCCGACGATCTCGAGTCCGCTCACGGCGAGGAACCACAACGTCGGGTCAAATCGTCCCCCGTCGCGTTCGACGCCCTCCTTCCAGTTGGCGAGCACCTGCTCGAACGGCTCGTCGACGTAGCCCCAATGGTCGCGCCACGCCTCCTGGTACAGCGCCACGATGCCGGGGAGATCGCGCTCCACGTCGGACGTCCGGAGGGAGACGCCGTCGGGCCATGCGGGAGCTGCCGCATCGACCCTGAGGTCAATCCGCATGTGGTTCGCGACGCGAACGGCCGAGAATCCTACGTGCTCAAGCGCTGCCGCACGCGCGGCATCCTGTGCGCCGCTGTTGGACATCGCCGTCACGCGAACCCCTTCCATCGCAAGGGGGATGAGTTCGCGCGAGCGCTCGATGCACCAGGCATGGAGCCAGTCCCAAAGGCCATCCAGAGTCTGATAGGATGGATGCGTGATCCCTGAGCAGCTGATCTGAGCGTACGGCTCTCCCGGGTTCTCGATGTTGGCAATCCCCGCGATCTCTCCGCGCGCGTCAAGGACGAGGCGGAAGTCCTTCGCCAGATCGAACCGCGCGCTCTTCCACCACGCGATGACGTCTTCGCGAGTGATCTGATCCTCGCCATAGAATCTCTGCGAGCGGGCGTTCATCAGCTGGACCACGCGATCGACGTCCTCGGCGGTAGCGGCCCTCTCCGTCCAGCCGGCGGGCAGGTCGAGCATCGAGACTTCCATCGGCCCGGTCATGTGACGTGCCTCCTCATTTGCGCCCGCCGTGCGGCGCCGCTCGAGAGTAGGTCGCTCCGGGCGCGCTTCGGGCTCACGCGCGCCCGGACGAGCCACGACAGCACCCAGCCTCTTGATCAGGAGATCCTCTTTGTGTCCGTCCATGGCCACATCGACGACGCCATACGTCGTGTAGCCGAGCCTGTGGAAGAATCCAGGCGATTGGAACGAGAGAGCGTGCGTGCTGACCGCGCTGCAGCCGGCGTCCTTGGCGATCCTTTCCGCCTCGAGGAGCAACCGGCGCCCGTGCCCCTTCCCGCGGAACGACTCATCGACCCAGATCGCCTCGAGCACCATGTTACGGATCGTAGGGAACGCCGTCAGCCCGCCAACAACCCGTCCCTCCGCGTCCTTCAGCGCCAGGCTGAGCGATACGTTCGGGTAGTCCATTTCCTCGCCGCAGTTGCGCACGCAGA
>CAYUSW010000088.1:0-4675 GCA_964447445.1 uncultured Thermotogae bacterium
GCGACGCTACAGAATCGCGGGACTTCTCCGCAGACGCGGTCGCGCCAGTTGACCTCGCCCCGGTTAGAGAAGCTGGATGCTCAAACCGAACTGGAGATCGACGCTCCACTCGAGGTAGTACGTGCGATGCTCGAGCATCACGCTGAGGCTCACGTCCGCGGTATCGAGGGGGGTCATGAGCAGGTCGACGCCAATGCGGTGGGTGTCCACTGGCACCTTCGCCCACGTCTCCCGCGAGAAGACGTACGCCGCTCTCGCGCTCAGGAACTCCGACACGATGACGTCGTACGTGGCGCTGATGTCGACGCGGTTCGTCTCGAGGATCTTCGGCGGCCCCGACAGGCTCCCTCGCACGAGGAACTGCTCGTTCGGCGCCGTCGTGAAAGCATAGTTGAACGCGGCCGTCACGAGGAGATCGTTCGTCCCGCCGGACGGATCCAGGATCTCGTATCCGACGCCGATCTTGCCATCCCATCCGCAGCGCCGGGAGAAGCTCTCATCGAAGAGCAAGTCTTCAATCTTCGACAAGTCGAGGGCGTTCAGGCCGCCCGGACGGACGTAGCCCGAGCTTTCAATGATCCCTTGAACAACAGACAGGAGATCGACCCTTGATTCGTAGTTTCCTTTGGCTCCAACCTCGATCGCGAGGATCTCGAGACTGGCGCTCGGCAGGTGGCTCAGGAGCGACTTGCTGCTCACGAGCGTCTCGTCGATCCGCGTGGCGATTGCCATCGGTGTCACGTCGGCGAACCGCCCCAGCCCAAGTCCGAGGTTCACGGAGACGCCCAACGATGGGTAGGATGAGGAGCTGCGCGCACTCGCGCCGGCAAACGCGAACGCATCGCCCTTGGAGACCAAGTACCGCTTCACGTTGCCGTCAGCGATCGTGGAGTAGGTCGATGCGCCGAGAAGTGAGATGTCGAGCTGATTTGCCAAGGCTACGTCGAACCCGTACTCGGCAGTGTCGTAGAGCCGCTTGTAGTCCACGATGAACCGGCCACGGTTGACGTCGTTTTGCTTCGTGCCGTAGGGATCGTTCTTGTACTGATACGAGAACGACATGATGAGATCGGAAAGGTCGGTCAGAGGAGGACGGTAGTCGCACAGCGGCGCTGTCTGCGCTGCGAGACAGGTCCCGAGAAGCCCAACCAACACGACGACTGCGCTCCTCATCCAAATCACCTCGCCAGCCACTCTAGGCCGCCTTCGGTTCGGTGCCTACCGTTTGCTTCCCCACGCGAGGTGCTTGGTGTCCCCGGCTTCACTGCCCCGTCCGGTCCGCGTCGAAAAGCGACAGCTGTCGAGACGTTGCCGGAGCAAGCCCCGACACCCCCACGCCAAGAAGGCGAACTCCGCGCTCGTCGAGCCCGGCACGCCGACGAAGCAGGTGGATCGCCAGAGCTTCGATCAGGCTCTCCGAATCTGTGGATACGGCCACCCGAATCTGGCGCGTGATCGTGCGAAAATCGGGGTAGCGGATCTTGATGCGAACGGTTCGGCACAACATCGCCTCCGCCTGGAGCTGTCCCGCGACATGGCGGGCAAGGCGGCGCACCTCGTCCTCCATCTCGCTCGGGTGGAGAAGATCCACGGGGTAGGTCACTTCGCGCGACATGGACACTGACGCCGACTCTCCGGCAATCGGTGTGTTGTCCTCGCCGCGTGCCAACTCGCTCAATCGCGGCCCCATGCGCCCGAATTCGCGCTCGAGGAGTTCCACGGGAGCCGTGCGGAGGTCGGCGATGCGCAGGATTCCGAGTCCACGCAGCCGGCGCTCGGTGACCTCGCCGACGCCCCAGATCTTCCCAATCGGGAGCGGATCGAGGATCTGACGGACCTCCTCGGGGCGGATGACGAGGAAGCCGTCGGGCTTCGAGAGTTCCGATCCCATCTTCGCGAGGAAACGATTGGGCGCGACACCCACCGAACACGTGAGCCCCGTCTCCCGCCGGACCTCTTCCTTGGCAACGCGGGCCACTTCGATGCCCGCAGCCCCGAGCTCCGACAGATCGAAGAACGCCTCGTCGAGCGACACGGTCTCGAGCACCGGCGATGCCCGCAAGAGGATCCCATGCACGCGCTCCGAGATCTCGTGGTATCGCTCGAACCGTCCGGGGAGGAAGACTCCGTCCGGGCAGCGCTTCCGCGCCAACGCCATCGGCATCGCGCTGTGGACTCCGTACCGACGGGCTTCGTAGGAGGCCGTGGACACGACGCCCCGAGGTCCAAGCCCGCCTACGATCACGGGCCTGCCGCGATGCGCTGGCTGATCGAGTTGCTCCACCGCGGCGAAGAAGGCATCCATGTCCAGATGTCCGATCCACCGCTCGCTTGGAGCATCCACGTGTTCTCCTCTCACCCTGCGTCACGACGGGGAGGCCCATGGGAATTCTGCACCCGCACGGGCGTCCTTCGAGGGAAAGAGAGTAGAATCGCGCTCCATGGCGATCAAGGGACGCGTCGCAATCACAGGACGACCGGGCGTCGGGAAGACGACGCTCATCGAGCGCGTACTCGCCTTGGTTCCCGCAACGGTGGGCGGCTTCTTGACCAAGGAAGTCCGGAAGTGCGGACACCGCGTGGGGTTTTCCCTCGTCGACCTCGCCACGGGCGAGGAGTGTCTCTTCGCTCGCGCCCAGGCCACGGGAGGCACCCACGTGGGCCGCTATGCGGTCGACGTCGAAGCCATCGAACGCGTCGGCGTGCCCGCTATCCTGCACGCCATTGGGACGAAGGATCTCGTCGTGATCGACGAAATCGCGCCGATGGAGCTGCGAGCGCCCGGGTTCGCCGCCGCAGTCGAGAAGGCTCTCGCGTGCGACAAGGCCCTTCTCATCGCGACACACGCTCACGCCACGCACCTCGTGGCCGACCGCGCGCGACAAGAGCTTTGCCTCGTGCGCGTCCGAATGGGAAATCGAGATGCCCTTATCGATGTCGTCGCCGCCCTCCTGCGCGGTGAAACGCCGCCTCGTCCCGCCGCTCCAGTGCCTCCCAGGCCTTGAGAAACCGCCGGTGCTGACGCCCGGCAGAGCGTGGCACATCTCTTGTGCAGCCTGGGGCGGTACGGCGATGCCAACCCCGAAAAGGGGCTATCTCGGGCGCGTGCCTGGGGTGGCGAGTGCCGTTGTCCACGGCTCTTGTCGAAAACGCGCGATGCCGCCAGACGTCGCCATCCTTCGAGATAGGGCCGCTCGCAGGTGCTGCGCCCGCGGCCGCTGAGCTTCCCTTGAAGGTGTTCCGTATGGAAGCTACGGTATGGCCGGAGAGGAGAGCCATGGGATACGACGTTGCGATCATCGGAGGAGGACCTGGAGGCTACGTCTGCGCGCTGCGCTCGGCTCAACTCGGGCTACGCGTCGCGCTCGTCGAAGAGAAGGAGCTCGGCGGAGTGTGCCTTCACTGGGGTTGCATCCCGACCAAGGCGCTGTATGCGGCGACGCGCCTTCTCCATCAGGCCTCGACCGCGGCCGAGATGGGCGTAGCGTTCTCCGCACCCGTCGTCGACCTTCCGACACTCGCGGCCTGGAAAGAGGGCGTGACAACACGCCTCGCGGGAGGAATCGCCGACTTGATGAAAGCGGCCGCGGTCGAGGTCATGCACTCCCGCGCCCGCCTCGTGAGTCCCCGCAAGGTTCGCCTGACCGACGGCACGAGCCTCGAAGCCGAACGGCTCGTGATCGCAACCGGCTCGCGCTCGATCGAGATCCCCGGGTTTCCGTCTTCCGATCCGCTCATCTGGTCGTCGGACGATGCGCTCAGTCTGCGCGAGATCCCGCGCCACCTCGTCGTCATCGGAGGGGGCGTCGTGGGCCTGGAACTCGCCACCGTCTACCGCAGGCTCGGCAGCGAGGTGACGGTCGTCGAGCTCCTGCCGGAGGTCCTCGCGCCGCTGGGGCTCGACCGGAGGGCGGTCGCGGTCGTGAAACGCGGCCTCGCGTCGGCCGGGATCCGCGTCTTGAATGGTGTCAGTGCCGCGTCGCAGAGCAGGAAAGGCGCGGGAGTCGAGATCACGCTCAGCGATGGCACCATGCTGGACGCGGATCGGGTGCTCGTCGCGGTCGGCCGGCGGCCGAACTCGGCCGAACTCGGCCTTGACGTGACCGGCATGGAAGTCGACCGCCGCGGAGCGATCCTCGTCAACGAGCGCTGCGAGACATCGGTGCCGGGCATCTACGCGATTGGCGACGTGGTCCCAGGTCCGATGCTCGCGCACAAGGCTTCGGCCGACGGCATCGTCGCGGCGCACGCTATGGCGGGAGGCGTCCACGCGGCGACTCCAGCCGAGCTGATCCCGCAGGTGGTGTTCACCGATCCCGAGGTCGCGTCCGTCGGCTTGAGCGAAACCGCGGCACGCGCTGCAGGATACGAGGTCGTCGTCGGGCGATTTGCCTACGCCGGCCTGGGCAAAGCGCTGGGAATGCGCGAGAGCGAGGGCTTCTTCCAGGTCGTCGCGTCGAGCGCAGATCACCGCATCCTCGGCGTGACGATCGTCGGAGCCGAGGCGTCCGATCTCCTCGCCGAGGGCGCCCTGGCCGTGCGACATAAGCTGACGTTGGAGCAGGTCGCGGAGACTGTGCACGCGCATCCCACGCTGCCGGAGGGATTCCACGAGGCGTGCGAGAACGCGCTAGGCCGCGGCATTCATACCGCACGACGATAGCTCGCGGCCCGG
>CAYUSW010000089.1:0-3295 GCA_964447445.1 uncultured Thermotogae bacterium
GCACTCGCGCCTTGATCGATCGCTCCGATCTGGCATGGAGCGAGTAGTGAACGCCGCAGCCCTCGAGAATGATGGTCTCCATCAGATGACCTTCACAAATCCACGCTCCAAACGGACGAACGCTGCCCCGCCGACGACCAATGCGACGAGAGAGACGCAGCCTGCCCACGCAAGATACTTGAAGTCCGGTGGCTGCCCGTACATCACGACGTCCCGATACGCAGTGAAGAAGACGGCGAATGGATTGAGCAGCTTGTAGGGAAGGAGGAAGTGCCCCGGAATCCGCTCCAGCCCATAGAAGCCCGGCGAGAGGTACCAGAGGGCGCGGAACAGATACTTGCTCAGGTTCTCCGTATCGCGCACGTAAATGTTGACGGCCGAGAAGAACAGAGCCACGCCGAGCGTGAGAGCCAGCTGCAGGGCGATGATCAGAGGGAACCACAGCAGATGGGGGGTGAAGGAGATGCCGAAGAAGCAGGCAAGGCCAAGCAGGATGGGCACCCCGAACAACAGATTCACATAGTTGGTCAATACGTCCGCGATGGGCAGGATGGCCTTAGGGAAGGCCACGAGCTTCATGATCCGGCCGCTGTGAGCCACGGTTGACATGGCGTTGTTGACGGAGTTCAGGAACGCACGCCAAGGCAGAAGGGCACAGAAGACGTACACCGGGAATGCCTCGCGTCCTGCGCCGAGCAGCTCGCCGACGACGATCACGTAGATGCCCATGAGCAAGAGAGGCTCAAGCATCCACCAGAAGTAGCCGAGGAGCGTGTAGCGGTGCATGGCCTTCAGATTGCTGCGCACGAGATAGCCCAGGAGTTCACGTCTGGCAAGCAGCTCCCGCAGATAGGGAGTACGCGCCTTTCTGACTCCGACACCTTCCACAACTCACCTCCACCCGCGGGCGCCCTATAGCAGGGAAGGGATAGGCCTCCCCTTCGCTCCTACGTGCCCTGCGGCCGGCGCTTCTGCAGCACATCCAGAATCCGCGATGAGACTCGATCGTCCCAGAGCGGTGGAACCCTTCCTCGAGGAGCATCCCCATCGAGCACGCGGTTTGCTTCCCTCTCGATCGCCTCGGGATCCGTTCCGACCAGCCGATTCGTCCCCATCTCGACGGTCACCGGCCGCTCGGTGTTGTCACGCAACGTGAGACAGGGCACCTGCAGGAACGTCGTCTCCTCTTGGATGCCCCCCGAGTCGGTCATCACGAACAGAGAGTCCTGGGTCAGTCGAAGGAAATCGAGGTATCCCATAGGCGGTACGAAGTAGCAGCCGTGCCCAGGGACCTGCCCGGTGGCATCACGCCACGCTGCCAGGACGTCGGGAGTGAGTGCGGTCAGCCGCGCTCGAGCCCGAGGATGAATGGGGAAGATCACCGGCAGCCGACGACCGATTCTCTGCAGACAAGACAACAGGCGGGAGAAGACGAGGGGATTGTCGACGTTCGAAGGGCGGTGAAGCGTAACGACAGCGTAGCCCTTCGGCGCCAGACCCAGATCTGACAAGACCTCCGACCGTGCCGCGGCCGCGCGGAACATGATCAGGGTCTCAATCATCAGATTTCCGACCATGTGAACCTTGCTGGGGTCCTGTCCCTCCCTCAGGAGATTGGCCGTGCCGCTTGCTTCGGTGACGAACAGGTAGTCGGCCAGCGCATCCGTGAGAACCCGATTGATCTCCTCTGGCATCGACCGATCGAAGCTTCGCAATCCGGCCTCGACGTGGGCGACGGCGATCCCCAGCTTTGCCGCCACCAGCGCGGCCGCGAGGGTCGAGTTGACGTCGCCGACAACGACGACGACGTCCGGCCGGCGTTCGAGACAAACACCCTCGAACCTCTCCATGATCCTCGCGGTTTGCTGGGCGTGGCTGCCCGAACCGACGTTCAGGTTCACATCAGGCTCCCGGATCCCGAGGTCGGCGAAAAACTGACCGGACATCTCGTGGTCGTAGTGCTGCCCCGTGTGCACGAGAACGGACTCTCCGAGCGAATGCTGATCAAGCGCTCGCAGGAGGCTTGCCGCCTTCACGAGATTCGGGCGCGATCCTACCACCGTCAGGGTTGTCACAAGCCCGCGCCTCCATCCGCCAGACGACGATAGACCTCGATCAGTTTCTCCTGTTCGTTGTCCCAGTTGTACTTCTCGGCCGCGCGGACCGCGTTCCGCCGAAGGGTGTCGTAGCGGGCAGGGTCTGAAAGCACGGCGTTGATTCCCTCCGCAATGGCGGCAGGCGAATGCGGGTCGATGAGGACTCCGGCATCGAACTCCTGGACGACGCGCCGTATTTCGGGGAAGTCGCTGGCGACCACAGGGATGCCGGCCATGAAGTACTCGAAGAGCTTGTTTGACGTGGTCGAGTAGTGATTGAAGCACGTGTTCTGCAGCACCTGAACGCCGACGTCGGCCGAAGCGGTGTAGTCAAGCAGTTGCTCGGGGGGCACGGCGGCGACGAAGTGGACCCGGTGGGAAACCCCATACTCCTCGGCCAGCGCCGCGAGCGCCTCGCGCAGCCGTCCGTCGCCCACGAACACGACGACGCCGCGCTCGATCCTCGAGACGGAGCGAATGAGCTGCTCGAGTCCCCTGTCCGGTTGCAGTCCGCCTTGATAGATCACGATCGGCATGTCTGCGGGCATGTCCAACCGGGTCCGAAGGAGATCCTCGTCGGAGACGGGGCGGCGCTCCGTGACGTTCAGGAGAACCGTGGGTCGCGGCACGCGGTAGGTGTCGGCGAGGAAGTCGGCTCGCATCTCGTCGGTCGTGATCACTGCGTTGGCCCGCCGGATGAGATAGGACTCGAGCCGCTTCCAGAAGCGCGTGTACTTCCAGAGGTCGCCGACGCGGCTGGTAGAGATCTCGTGGGCATCGTAGACGAGCCTGGCCCCCCGCCGCCGGGCGGCGAGGTACGCCTGGGGAAGCGTGTTGAGATCGTGAGCGTGGATGATGTCCGCGCGAACTGCGTTCGCCGCCTGGTAGAAGCGAATCGGGATGACAAGCCATCGGAGCGGCTTCCACAGCCACCGAATCGTGCGGCGCGCAAGCCGATAGGCGATGCGCGGCAGGAAGAGCGCGATCCGCGCTGCCACCACCCGCGGCGTTGGGGCCTCTTCAGGCGGAGGGGCATCGACCTGGGCAGAAGGCGCACGCGTGGGATCTCCAGCCGCAGCGGGGGCCGCCGCGCAGCCTCCCAGCCGTCGTCGGCCAAGACGCAGTTCCGGCAGCCCACGACGGATGCGCACGACGTCAAAACCGTACATCGTCTCTCGTGTGCGCGTGCGATCTGGGTC
>CAYUSW010000090.1:0-14309 GCA_964447445.1 uncultured Thermotogae bacterium
CGCCCCGTGCGGCGTGAAGGAGGTCTCTGGCCAGGAGGCTGGCGTGACCTTCCAATCGTATGTACCCGCGACAGGGCAGGGAGTGTCCGGTTTGCGGCGCGGCTGCTCGAAGTCCGGGCGAGAGGGGATCTCCGTGAACTCCTCGTGAGGTACGGGGCTGGTAGCCGGCCTACGGCGCGGCGGTCGGGTTCTGGAGAAGGTACCAGATTCGGTCTTCCCAGTAAGCTTGCCTCTGGAGATACTCCCCGTGGGCCGTCTCCGTCTCAAATGCTTCCTGAGCTGCGTTTGCGCGAGCAAGAATCGCTGCGCTTGTTGAGTCGGCGAGGTTGCTGAGAGCCTGCTTGCACTCCTCAGCACTCCCCGGACGGGTCACCGTCAGAACCCGGAGGGTCACGTCGAGAAGCCGACGGTAAACCTCTTGGAGGTCGAAGTGCAGCTGTTCGTGGCGCAGTACGTCGGCGTTTACGCGCGAGCGCACGACCCAAGAGAGAGACGGGTCGAGGCTATTCGTAACGGTGAGGGCCGAGACGACTGCTGTGGCTTCGATCCCGTTGCCCTTGGCGTAGTAGGATGCGCTCCAGCCGAGCGACAAGTACGGCTGGGCCACGAAGATCGTCTTCTCGGCCCCGGCCGGCGGAAGCCCCTGGAAGTCGCTCCAAGAAAGCGGGCGATCCGAGCTCCACTCGAGGACACCGGAGGCAAGCTCCGCTGCGCCCGCAACGAAACTCGCAGCAGCCAGTACGACAAGTGCCCAGAGAGCGACCCGATGCATCGAACTCATCAACCACCCCTTCGCGAGCACATCGTACCCGAAACCGTGTGAAGGTCTAGAGACTACCAACCGCGGCCTCCCCCGCCGCCGAATCCTCCGCCGGAGAACCCGCCGCCGAACGTGCTGCGACCTCCCCACGCCGAGCGGCCGCTCGGAGCCGTGCGCGGAGCCGACACGAAGGTGCTCTGCATTCCCGACGAGAGGCGCCCCAGGGATAGACCGAAGAGGTGTCCGTTGAACGTCGACGCTCCGACGTACCACTGCGGCGGCTGGCTCAGGAGTCCCTCGAACTGGCGCACCCAGATCGTGGTCAGGCCGAGGGCAACGGCATACGGGAGGAGCTTCTCGAAGTGTTCGGGGCTCTTCGCGGGCGCGTCCGTGAACTCGATCCGCTTCACCTCGGCGCGCTGGATGTACTCGGCAAGTCCAAGCACGTCGGCCAGGGCGGCAACGCCCTTCTGCGTCTTGCGTGGCATGATCGGCGAAAACGCGACGACGACGAGCCCGGACAGAGCGATCGCGACTGCCACGTAGAGGGACGATGTCAAGACCCCGAGCCCCACGCCGGCGGCCACGAGAGCCCCGCCCCACCCTGCGTAGGTGCCACGGGTCCGCTCGGGATTGCGGGCATAGAGCTTCTTGCGGATAACCTCGTCGAAGAGTCGCAGCCGGATCGTTGGGAGGTGTTTGTAGAACCGATTCTCAAGCGCATCAAGCGGCGTCTCTTTCGTGTCTGCATCGGGGAAGATGGCCTCGTAGAGGGCCTTCTCCGGTAGTGCGAGATCGGCAGGAGGGCGGCGGCCTCGGACGAACGTGTACGACCCGCGAGAGCCGTCCACCCAGGCGCGCGCCTTGTCAGCCAGCGAATCCGCCTGCATCGATTCCTCGCGAATGGCGAGGTATCCACCCACCGCCAGACCGATCACCATCGCGGAGACATCGCGTAGGTCCATCCGGTCGTCCACCAGGACTCCCGCCTCGCCCGGTCCGAGATCCGACGGGGGCTCGACAGCGGGCGCAATGACGCCCTTCTGCGGATCGCGGCCGAGACGGAACCAGAGAACCAACATGAGGATGAACGCGGCGATCGGCAGGGCAGCGAGCTTGTTGTCCCAGAGGAACCGAGACAGGTTCTGGAGAAACGTGGGGGGCTGGATCGTCAGGAGATCACGGGGGATCGAAAGATCGATGGTGAATCCGGATCCCTGGTTGAGGATACCGGTGGAAAACAACAGCTGTCCGGCGTCATTCAGCGAGACGGGTTGGCCGGGACCCGCTGCGCCAAAGTACCCGGAGTAACTCACGGCGCTCACCTGGCCGCCGGGGAGGCCGGATGGAAGCGTGAGAGCGGCGCTCGCCTGCCGAATCGGGATCTGCCAGTCGTTCCCGGTCACGTTCCAGTAGAGCTGTAGGTCGTTCTGGTGGAAGAGGAGTACTCGGTCGGCGGAGTATGCGATCCGGTAGACGTGAGTCCCGACGAGGGTGGTGTCGGGATCACCAACCCGGATGTACTCCCGCCCTCCGGATCGGTGTCTCGCAGTCGGCACGCGAGCCCCGTCCATCGTCACGTCGTCGAGGTGGAAACCGATCGTCACGCGCGGTCCAACCGGAGTGCGGTACGAAACGGGGATGTAGCGCTCGATGCCGTGATGCGCGGTCTGGAAGACAACCGTCAGGGTCTCGACAACGCGCAGGCTTCCCTGCGAAGAGAGGACGAGATCCGCGTGGAAATCCTGAACGTAAAGCGACGCGGAGGCGGCGAACCCGAGGAGAGCCGCAGCGATGAAGCCGCAGGCGCAGGCCCTCATCAGAAGGTCACCTTCGGCGCCTCGCGCTGTGCCTCATCCTCGAGAGCGAAGAACTCGCGCGACTTGAAACCGAAGACGCCGGCGACAAGGCTGCCCGGGAAGACCTGCAGCGCCGTGTTGAAGTCTCGCACGATCGCGTTGTAGTACCGCCGCGACTTCTGGATTGCGTCCTCAAGTTCGCCGAGGGAACTCTGCAGCTGCAGGAAACTCTCGTTGGCCTTGAGCTGCGGGTAGGCTTCCGCCACGGCGAACAGGTTCAGCATCGCGCTGCGGAGCTGGGCTTCGGCCGCCTCTTGCTGCTTCGGCGTGGTGGCAGCTTGCGCGCGAGCGCGGGCCTGTGTTACGCGCTCGAACACCTCGCGTTCGTGCGTCGCATAGCCCTTGACCGTCTCGACGATGTTCGGGATCAGGTCCCAGCGCCGCTTGAGCTGCGTGTCGATGTCGCGCCACGACTCCTCTGCCCGTACGCGCAGACGAATGAATCGGTTGTAGGTGGAAACGCCCCAGAGAAGGACGACGGCCGCGACGCCTAGAGCGACAATGAGCCCGACACTCATGGTGCCTCCTTTGATGCCCGACGAGGGATTCTAGTCTCAGTCTCGCGCACGTCCAACCCCGAGCAGAGGAGAATCGTTGCGACGCAGAACGGACCGTAGTATCCTCCCGGCGCGACGAAACGTCCGCTTGTACGGAGGAAAACATGTTCAAGCGTCTCTTCACGCCGGGGCCGACCGAGGTCCGACCAGAGATCCTGAAGGAACTCGCAACGCCGCAGATCCACCACCGATCGCCGGAATTCTCTGAACTGTACGCGCGGATCCAGCCGAAGCTGCAGAAGGTTCTGTTCACGGAGAAGCCCGTCCTCTTGTTCACCTCGTCCTCGACAGGAGCGATGGAGGCGGCGGTGACGAATCTCGTGGCCAAGCGCTGCCTGAATCTCGTGAACGGCGCGTTCTCCAAGCGATGGCACGAGATCACCGTAGGAAACGGAGTCCCGTGCGACGCGTTCGACGTTCCGTGGGACACCGCGATCAAGCCAGAGATGGTGGACGCTCAACTCCGCGGCGGGAAGTACGACGCAGTGACGCTCGTGTTCAACGAGACGTCGACCGGGATGATGAATCCGCTCGAAGCGATCGCCGAAGTCGTGCGGCGTTACCCCGACGTGCTTCTCCTTGTCGATGCCGTGAGCGGCATGGCCGGCGCGAAGATTGACACGGACGCCTGGGGGATCGACTACGTTCTTGCCGGCGTGCAGAAAGCGTTCGCACTGCCGCCCGGACTCGCCGTGGCGGCGGTGAGCGCGCGGGCACTCGAGCGGGCGAAGACGGTTCCGCCGCGCAGCTACTACTTCAATCTGCCGGACATGTACAAGTTCCATCAGAAGAACCAGACGCCGGCGACCCCGGCGATCCCGCAGATGTTTGCCCTCGACGCGCAGCTTGACGCGATCATGGCCGAAGGGATCGAGAACCGGTTCGCGCGGCACGCGAAGATGGCCGGCATTGTCCAGGCGTGGGCGAAGAAGTACTTCGATATCTATCCCGAGAAGGGCTACTGGTCGGAGACGCTGACCTGCGTGAAGAACACCCGCGAGATCGATGCGTCGGCGATGGTCAAATCGCTCGTGAACGACTACAACGCGCGGATTGAGAACGGCTACGGGGATCTGAAGAACAAGACGTTCCGCATTGCCCACATGGGCGACGTCCAGATCGACCAGATTCAAGGGCTGCTGCGGGCGATCGACACGATCGTCGGACTCTAGGAGGAATCGAGATGGCATTCAGGGTTCTCGCTTCGGATCCTCTTGATGCGAGTGCGGTGAAGGCGATGCGCGACGCCGGTCTCGTCGTGGACGAGAAGACGGACTTGACTCCGGAGGCTCTCCTGCGCGAGATCGCTTCGTACGATGCGATCGTTGTGCGGAGTGCCACTAAGGTGCGGGCCGAGGTCATCGATGCTGGCGTTCGCCTCAAGCTCATCGTCCGTGCCGGCGTAGGGCTCGACAACGTAGATGCGGCGCACGCGCAGACGAAGAAGATCGAGGTCCGCAACACACCCGGAGCGAGCTCCAACTCCGTCGCGGAACTGGCGCTGGGGCACATGCTGTCTCTCGCGCGGCAGATCGGGCGCGGCACAACGTCCATGAAGGCAGGGAAGTGGGAGAAGAAGCAGCTCGAGGGAGTCGAAATCGCGGGCAAGACGCTCGGCATCATCGGGATCGGCCGCATCGGGCAGTCGCTGGCGCAGAAAGGGCATGCTCTGGGGATGACGGTGGTGTGCTACGACGCATTCCTCTCGGCGAGCCCCATTCCGAAGGTTGCGCGGTTCGTGTCGCTCGACGAGCTTCTCGCCACAAGCGACTTCATCTCGCTTCACATCCCGTATGATCCCGCGGCCGGTCCGGCGATCGGAGAGAGAGAGCTGGCGCGAATGAAGGCGGGCGTGCGCATCATCAACTGCGCTCGCGGCGGGGTCGTCGATGAGGTCGCCCTCGTCCGCGCGCTGGAGACGGGGAAGGTGGCCGGCGCCGCGTTGGATGTGTTCGCGTCCGAGCCGCCCGCGGCCGACAGCCCGATTCTCCGGCAGACGAACGTCTCGCTCACTCCCCACATCGGCGCTGCCACCGAGGAAGCTCAGGCCAGAGTGGGCGATGAGGCAGCACGAATCGTGATCGAGTTCGCCCTCAAGGCGGGAAAGTAAGGGGAAACGATGGCACAGGTCTTTCCGTTCCGCGGCATTCACTTTGCCCTTCGAGAGGTTGGCGATCTGAGCGACGTCGTGGCTCCTCCGTACGATAGGGTGCCTGACGATGTGCAGGAGACGCTGTATGCGCGCCATCCGCACAACATCGTGCGAATCACCAAGGGGCGCGTAGAGGCGGGAGACAACGAGCAGCGCAACGTCTACACGCGAGCCGCCGAGACGCTCCAAGATTGGCTGAAGCGGGCGATTCTCGTTCGCGACGAGGTTCCTGCTCTGTACGTGTACCACCAGGAGTACACGTTCGGCGGCGAACGATTGACGCGGAAGGGCTTCATGGCGCTGGCGCAGCTCGAGCCTGAGGGAGTGCACGCGCACGAGCGAACGCTCAAAGGGCCGAAAGAGGACCGCCTCAAACTGATGCGGGCAACAGAGGCGAACCTCGAGCACGTGTTCATGCTGTACCAGGATCGCGACCGGCGCGCCGACCGGATGCTTCAGGACGCCGCGGCGGGCGCCCGCCCGGACATGGTGGCAGAAGACGCGGACCGAAATGTGCACCGGGTCTGGAAGGTCACTGACCCCGCCGTGATTCGGGGCGTGCAGGAAGCGCTCCGGAAGAAAGAGCTGTACATCGCGGACGGACACCACCGATTTGAGACGTCGACCAACTATCTGCGCGAGTGCGTTGACAAGGGATGGGTTCCGGGTGCAGCTGAGTCGTACGACAAGCGGCTGATGACGCTGTTCAACGTGGCCGAGCCGGGCATGTCCATTCGCCCGATTCACCGGCTTGTGCATGGGATTCCGCAGTTCGACGCGGAGCGCTTCCTCGCCAAGGCGTCGGAGGAGTTCGTGGTAACGCGGTTCCCCTCGTTCGAGGCGATGGAGGCAGCGGTCCGAGCGGGGCAGGGACGACACACATTCGGGCTCTACGCGCGCGGCGTCCACGCGACGCTTGCCCTACGCGACGAACGAGCGATGGATCGGCTCATCGCGGGGACGTGGTCCGCGGACTACAAGCGGCTGGACGTCTCCATCCTGCACGGGGCCATTTTGGAACCCCTGTTGGGAATCGACGCACGAGCGCTCGAGGAGCAGCGCAACATCACTTATTCGGTCACGCTCGAGAAGGGGAAGAATGCCATCGCATCGGGAACAGAGGAGATCTTCTTCCTCCTCAACCCGACGGGGGCCGAGGAGGTCGTGCGCGTGGCCGATCACGGCGAGAAGATGCCGCAGAAGTCGACGGACTTCTACCCCAAACTGCTGACGGGCCTGGTCGCAATGAAGATGGAGATTGAGAAGCCGCGGGGCAAGGGGTGAGCCTGTGCGCCTCCTGCCCAGAGGGCGACGTCCTCGCCATAGCCCGGCGGTGGGGTACAGATGTCCCGAAGCGCGGTGACGAACCCGCGCCACTCCGCCAAACCTTTTCCCCTCTCGCGTGACGGGCTCGCCCTACTCTCGGGCAGTGGATTCCGGGAGGAGGGCATGATGCTCTGGAAAGGCATAGGGCGAGCCGCAGTGGCTGCTGCATTGATCCTCGTGGCGGCGGCGCCGGCGTGGGCGAGCAACCAGGGGTTGGGGTTCTCTGCCAGCGTAGGGCTTGAAATCACGTACGCGCCCGTTCCGCCGGCAGCCTACAACGTCGGTTCCGACCTTCGCCTGGGGTTTGAGGTTCCCGGGTTTGCGCTGCAGTCGGAGACGAGGTTCGACCTTACGGACTTCACGTTCCAGCGGGTCGTTCTTGTCGTCGACCTTGGACTGGCCCGCATTTCAGAGGACGTCCGGTTCGAGCCTGAGTTCGATTGGAATGAACTGTCGTTCGACCTGTGCTTCGTGGGTGTCGAACTGGGCATTGACTGGATCTTTGCCGACATCAGCATCGTCCAGACGCCCAGCTACGACATGGGCATCGTGTTGTCGTTCGAGACCGAGATCCCGTGCGGTCTTGGATTCGCGAGCGTGACGGGGTTCGGAGCCGTCGATCTGGTCAGCGTCCTCGGCGGTGCCGAGGCGCCGTTCTCGCAGGAGCTTCTCTCTCTGTTCCTGTACGTGGATAGGTTGTGCGTGGAGGCGCCTGAGCTTGACGTGACGGTCGTCGAAGGCCTCTTCTTCGAGGAGGAGCTCTTGCGGCTGACCTTTGCCTTCGAGGGCCTCCTGGCGAGCCACTCGACGTGGTTTGACGCATCAGGACTGTCCCAGATGGTGTTCGAGCTTGGCTACAGTTTCGATGATCCGTCGCTCGGATTCTTGATTGCGATCAACGTGGACGGCACGTTCTCTGTCAGCGCGATCGACATCGTGCTGGACCTCGCGATCGGTGGAGTCCACTTCACGTCATGGACCGGGTTTGCGGAGCCCGTGTTCCCGCTGCCTGTGCCCGTCATCTTCGCCGGGCAGGCCTTCGCCGTATCGTTCGAACTGTGCGGGGTCACGTTGACGAGCGAGACGGACTTCACCGACCTCTTCCTCTTCGAGGCCGAGATCATCGCGATCGAGGCGGCAATCGACCCGTTCACCTTCGTCAGCGTAACGACGTTCGACGACGCAGGCTTCGCCAGCCAGTGCATAGAGGCCGGCGTATCGTTTGCGGGGGTTCATCTTTCCACGAAGGCGCAGTTCACGTGGGACGGAATCGAACTCGTGTCCTTCGGGTTCGAACTGACCTTCTGAGATGAAACGTGAGATGATCGAGGCTCTGAACGGGCGCGCGGAGCAGTCTCTTCGCGCGGCTTCCGGCGATGCGGAACGGGAGCGTTGCGCGCGTGAGGAGCTCCTCCGTCTCGCGACTCCTCTCGTCGAGGAAGTAGTCCGCGATGTGTTCGGCTCGTCCGGCTACTCGGCGGACGAGCTCTTCCGGCCGGGCTATCTCGGCCTGCTGAACGCCGTTTACAACTTCGACCTCTCCCACGGCCAACCCTTTGTGACGTACGCCGAGAACCTCATCAAGGGGGAAGTGCGCGGCCACATCCGCGACGGCGCGGTCCGCGCGCGCCCCCCCCACTGGATGCAGGAGCTGAATCGGCACATCGAGCGGGCCCAGTCGCGACTGCTCGCCGAACTCGGGCGACTACCAACGCTGGCGGAGCTTGCAGAGTACGTGAACATCTCGGAAGAAGGGATTGCCGAGATCTTCAAGGCGCGCGAACCCCTTTCCTACGTATCGCTCGACGCGCGACAACGGGAGTCTGATCCCATGCCGCGCATTGACCTTGAGCGAATCCGCGGCCTGCGCCCTGCGCCGTTCCCGATCGAGCACCGTGTGAAGATCGCTTCGGCTCTGGAGCGACTCGCAGAACTGCAGCGGAACCTCTTGCAGCAGCTGTTCAGCTCCGAGGCGGAAGAGGACTGACCCGCCCCGAGCGTCGCTGGCCGGGCGATGCGAGAGGTACGGCGAACGATCGGGGCGAGAGCGGCGCCAAGACCCTTCATGTTCGGCCCCTGTAGGTCTCTCTCTTGCGCGTGGCAGCGAAGAACTTGAGCCCGTTGCGCGACGGGCAAGCAACGGTATACTGGTACTACAATGCGGCAATGAGGAGACCTTCTTGGCTGAACTCGTGAGGATGTCGGAAGCGACGGTGATTGGGCTCCACGCGATGGTCGTGTTGGCGCGAGCGGCCGAGCCGCTGTCGGCGGCTGCGGCTGCGGACACTCTGGATGTCTCGCGGGCTCACCTCTCGAAGGTGCTTCAGAGCCTCGCACGTTCTGGGTTGCTTGAGGCGCGGCGCGGTCCGAACGGAGGCTATGCGCTTGCGAAGCACCCCTCTGGGATCCGACTGCTTGACATCTACGAGATCCTCGAAGGACCCATGCGGCAGGACGGGTGTCTGTTCAGCACACCGGTGTGTGGACGGGCTCGCTGCGCGCTGGGTGACGTGGTCGCGGGAGTTCGGGAACAGGTGTTCGAGCATTTGCGCTCGACGACCCTTGAGGACGTCGTCGCGGGAGGAGGGACGTAGGGTGTTCTGCTATCAGTGTGAGCAAACGAAGAACGGAACAGGATGCACGTCGTATGGGATCTGTGGAAAGGACCCGACATCGGCGGCCCTGCAGGACCTGCTCGTCTACATCACGAAAGGGATCTCGATGTACGCGCATCGCGCGCGACAAGCGGGAGCGCGCGATGGCGACGTGGATCGGTTCGTGATCGAAGCCCTGTTCAGCACGGTGACGAACGTCAACTTCGATCCGGAGCGTCTTGAATCCCTCGTGCGTCGGGGCTCCGCGATGAGAGATCGAGCGCGGGAGATGGCGAACGCGGCGGCAAAGGCGGCGAGAGGTGCCGCGCCGGCTCTCGGTGGGCCGGCTACTTTCGTTCCGGCTGCCTCCCTTGCAGGGCTTCTCGAGCAGGAGCGCGCGATCAACATCGAGGCGCGGCGCGCCGCACGGGGGGCGGACGTTGTGGGCCTGCAAGAGCTCCTCACCTACGGCCTGAAAGGGGCGGCCGCGTACGCAGATCACGCGCTGATCCTCGGCAAGGAAGACGAGAAGGTTTGGGCGTTCTTCCACGAAGCGCTCGACTTTCTCGCGGGGGATCCGGGCGACGTGGGTGAGCTGACGGCGATGTGTCTTCGCTGCGGCGAGGTCAACCTCCGCGTGATGGAGCTGCTGGACAATGCGAACACAAGCCAGTACGGGATGCCCGTTCCGACAAACGTCCGGATCGAGCCCGTAGCAGGCAAGGCCGTTCTCGTGTCAGGGCACGATCTGAAGGATCTCGAAGCGCTGCTCCGCCAGACGGAAGGCAAGGGAATCCACGTCTACACGCATGGCGAGATGCTTCCGGCCCACGGCTACCCCGGACTGAAGAAGTACAAGCACCTTGTCGGAAACTACGGCGGCGCCTGGCAGGACCAGCAGAAAGAGTTCGACGCCTTCCCCGGGGCCATCCTGATGACCACCAACTGCATCCAGAAGCCGCGAGAGACGTACGCCCGACGTCTGTTCACGTCGGGGCTTGTTGCATGGCCCGGCGTCCGTCACGTCGCGGACGGTGACTTCACGCCGGTGATCGAAGCGGCGCTCCACGAGAAGGGATTCGCTGCGGACGGCTCTAACAGGACGATCATGGTGGGGTTCGCGCGCAGCGCCGTACTCGGTGTGGCGGGCAAGGTCGTCGACGCGGTCAAGGCTGGGAAGATCCGGCACTTCTTCCTGATCGGCGGCTGCGACGGCGCGAAGTCCGGACGCAACTACTACACCGAGTTGGCTCAGCTCATCCCGCAAGACTGCGTGATCCTGACGCTCGCGTGCGGGAAGTACCGCTTCAACAAGCTTGACTTTGGCGAGATCGGGGGGATACCGCGCTTGCTTGACATCGGGCAGTGCAACGACGCGTATTCCGCCGTGCAGATTGCCGCGGCGCTCGCGGGCGCGTTCGGTACGGATGTGAACTCGCTTCCTCTGTCGCTCGTTCTGTCGTGGTACGAGCAGAAGGCCGTCGTGATCCTACTCAGCCTCCTGCACCTCGGGATTCGGGACATCCGGATCGGGCCGACGCTGCCTGCCTTCGTGACTCCGGCGGTGCTTGACGTTCTCGTGAAGGCGTACGGCCTGAAGCCGATTACGACTCCGGAAGGGGACCTGAAGGCCATGCTCGGGTAGGCGAGGCGGACCGGATCTATGGTTGGGAGAGACGCGCCGGCGGGAGTCGAGGTCCCGTCGGTGCGTTCAGTCTCACTGTACAACGAGTCGACGATTGACCCGAGGTTCGGTTGGCGGTACTGTCATGTCGTGACTGTATCAGAGGCAGGATGATGGCCACAAGGGTCTACAGTGACACTGAACGCGCCGGGCAAGTCCTCGACATCAAGCGATTCGCGATCCACGATGGGCCGGGGATTCGCACGACGGTGTTCTTGAAGGGCTGTCCCTTGGCCTGTTCGTGGTGCCACAACCCAGAGAGCCAGCGAGAGTCGCCCGAGATCTTGTTCCTGGCGGCCCGATGCACAGGATGCGGTGCATGCGCGGCAGTCTGTCCGGCCGGGGCCGTCCGAGTCGTCGAGGGAAGAGCCGTCACCGACCGGAACGCCTGCCGAGGGTGCGGACGCTGCGTTGGAGCCTGCCTGCAGAGTGCTCGATCCTTGGTTGGCGAACGGCGGACGGTCGCGCAGGTTCTGGCTTTGGTGGAACGGGACCTTCTCTTCTATGACCAGTCGGGCGGCGGGCTCACGCTGTCCGGCGGCGAGCCGCTGGGCCAGCCGGATTTCACGCTCGCGGCCCTGAGGGAAGCGAAAGGGGCCAGAATCCCGACGGCCGTTGACACCTGCGGGCACGCCGCGCCCGAGATCATCGAAGAGGCGAGCCGGTGCGCGGACCTCTTCCTTTACGATCTGAAGCTCATGGACGAGCGGCGGCACGCCGAGGCGACCGGCCTCGGCAATAGGCTGATACTCGACAACGTGCGGCGGCTTGGCAGCCTCGGAGCGCGGGTCTGGATTCGGTTTCCCTTGATCCCGGGCGTAAACAGCGACGAAGAAGATGTTGCAGCGATCGGGCGTTTTGTCCGAGGGCTTCGCGGTGTGGAGGCGATCCAGGTCTTACCGTACCACGGAGCTGGGGAAGTGAAACGGGACCGACTCGAGCGCCCGCGAGACTGTCGACGCTTTGACGTGCCGGCGGCGGAGATTCTTGATCGGACGGCTGTCGTCCTGCGCCGTGAGGCGCGGCGGCCTGTGACGATTGGAGGCTAGCGCAATGAACGAGCGAGTTCGTAAGCTGCATCAGTTGTGCATTGGAACCCGACCGAGTGTGAGCGCCGAGCGTGCGCTTCTGCTGACGCGGTTCGAGCAGGAAGCGTCGGAAACCCTCCCGGTTCCTGTCCGTCGCGCTCGCGCCCTCCACTATGTGTTGCAGCGCCAGACGATCTCGATCGGCGAGGGAGAGCTGATCGTTGGAGAGAGAGGCCCGGCGGCGAGGGTGACACCGACGTACCCCGAGCTCTGTTGTCACTCGCTCGAAGATCTGCGGGTCCTCGCGACGCGCAGCAAGACGTCATTTGCAGTGGATGAAGGAACGCGCGAGGCGTACTCCGAGACGGTGATCCCGTTCTGGCAAGGCCGAACGATGCGGGAGGCTGTGTTCGGAGCCATGAGTCCTGCGTGGAAGACCGCGTTCGACGCGGGCGTCTTCACAGAGTTTATGGAGCAACGCTCGCCCGGGCACGCTGTCCTAGACGGGAAGATCTACCGCCAAGGGTTGCGTGACTTCCAGGCGCGAATCGCGGCGGCACGTCTCCGCATCCTTGGCGGTCATCAAGCTGGATGGGAAGCGAAGGTGGCCGAACTCGACGCGATGTCTTTGACATGCGATGCCGTCATCCGCTTCGCCGCGCGGCACGCCGAGCGCGCGCGAGAGCTTGCCGTGGCAGAGCCAAACCCGGCGCGAAGGGACGAGCTGGAGCGGATAGCGGAAGTCTGTTCGTGGGTCCCTGCCAACGCCCCGCGCACGTTTCATGAGGCACTGCAGATGTACTGGTTCGTCCACCTCGGGGTGATCACCGAGCTGAACGAGTGGGATTCGCTCAACCCGGGCCGCCTTGACCAGAATCTCTACCCCTTCTACCGGCGAGACGTCGAGGAAGGCCGCCTCTCTCGTGACGGGGCAAAGGAGTTGCTCGAGTGCTTCTGGATCAAGTTCTCGAACCAGCCGGCCCCCCCGAAGGTGGGCGTCACGGAGGAGCAGAGCGCGACGTACAACGACTTCACGCTCATCAACGTGGGGGGCGTTACGGCAGGTGGCGAGGACGCGGTGAACGAGTTGTCGTACCTCGTCCTTGAAGTGATCGAAGAGATGCGGCTTCCGTACACCGGCTCGTGCGTGCAGCTGTCGAAGAAGAATCCCGACCGGTTCCTCCTCCGGGCGCTCGAAGTCGTACGAAAGGGATTCGGCCAGCCCTCCATCTTCAACACCGATGCGATCGTGCAGGAGTTCCTCCGCGTCGGGAAGTCGCTTGAGGAAGCGCGCTCGGGCGGACCGAGCGGCTGCGTTGAGATCAGCGCCTTCGGGAGCGAGAGCTGCGTCCTGACCGGGTACATGAACTGGCCAAAGATTCTGGAACTTGCGCTCTACGATGGTGTCGACCCGAGAACCGGGGCGCAGATCGGCCCGCGAACGGGCGATCCACGCTCTTTCGACACGTTCGATGAGCTCCTCCGCGCCTACACCACCCAGCTTCGGCACTTCGTTGATGTGAAGATCGAGGGGAACAGCCGCATCGAACACCTGTTCGCCGAGCGCATGCCCGCGCCTTTCCTCTCCGTGTTCGTCGATGACTGCATCGAGAAGGGCGAAGACTACAACGGCCCGGGCCCGCGGCACCCGACGACGTACATTCAAGGCGTCGGTCTGGGAACGACGACCGACTCCCTTGCCGCGATCCGCGAGCACGTGTTCGAGCGGAAGACGCTGTCGATGACCCAACTCTTGCGTGCGATGAGCTGCGACTTTGCCGGGTGTGAGCGGGAGCACCGGCTCCTCGCCGACGAATCGCCGGCGTTCGGCAACGACGATGATCGTGCGGACTCCATTGCGCGAGATGTGTTTGAAGCCTACTTCCAGGCCCTCGACGGCCGCCCGAACACAAAAGGCGGCCGCTACCGCGTGAACCTGTTGCCGACGACCGTGCACGTGTACTTCGGGAGCGTTGTGGGCGCGACGGCCAACGGGCGCCGGGCCGGGAAGCCCCTATCCGACGGCATCTCGCCCACGCAAGGTGCTGATCACCACGGCCCCACGGCGGTGATTCGGTCGGCCGCGAAGATCGACCATGTCCGGACGGGGGGCACGTTGCTCAACCAACGTTTCCTGCCCGATGTGCTGCAGGACGAAGCCGGACTGCGAAAGGTCGCCGATCTCGTGCGCACGTACTTCCGCTACGACGGGCACCACATCCAGTTCAACGTCGTTGATTCCGCGACGCTGCGCTGCGCGCAGGAGCGCCCCGAGGAGTACCGCGACCTGATCGTGCGTGTCGCCGGATACAGCGACTTCTTCCACCAGCTCGATCGTCCGCTCCAAGA
>CAYUSW010000091.1:0-34554 GCA_964447445.1 uncultured Thermotogae bacterium
CAACAGAGTTCCGTCGAGAAAGTCGAGCAGGCCCTGGCTCAAGTCGCGAGGGTTGAGACGAGTCTCGATGCCGTGAAGAGCAGCCAGGAGGCCCTGGAGTCGACTCTCCGTGCTCTGGAGACCGGCCGCGCCAACGACGCCACTCAGATGCAGCAACGCCTCTCGGGAGTGGAAGAAGCAGCGCGAGAGGGCTTGGCCGAGGTGGCTTCGCGAATGGACAGCGAAGGTGGGCTTGCTGGAAAGGTCGACAAACTCCTCGCCCTGCTGCAGCCGTCCGGAGCCGCCGCGTCAGAGCAGCAAACGAAGTCGGAAACATCGCCTGCGCCCTAGGGGCCTCGCGAGTCAAGATTCCTTGTCCTGTCTCACACGCCACAGCCGATTCGGTACCGTGTCGTCCCGAAGAAAGGGTTCTCGGCCGCTGGAGGCGCACACCTAGCGCGGGATGATGGGCTTCACGTCCAGGGGAAGGCGGGAGTCGAGAGCAGCGCGTCCCCCAGTCGCCCAGAAGAAGGGCGCGTACAGGTCAAAGTCGCCGGGGGCGTCTTGGCTCGCAAGGTGGTACGAGAGAAGCGAGTAGTACGCGACCTCGGCTTCGGTGAACGGCTCGTCCTGAACGACGACAAACGCCACGGAAAAGACCTTGGGACTGTCCTTTGGGGTCGGGGAACGCACTCCGCCCTGAGCGGCAACCATGTCCTCCATCATGATGGTTTCCACTGCGGCGGCCGTGATCCGCTGCGAATCGGCGAGGTCAAGCCCTGACAACACGTGAACGGCGGGAACGTCGTCGGCCGCGAGGAGGCCCATGATGTAGAGCTCCAACGGGGCGTACGTTGGGTTGTCCGCCAAGGAGACCAGTCTCCATGTCCCGTCGCCATTCGGCGCGAGATTGCCAACCGTTCCATCCACCGCAACGAGATACGATGCCAGTTGGCCACCGACGTCGCTGTATGGGTCCCAGTAAGGGGATCCGGTATCTGTTACCTGTGTGAGGCCGAACGGAGCCCCAACACTCGCGCCCCAGATATTCAGGATCTCCGAGTCCAGAGAGTCGATGGATCCAAATGGATTGAAGATGGCGCCCCGCAGCCGCCCTCCAGAGCCGCACGAGCGGGCGTCGTTGTAGATCGGAATGCCGATGTGTTCGACGTCATTCGCCGTGCGGATCGTCTCCAGCGCAAGTTCCGAGAACCCATCGCCCGAAAACATCGCCCTTCCAGGCATGACAACGGCAAGATCGAACGCATCGGGCAGGACGGAGTAGAGCGTCTGCAACGCACGGCAGCAGGCAACCCGCGGGGCCGTCGTCGACACGGGATAGCCATCGAAGATCGTGCCGTCGATGTCCTGGATGAAGAACGCGTGGGCTGTAGCCGAAATGCCGTTCGGGTAGTAGACAACGTCCACCGACTTGCGATACCGGGGCTGCGCGAGCCCGATCGCGACTCTCCGCTCGGCAACCAGGGTCGTCCCGTCAGAGAGGATCGCCTCGATCGTGCCTGACCAACTGCCAATCGTCCCTCCGTACTTGAGAGACAGCCCGGTGTGACAGAAGGGCCGCACTCCGGCGAGCGTGAACGTGAAGTCGCTTGCGAGGACGTCTCCATGCGTTCCGTCGTCGTAGAGCACAAGCGTCTCGTTCGGCCCGACAACCGTGATGCCAACGACGTCGGCGCGCCCGACGATGTGCACCTCCAGGGTGGCCATGGAATCGTATGCGCCGCACCAGAGGACGGAGGGGTTGACTCGAATCCACACATCGGTCGACGACAGGGTGCCGCTCGTGGAGTCGGCGCCTGTGCAGATGGACGAACTGAAAAAAATGAGCGAGACCAGCACGAGGGTCACGCGCCACGAAAGCCGAGTGAATGCTCGTCCGCTTCGCCGACCGCTCATGCTCATGCACGTGAGTGTAATCACGCCCGTGATCTCCGGCCACAGGGGCCTCCGTCGAGAGCCCCCCGGAGAGCCGGGATTCGGCCGCGCCTACTGGGCCAGCGTTCCGGCGAGGTCAGCCGCCCAAGCGCGGAGATCCTTCCAGCCGTCGCCTGGCTCGGTCTTCTTGAGCCGAGCCAGGAACCGAAGCGGAAGCGGCATCCTCCGCAGATCCTTCCTCACGACAAAGGACCTGCAAGCGATACACCTCATGCCTTGTGCGAGGGGCAGGAGGGCAACGTCAGCCTGGCGGCGGCGCGCTTCGGCGCCGCCACGGGAGTTGCTCGCCGTGGCGAAGAGAGCTAGGGACTTCGACGCCATGTCTCCCCTGTATGTGGTGAAGTAGTGCTCGAGATCCCGCGAGATGCGCCCGGAGCGGACGGCGCCTCCCGCAATGACAAGGCTGTAGTTCCTTGGGCTTGGCGTCTCCCGCGCCGCCCAGACTACGACATCGTGCCCCGCCTCGCGAAGGATGTCCCCTAGGGTCTCGGCGGCCTCTGCCGCTGGGCTGTAGCGACTCGCATGCACGATGAGCACTCTCACGCAGGACCAACCTCCCCGTCCGGCCTCAGAACGTACCGCATTGTCGAGAGTCTCCGATCGCGAGTCAAAAGCACGGCGCGACTGCACGCGCCGACCAGATCCGTGGGACTCGGGACTCAGTGGGCAAAGGTTCGAGCCCGTGCCGTTCTCGCCTCGGGCGCGATCCCGCATGACGGCGCCGAGAGTCCCTACTTCCGCGCTGCGCGACGCTCCTCGATGATCTTCTCTGCAATCGAGTAGGGCACTGCCTCGTAGTGCTCGAACTGCATCGTGAAGCTGCCGCGACCGCTCGTCAGGTTCCGCACGTCCGAGGCGTAGCCGAACATCTCCGCCAAGGGGACCATGGCTTGGAGAGTGGCGGCATTCGCCCGCGTCTCCATGCCGAGGATGCGCCCCCGCTTGCTGCAGAGATTCCCGGTGACGCCGCCCGTGTACTCCTCGGGCACGGTGACTTCGACGGCCATGATCGGTTCCAGAAGCTCGAGACCGGCCGCGAGGCACGCTTCGCGGAACCCCATGCGCCCGCACGTTCGGAAGGCATGCTCCGATGAATCGACCTCGTGCATCGATCCATCCTCGATGGTGACGATGATGTCCACCATCGGGAATCCTGCGAAGGGGCCAGCGGTCATCTCCTCGACAATGCCGCGCTCGATGGCAGCAAGGTACTCGCGCGAGATCTTCCCGCCCTTGACGGCGTCCTCCATCTGGAACCCGGAGCCGGGGTCCGCAGGCTCGATCCGGAACACCATGTGCGCGTACTGCCCGCGCCCTCCCGTCTGCTTCACATGCTTGTACTCGTGATCGACGGCCGCGAGGATGGTCTCGCGATACGCAACCTGGGGCCTGTCGGACGTGACTTCCACGCCGAACTCGCGACGCAGGCGGTCGATGATGATCTCGAGGTGCAGTTCTCCCATTCCAGAGATGATGACCTCGCCTGTCTCCGGGTTGGCCCGGACGACGAACGTCGGGTCCTCTTCCGCCAGCCGGTGCAGCGCTGTCGAGAGTTTGTCTCGATCATCTCGCGATAGGGCTTTGACGGCGACTCCAATCACCGGGGCCGGGAACTCGATCGACTCCAGTTCGATGGGATGATCCGGGCTGCAGAGAGTGTGCCCCGTCAACGTCTCAGCGAGTCCCACCACTGCGCCGACTTCTCCAGCGCGCAGGACACTGACCGGATGTCGGTCGTTCGCGTGCATCTCGAACAACCGCCCTACTCGCTGCGTCTTCCCAATGGAGGAATTGTAAAGCAGTGCCCCGTTTTCGAGCGTTCCGGAGTAGACGCGCACGTACGTCAGCTTGCCCATGTGCCGGTCGGATTGGATTTTGAAGGCCAGCGCGGCGAGCGGCGCGTCGTTTCGGGGATGTCGAATCGTCTCCTGATGCGTCTTCGACCCAACCCCGATCGCTGGGGGCAGATCGACCGGTGAGGGCAAGAAGTCGACGATGGCATCGAGAAGACGCCGAACCCCTTTGTTCTTGAACGCCGCCCCGCAGAGGACGGGAGTGAAGTGCCCCGCAATGGTGGCCTCCCGCATCGCTCGCACCACTTCGTCCCGCTCGGGGAGCTTGCCTTCGATGAACTTCCCCATCAGGTGGATGTCGTGCTCGCTGATTCGCTCGAGCATGAGCGTCGCGGCGGCCTGCGCCTGCGGGAGAAGCTCCTGAGGAATCGGCTCCTCGCGGATCTCCGTTCCCGTCTCGTCCGTATCGTAGTAGATCGCCTTCATGTCGATGAGATCGATGATCCCGCGGTAGTCGCCCTCCGCTCCGATAGGGATCACCACAGGGACTGCATTGGCGCCAAGCTCCTGCCGGATCTCCTCGACGACCCGATCGAAGTCCGCGCCGGTACGATCCATCTTGTTGATGAAGGCAATGCGCGGCACACCGTACTTGTCGGCTTGCCGCCACACGGTCTCTGCCTGCGGCTGAACTCCGCCAACAGCACAGAAGAGGGCCACGGTGCCGTCGAGGACGCGCAGGCTGCGCTCGACCTCCGCCGTGAAATCTACGTGCCCCGGCGTGTCGATGACGTTGATGCGATGATCTCGCCAATAGGTCGTGGTCGCCGCCGATGTGATCGTGATCCCGCGCTCCTGCTCCTGAACCATCCAATCCATCTTCGCTTCGCCGTCATGCACTTCGCCGATCTTGTGGCGCTTGCCAGTGAAGAACAGGATGCGTTCCGTGACGGTCGTCTTGCCGGCATCCATGTGGGCCATGATGCCCACGTTACGAATTCGTTCAATAGGTGTAGCCCTATCCATGTGCGTCCTCCCACCGAGCATCGTCAACAAGACAGACTTTCCCGCGAAAGATGATGCGCGGAGCGTTTCAGTCCCCAACGAAGGCTATCACTCTACGCGGAGTATCCGTCAACAGACGCGTACGGAGATGCCGATCCACAGAGACGATGCAGGAATCCCGAATGGAAGCGTACGGAACCGGCTCCGGCAAGTCAACCGGATCGGCATCCGCCGTGCAGGGGAGTCTGCTCGCCGAGTACAATCGGCCCCCATGGGGCGTTGACGTTCTCTTCACACGAGGCGCACAGGGAGCGGAAACAATCTAAGAGCTGAGGTGTAAGCAGAACAGCAACAGCGTGAGAGAGGAGGGACATGCCCAAGAAGGAACTCGTGGACAAGCTAAGCATCTACGTTCCGAAGTCCAAGTCAGGGATGCAGCCCGTCGAGCGGCTGATGAAGATTGGCGCGAAGAAGGACCGATCCGTCAATTACCTCGTCGTCGAGGCCATCCTGCAGTACCTAGAGAGGGAAGAGCATAAGCAGTAGCCTGCCGGCGTCGTGACGAAGGCAGGCTCGGCCGTGTGAAGCTCGGCCCGTTCGTGCAGCGTGTCGCGAGCGGGCCCTTCGTTTTCCCGATCGACTACTCCTCGATCATCCTGCGCACGGCTTCGGCCATGGCAACCTGCGATTTCGCGTCGATCCATGCAAGGATCTTGCGCCAGGCAAACGGAATGCCTGCGGCCAGCATGAGCGCGACAAGCGCCCACGCGGATGCAGCGATCAGTTTCGCGATTCCCTCCATGTCCACACCCTCCGAATTCGCTTCCGATGGTTGACTGTGTCTCTAGCATACCCGCCGCCAAGACCGGCGCGAAATGCCCTTCTGGATAAGACAAAGGGGCGCCCGAGGGCGCCCCGCTCAAGCTTCTCCGCGTCGCGAAGACTACCCTTTCATCACTCCGACGCGCACGTTGCGGAACCGCGTCGGCGCCGCCCCGTGCCCCGTATGCGCCACTTGCCCCGGTTGCCCCTTGCCGCAGTTGGGCGTTCCCCAGACGTGCCAGTGATCCTTGTTGCAGATCGCGTCGCACCCGGCCCAGAACTGCGGCGTCATGCCCGTGTACGTCGCATTCTTCAGGATCTTCCCGAGCTTGCCACCCTTCACTTCGTAGGCCAGCTCCGTCCCGAACTGGAAGTTCAGCCGCTTGTCGTCGATCGACCAACTCTTGTTCGTGACCATGTAGATCCCGTCGTCGGTGTCGGCGATCAGGTCGTCGAACGCCCACTCGCCGGGCAGCAAGCTCACATTGTTCATCCGGATGATCGGCGTGCGGTTCCAGCCATCGGCGCGCATCGCCCCGTTTGACCGCTCCGGCGCATCCGGGTGCGTCTTGCGCAGTTCCTGCGCCGACTCGCGCGACGTCAGGTACCCGACGAATTGGCCCTTCTTCACGATGTCGGTCCGTTGCGCCGGAACGCCCTCGTCGTCGAACCCGTACGTCCCCAGGCCTCCCGGAGTGATGGCGTCGGACACGATATTCACGAGGTCCGACCCGTAGCGGAAGTTGCGATACTTCTCGGGCGTCAGGAAGCTCGTCCCGGCGAACGCCGCCTCGGTCCCGTAGACGCGGTCGAGCTCGATCGGATGCCCGCACGACTCGTGGATCTGGAGTCCCAGCTGCGGCCCGTCGAGGATGATCGTCGTTACGCCACTCGGGCACTGCGGCGCCGACAGGAGCGCCACGGCTTCCTCGGCCACCCGCCGCGCGTTGCCCGGCAGATCCCAGGCGGCAAGGAATTCGTATCCCGAGGCCCCCTGATGCCGCCCGAACGAGTTCGGGTAGGAGCGCTGCTGCATCTCGCCTTCCGACACCGCCAAGACGACGATCCCGGCGCCCGTCTCGACCAACGTCTGCTCGATGAAGCTCCCCTCCGTCGAGGCGAACGTCTTCGTCTCCCGCTGGAAGCCGAGCGTCCCGTCCACAACCCGCACGCCATCGACCGCGCGAGCCTCCTTGTCCGCCCGCGCCAGGTAGTCGATCTTGTCCTCGAGCGACACCGCAAACGGATCGGTCTCGACCGGCGTCTTGTACGTCGCGACGTGCGACTCCGCGGGACCCAGGTTCACGTCCCCTTTCTTGCTGATCGCGCTCGCCCTGGCGATCGCCACCGCCAGCGTCGCCACGCGGTCGATCTCAGGCTTCTCCAGGCGGCTCGAGCTCGCGAAGCCCCACGCCCCGTCCGCGATCACGCGAACGCCAAAACCGTATGTGTCCGCCAGCGACATCGTCTCGACGATGCCGTTCTTCATCTCAAGCGTTTGCGTCTCCCGCCGCACGATACGGATGTCGGCGTAGGTGGCTCCCTTCGCCCGGGCGACGTCAAGCGCTCGATCGGTCAGTTCTCGCATGGTTCTCCTCTCCCGGGAATGCCCTACTCCGTCCCGCCCGTAAAGCGGAAGTTGCGGATCTTCAGCGCGGGGACCGTCGTGCCCAAGGCGTTCCAGTCGTCCTTCACGACCTTGAGCGTCTTCCCGATCGCCTCGGCGTTCGCGAACGCCTCGAGGATGCTCTGCGTGAAGCGCAGGTTCTTGATCGGGCGCGAGATCTTGCCCTTCTCGATCAGGAACGTGCCGTCGCGCGTCATTCCGGTGATGATGGTCTTCACTGGATGGAGGATGTTCGTGTAGTGAAAGCGCGTGACCCAGATCCCGCGATCCGTCGACGCGAGCAACTCCTCCTTCGTCATCGAGCCAGGCTCCATAAACAGGTTGATCGGAAGGGGCCCCTGCGTGTTGGGTGCCGGGAGACTGTGGCCGGTCGACGTCTTCCCTGGATCCTTTGCCGCGGTTGCCGTGTCGTACACGACGTTCCTCGCGATGCCTTTCTCGATCAACATGACTTTCTGCTTCGGAGTTCCCTCGAAGTCGAAAGGCAACGGCAGGCCGCGCGGGTCGAGTCCGTCATCCCAGATCGTGATCTTGTCGCCCGTGACGCGCTCGCCGAACTTGCCGTTTATGAAGCTCCGGCCTTCCTGCACCGCAAGTGCGCTCATCCCCATGTACCCGAGAAAGAAGAGCATGTCGGCGACCGCCTCTTCCTCGAGAATGACCGTGTACTCGCCGGGCTCGATCGAGGTCGGGTTCTTGCTCGCGAGAGCTTTGTCGATCGCCGTCTTGCCGACCGCCTCAGGATGGATGCGCGACACGTCGATCGACGCATCGGCCGCGTACCCTGAGCTGTCCTTGCCCATGATGACCGTCAGGATGGACGCCACGGTGCCGCGGTGATAGGCGGAGACGCCGAGCGAGTTCGCGATGAGGATTTCCTGCTCCTCCGTCGAGAACGCGCCCGCAGCATCCAGGCCATTCGCCCGCGATGGAGCCAGAATCCTCTCAACGCCCTTCGCGCGATCGAGCGGCGTGCACTTCGCAGTGGCATCGATGTAGGCCCGTACGGCCTTGGCCGGCTGCGGCCTAGGCAGGGACGGGAGATCGGGGCTCTTCTCCTGAAAGGTCGCGATCCGCTCGGCCGTCCGCACCAGCTTCTTCAGCCCCGCATCCATCAGGTCGTTGCCCGTGGCGACGCCGGTTCTCTGATCCGCAATCACGCGAACGCGCACCGTCACGTCCGACTCCGCCACGTTCTGGTGAATCGTGTTCGTGGCGAAACGCGTGAGGTACGAGTCGTTGCTCGTGATCATGACTTCCGTCTGGTCGGCCTTCGCCTCGTGCAGCACGCGCTGCGCGATCTCGGCCAGCCGCTTGTCTCCTAGCACGCTCCCATCCCCTTTCGTCGGCCTCTCGGCGAGCAAGGCCGCTGTAGGCTCGTTTTCCGAGAGTACCCATCTTCGCATCGGCGCTCAATGACGCACGTACTCCCCGTCCGTTTCCCGTGCGTCGCACAAGACAGCCCGCGCGGTTCATCCGCAGATTTGGCACGATGATGTCTGCTGGCGGTGGCTCTATACTACCTTCGTATGAGAGTCCTGGTCGTCGACGATGAGGAGTGGGTTCTCGAGACGGTTCGCAGGTACCTTGAGGAGGCCGGCTTCGAGGTCGTCCCGGTTCGCGACGGCATGGCGGCTCTCGAGGCTTTCGCCAGGGCTGCTCCGGATCTCGTAGTCCTCGATTGGATGCTTCCGAAGCTCGACGGCTTATCGGTTGCCGAACGCATTCGCGCGACCTCGACCGTGCCGATCATTATGCTGACAGCGCGCGTTGCGGAGGGGGATCGCCTCGCCGGGTTCGACGCAGGAGTCGATGACTACGTGGTGAAGCCGTTCAGCGCGCGCGAACTCGAGGCGCGCGTGCGGGCCGTTCTGCGTCGCTCCACAGGAAAAGAGCCATCGATTCAGGAGTTCGGCGACCTTCGGATCGATCGAGAGCAGCGCCTGGTTTGGGTTCGCGGACAGCTCGTCGAGCTCTCTGCCATGGGATTCGACCTGTTGGCCTTCTTCATGACGCACCCCGGGAGAGTGTTCACCCGCCTCGAGCTGCTGGAAGCGGCCCGTGGCGAGACCTATAGCGGATTCGAGCGATCCGTCGACTCGCACATCAAGCGGTTGCGGCAGAAGGTCGAGCCCGACCCCGCCCGCCCGTCGCACATCCTGACGGTGTTCGGCGTAGGGTATCGGTTCGCACGAGGGGAGGACTCATGAAGCGCTCTCTCAGGCGCTGGTCGTTCCAGACCCGATTGCTGGTCTCGTTCTTCATCGTCATTCTCCTCGCGACCGCCGCCGGGTACCTGTTTATAAACCAGTCAGTGAACCGAGCGTTCTCGGACTTCACAGTCCGCAGCTTCACGCTTCAGGATCAGCTGCTGTTGGGCCTCATCGTTCAGAGCTACAACCGGACGGGAAGCCTCGAGGGATTGGTCGAGTACCTCAACCGCGGGCCTCGCGATATCCCTATCCTCCTCGTCGACCCGGAGCGAAAGGTCGTCTTCGCTCCAGACCAGGAATTCGTCGGACGAAGGCTCAGTGAGGGGCAACTGGAGGGAGGTCAGTCCATTCTTCTCGCATCGGGCGAGATCTGGACTGTAGTTCCGTATCGCGCTCTCGTGGGACGGAACGCTCTGGAACAGCGTTTCCTGCGCACGACGCGGTCTGCGCTCTGGCTGTCCGCCTTTGCTGCGAGCGCGGCGGCCCTGGTTCTGGCTCTGTTTCTCGTGCGACAGACGACGAATCCGCTCAGACAGCTCGAGGCGGCTACTCAGCGCATCGCACGAGGAGACTTCGACGAGCGAGTGGAGATCCGTTCGTCGGACGAAATCGGTCGGCTTGCCCAGGCGTTCAATGAAATGGCAACCAGTCTCAAACTGTCGGAGGAAGCCAAGCGCCGAATGATCGCCGACATCTCGCATGAGCTGCGCACTCCCCTCGCTGCAGTCCGCTCCGCTCTCGAGGGTTTGCGTGACGGACTGATCGATCCGGGTCCCGCGACGTTCGCCTCGCTCCATGATCGCGTGCTCTTGCTCACCCGCCTCGTTGGCGACCTGCACCAGCTGGCATTGGCTGACGCAGGCCAATTATCCATCGAGCGGCAACCGACGCAGCTCAGCGAGGTCATCAACGGCATCGTCGAGACCGTCGGTTTCCAGATTGAGGACAGCGGTCTCACGCTGGAGAAGGCCGTCGATCCGACCCTCCCGACTCTCCTCGTCGACGCGAATCGCATCGAGCAAGTGATTCTCAATCTCCTCGCAAACGCGATTCGCCACACGCCAGAAGGCGGACGCATCGAGATCAGGGCTGACCGCACCGGGGACGGGGAGGTCACCCTGAGCGTCTGCGACACCGGACCGGGGCTGGCGCAGGAGGAGCTTGACCGCATCTTCGAGCGCTTCTACCGTGCGGACCCGGCGCGGGAGGGGACCGGCGCCGGGCTCGGCTTATCCATTGCCAAGGCCCTCGTGGAAGCTCACGGCGGAAGGATCCGCGCCGAGAACAGCCCCCAGGGGGGTGCCTGCTTCAAGGTCGTGCTCCCGATCGATGCGGGCAAGTGAGAGATCCCGCCGCCTCTACGGGCGACGGGATCTCGGGGCACAACAAGCAGAGAAGGCAGACCGCTACGTCATGGCTGCCAGCTTCAACTCCAGCACGTGAGCCAAACGCTCAAGCCAGTTCGTCAGGCCCTGCGCGCGGCCGGGGCTTGCCATCGGCAAGTCTCCGCCCAAGGGCAGAAGCTCTGCGGTTCCGAACGTCACCGCACTGTCGGCCCCGTCAGCGGAAGGGGCGCCCGGTTCAAGGGCAGCGCTGCCGGTCTGGAACTCGATCGTTCCCATCATCGGGCCCACCGTCGCGGCGGACGACGCGCCTGCCGCCCTTTGCGCGAATCGGTCAGTGACACGCTCGCGGAGGCGCTCAACCATCGCCTGGAGCCTCTCTCCAACCCCGGCGGCGCGTTGCGCCTCGTCGGCCGACGTCTCAGCGTCCAGCGCGATGGTCAGGCCTTGTCGCCCGTCGCGCATCATGAGTCGTCCGTTTCCGACGATCGTCCGAGCGCGGTTCCCTTGAAGCAGCGCGTCAGACGAGTCCGTCGAGAGAGACCAGGGGAGAAGCCCTGTGATACCGGGGTACGCCGCCGTAAGGATCTCTCCCTGCTTCATGCTCAGGGTGTCCTTCACCGTGTCGATCGCCGCGATCTGGTCTTGATGTAGCGCGTCTCGGGCCGTCTTCATTTCCTGCCGATACGCGACGAGACGCACATCGAGCTCTTCGGCCGTCCCGCTGAAGGCGATCATCTCCTGCTCGAAAGCAGACCGTTTCCCGCCAAGAACGTTGCTCTTCTCGACAAGCCCGAGGATCGCCGAGTGCAGCGTCTCCATCTGCTGCCTCGACAGCTCGAGTCGATTGACGAGAAGAACCATCTGGAGATCCACACCCGCGTCATCACTCGACGACGTAGTTCCCCGCAGCGCCTGCGTGCTTGCCGGAATCGCAGCCAACGCTCCGAACACGGCCACGAGAAGGACTGTCCGAACGACCTTCTTCTTCATCCTAGATCCCTCCACACGATGATCCTCATGCTGCAGAACGTAGCGGGATTCTGTGAACGCCTTCCCGCGCGCCGATGTCACGATTGTGAAGATGGCCAAGACGCGAGCCGGCCGCGGCTGGGTACAATGGCCTCCGCGGAAACGCAGAAGCAGCCCGCTTGGAGGAGACACGATGAAGGGTGCAAGGGCAGCCTGGGTGGCCGTCGCTCTCATCGCGATGGCGATTGCGCCGGCTGCGTTGGGCAGTCCAATCTCCATCCTGTGCACGACAACGATCGTCGGCGACGTGGTTCGGCAGGTTGCAGGGAGTGACGCCATCGTCTCGGTTCTCCTCCCGATCGGCGCGGATCCGCACGCGTTCGCGGCGTCGCCGCGCGATGCCATCGCGATCGAAACGGCCAACGTGGTGTTCCTCAGCGGGGCGGGCCTTGAGACGTCGCTCGCTCCGCTCCTCCAATCGGCAGGCGGGAGAGTCATCGACCTATCGATCGCCCTGCCGCTTCGGGCACATAGCGAAGAGCACGAGGGGGACGCGCGTGATCACGGCAGCGCCGACCCACACGTGTGGTTCGATCCGTGGAATGTGATCGAGTGGATCCGCGTCGTCGCGCGGACGCTGGGTGAGATGGACTCCGAGCATGCCACAGCCTACGACGCGCGGGCTGCGGCCTACGAGGCAGAGCTCCTCGGACTCGACGCGTGGATCCGCGATCGCGTGGGAACGCTCCCGCCGGACGCGCGCTGCCTTGTCACGGACCATGAGTCGTTCAGCTACTTCGCGGCCCGGTACGGATTCCAGCAGATCGGAACCGTCTTCCCGGGAACGAGCACGTCGGCCGGGCCCTCTGCGCGCGATCGCGCGGCCCTCGAGGACGCAATCCGTGCCGCGGGCGTCCCAGCTATCTTCGTCGGGACGACAGTCTCGTCGACGCTCGCCGAGCAAGTCGCGGCCGACACGGGAGCGCAGATCGTCTTCTTGTACACGGGCTCGCTGAGCGAGCCGGGCGGCCCCGCAGCCACGTACCTCGACTTCATGCGGTGCGACGTCGATCGAATCGTCGCCGCCCTGGCGCGCACGCCATGACCAGAACGAACCCGAGGCGCCATGGACCCCTCTTCCATCGGGGCTCCGCGCGTCCGGCGCAGCACGATCCGAGCGCACCGGCGGTGGAGGCACGCGGCTTGGCCGCCGCGTACCGAGGGCGAACCGTTCTGCGCGACGTGTCGTTCGCACTCCGTGCCGGCGAACGCCTTGCCGTCATCGGGCCGAACGGCGCCGGCAAGAGCACGCTCCTCAAGGTGGCAGGCGGGCTTCTGCCCGCCGCGGCGGGGACACTGCTTGTTCACGGGCACGCGCCGCGTGATCACCTCTGCGTTGCCTACGTTCCGCAGCGCTCGGACGTCGATTGGCGGTTCCCACTCAACGTGACCGATGTAGTCTCGATGGGGCGTACAGGCCGCCTGGGCGCGCTCAGGCGACCGGGACGCGAGGACCGAACGCTGACGATCGAGGCCATCCGCCGAGTCGGGCTCGAACCTCTGGCCCGTCGACAAATCGGCGAGCTCTCTGGGGGTGAGCAGCAGAAGATGTTCATCGCACGCGCCATAGCCCAGGAGGCGGAGATTGTCCTCCTCGATGAGCCGCTCGCCGGGCTCGACGTCCCCGCGACGACCGAGGTGATCGCTCTCCTCAGTCGGCTTGAGGGGGCGACTCTGGCGGTCGCGCTGCACGATCTCGCGATCGCCGCGGCAAGCTTCGACCGCGTCCTCCTCTTGCGCGAGCGGATGATCAGCTTCGGCGCGCCAGAGGAAGCCTTCCAGCCGGGTTTTCTGGAGCAAGCGTACGGAGGGTGCGTTCGCATGGTGCGCACGGCGGACGGCCAGCTCATCGTGCACGACGACGCCTGCGCCAAGGAGGTGCAGTGACGGCGCTCGAGTGGCTCATCGCCCCGCTTCGCCACGCGTTCATGGTCCGCGCGCTCGTCGCGTCGGTGCTCGTCGGCGGCCTGTGCTCGGTCGTCGGCGCCTTCGTCGTCTTGCGCTCCATGGCCTTTCTCGGAGACGCGATCGCCCATTCGGTCCTGCCGGGGATCGCGACCGGAATGCTGGTTGCCGGGCGGGGCGACCGCAGAAGCCTCTTCTGGTGGGCCCTAGGAACGTCGATCCTCGTCGCGCTCGGCATCGGTTGGGTGGGCCGGCGAAGCCGCATCCGCGAGGAGACGGCCATCGGCATTGTGTTCGCCGGAACCTTCGCGCTGGGGATCGCCCTCTTGTCGCGGGTCCGCGGATTCGCCCTCGATCTTGTCCACGTCCTGTTCGGCGACGTGCTCGGCGTGTCGCCGGGCGACCTCGTACTCATCTCCGCGTTCGGGGCGGGAGTCCTGCTCGTGATCGTCCTCTTCTACAAGGAACTGCTCCTCGTGTCATTCGACCCCACGCACGCGGCGACGCTCCGCCTCCCCGTGGCCGCATACCAGAGCCTGACGCTCGTCTTGATCGCCATTGCCGTCGTCGTCTCGCTGCAGGTGGTGGGGCTTGCGCTCACGCTCGCCTTGCTCGTCGCGCCTCCAACCACGGCCCTCCTCTTTATCCGGCGGGTGCCCGGCGTGATGGGCGTCGGCGCCGGAATCGGCGCCGTGTCGGGCATCGTGGGACTCTACGTCTCGTACTACCTCGGCGTCGCATCGGGAGCGGCCATCGTTCTGGTCGCCATTGCCGTCTTCCTTCTCGCGCTCGCCGCGACGTCCGCGCGGGGACGCATGCGCCGGGCGGCCCGGTCGTAGCCGCTCGACGAGCATCACATGCAGCGGAGTCGCTTGCGGAGGCCGGGCGCCTCCTGTACCGTGGAATCCATGTCCATCGCGGTGCGCGTCGCGCGGGAGTCCGATCGAGAGAGGATTCTCGCCATCTCGGCTCAGATCTGGGACGGATACGACTACGTGCCCCACGTGCTCGACGGGTGGCTCGCCGGAAGAGAGGGGGAACTCCTCGTCGCCGAGATTGACAGCATCGTGGCGGCCTTCTCGTATCGCACCTGGCTCGCCGACGGCCACGCGTGGCTCCAAGGGATCCGCACCGACACTGCGATGCGGGGCCGCGGCGCGGGCAGGACGCTCACCGAGGCGTCGATCGAGAGGTCGTGGCACGACGGGGCGCGGCGCATCGGGCTCTCCACCCATATCGACAACGCGGAGTCGATGCACATCGTAGAGGCCTACGGCTTCCGTCGCGTAGCCGCCTACGTCTATCTGGAGGGCGAGTTGGCGGAGGGCGCCGGCCTCGCCAGCGGAACGATCGACGCGCTGCCCGAGGAGGACGCGATCCGTTTCGTCGCGGGCTCGGACTACCTACGGAGAGCCGGCGGACGGTTCCCTTGGGCGTGGAAGTTCCTGGCATTCGACTGGGCACCGCGCACGGCGCTCGGATGGGCGCCCTATCGGATCGGGGTCCGCAGGGACGGCGAATGGGTCGCCGCGCTCTGCGCCGCGCCCCAAGCCGGGGCGTCCGACGCGGTCTTCCTCTGCGTCCTCGACGGCGAACCGGACGACATGGCGGCGTTGCTGCGGGTCGCCCGATCCGAGCTTGCGGCGGAGAAGTGGGAGGCCATGGCGCCCAAGGACGGGGACCGCGGCCTCGGAGCACTGGGATTGCTGCGCGGCGTTGGGCTGCGGTCGTGGTCGGAGTTCGCGGAGGACGTGTTCGCCTACGAACTCGACCAAGATGAAGGCCTGACGCCCGGGAAAGGGGCGCGACCGTGAAGCGGGACTCGTCGACGCTGAGCGCTGGGGAGCGCGAGCGCTATGCCCGACATCTGGCGATTCCCGACATCGGCGAGAGCGGACAGCTCAAGCTGAAGGCGGCGCGGGTCCTCATCGTAGGCCTCGGCGGCTTGGGAAGCCCGGTCGCGTTGTACCTCGCGGCCGCCGGCGTCGGGACGCTCGGAATTGTGGATTCGGACGTCGTCTCGGTCTCAAATCTGCAACGGCAGATACTCTACGGAGTGCGGGATGTAGGAAGTCCCAAGACAGAGGCTGCGCAAGGCCGGCTCAGCGATCTCAACCCGTTCGTCCGCGTCGAAGCCTACCCGTTGCGCTTTTCGGGACGCGAGGCCAAGCGTCTCGCGGCCGACTACGACATCCTCGTGGACGGTACCGACAACTTCGAAGCGCGGTACGTGCTCAACGACGTTGCTCTCGCCCTCGGCATCCCGTATGCGTACGGAGCCGTGTTTCAACTTGAGGGGCAGGCCGCTCTCCTTTGCGCGCCGGGAACTCCCTGCTACCGATGCTTGTTCCCCTGTCCTCCCCCGCCGGAGGCAGTCCGCTCTCCAGAGGAAACGGGAATCCTCGGCGTGGTGCCAGGAGTCGTCGGTCTCCTTCAAGCGACCCTCGTGATCCGTTGGCTGACTGCGTACGCCGCATCGGCACCGAACTGCCTCGCCGTGTACGACGCCCGTCGCATCGAACTCCTCTCGATCGCAGTGGATCCGAATCCAGATTGCCCATCGTGCGGAACCGGGCGGCCGACAGGAGAGACCCAACCTCCTCGCTCTGCGGGCCGACATTGCCCTGATCGGACGTGAGGCGCTGCTCGGACCTGGGGCCGCGCAATCCAGCTCAGAGAAAGCCTCCCGGGACCCCCGCTAAGCCCGTAGCGTGGGCTCTCAACCCACAGAGGAACCCCGCTGTTCGTCCGACGTTAGCTAAGAGACCGAAGCCGTCTCGGTGAAACGGACCCCCATGGTTGCCAGTTCCTCGAGCACGGGCTCGTACACCTCGGGCACCATCGGGACCTGGACTCCGGAGAGCCTGATCTCGCCCTGGAGGACCATCCGCGAGGCGATCGCCGCGGGCAAGCCGACGAGTCGCGACATCGACGTGTCGCCGTTCGGGATCCCGTAGTCAACCATCGTCGAGAGGATCTTCTCCGTCCGGTCGGCGTGGCGGACGACGAACTCGTGCTGCATGACGAGCATGTCACGCTCGCCTGGCGCGTACTGCATCTTCGACAGCATTCGCTGCGCGAGGACGTCGAGGTAGGTCGTTGCCCCTTTCGGAAGCGGGTCGTTGCTCGTGAGCCCGAGCCAGACGAGGTCGGCAACCGGCTTGGCGCTCGCCGGGAGGCCAAGGTGGCGGGCGACGTCATTCGCCGTCGCCGGGGCCCTCATCCCAAGCAGGCGCCCCGCCCACTGCGCGAAGGTGAGGCCGCCGAGATCGGTCCGCTCGGTCTCATCGAGGATTCCGAGGTCGACGATCGCCTTCAGCGTACTGCACCAGCCCGGATAGCGAAGCGTCCCGCGGAACATGCTCTTCACCGTCGGAATGCCGTAGCTCTCGATGTACGGAAGCGAGTCACGATTCGGGTAGACCTCGAGCTCGCCGAAGCCAACGATCGGGCAGGGCCAATGATGGGCGAACAGCTCGGGCCCCGGGATGTCGATCGTCCTTCCATCTTTCAGGTACCGGGCCGGGTTCTTGCCCGCCATGACGACGCCGCGCGGCGCCCACGAGAACTTGTACCCCATGGGGTTTGTGTTGGCGTCCGGCGCAGGCAGCCCGCCCGTGTTCGACGTGAATCCGACGAGCGTGGCGCCCTTGTCGCGAATGCGATGGATGATCTGCATCGCCGACATATGATCGATGCCCGGGTCGACGCCGATCTCGTTCAGGAGGACAACTCCCGCGACGCGCGCAGCTCCGTCGAGGGCGCGCATGGCGTCCTTCACGTAGGATGTCGTGACCATGTGCTTCTTGTGCTTCACGCACAGGCGCGCGACAAGCGGGTGGTGAGCGTAGGGAAGGAGGCTGATGGACAGGTCGTGCTTCGCAACAAGCGCTTCCAGCGCAGCCTCGTCGTCGACATCGAGTGCAATAGCCGTGCCGTTCTTCGCTCCGCCGATGAGTTTCTCCGCCTTGTCGACCGTTCGCGTTGCGACGGTCACGCGGAAGCCCTTGACGTTCAGCAAGTAGCGAACGAGCGGGCCTGCGACGAGGCCGGCTCCGAGGATCAGAACTGTGCTCACTGTGTCTCCCTCTCTCGATCCCTAGGCCGAATTCAGGTGCTGTTCCAGATACTGGTAGGCGGGCGTCAGGGCTCCGCGATACACGATGATCGCTCGCTTCAGTTCCGGCGGTAGGTTGAGGCTGTCGAAGTCGCGCGAGTAGTCCGCTGCAGCGATTGTCGGGATGAATCGTTTCAGCGTCGTGCTGAAGTAGACCGATGCTTCCCGGGGCAGCTCGCTGGGAAGGATTTCAACGGCCATGATGACCGGGCCTCGTCCTTCAACACCCGCGGATGTCGTTCCCGTATCCGGTTGGTAGACGTAAATTGGCTCGTCGGGCTCCGTGGCCTTGACGGTCACCTCGACGCCGCCCTTGACATCGCACGTGATGTCGCCGATCACGCGAAGCCTTGGCTGCTGATCGTGGTACAACTCGCGTACGGCTTGCCGTGTGACAAGGCGAGGATACTTGGGCTCCCAGTAAATGCAGTTGACCATCACGTGCAGACACGGCAGGTACTGCTCGAAAACGGCACCGTATCGCTCGGGGTGCTGGTAGAACTCGTCGAGGTCAAAGGGGCGTCCCGAGATGAGGGGGCGCACGGTGTCCGCCTCTTTGAACACAACCTTCACGATCGGCTCGTGGCCGTCGGGCAGGCCCGCCAGGAGGTCTTGCGGCGAAGCCTCGCGGATCGGCAACAGATCAAGGATTTCCTGCGCGCCCCGAGACACATTGCCGTAGCCGGCGATTCCGATAACGAGCGGAGAGATCGCCGCGGGAAGGCCCGAGGTTCGGATCTCATCTCCGACGGCGCGGATCTCGGCCTTGGCCTCGTCCAGCGAGCCGTACGAGGACGCCTGCCCGATCTCCGAGAACGGCGATGCGATCCCTTCCCATTCCAGCCGCTTTCCGAGAGCCCACAGAGTGTCGATCATGCCGGCAAGCCCGGCGTAGTTGCCAAAGAAGATCAGGCGTCGCCCTCGATCGTCGACGATCTTCTCGTAGTCGATGATCGTCGATCCGAGCTGCAGGATACGATGCAGCATCGGCATGTTGAACGGTTGCCCCTTGATCGTGTGCGAGAAGAAGACGTAGACCTTGTCCGGCTGAAGCGCCTCGACGGGTATCTCCTTCAGCCCCACCACGACAGGGCATGCCTCGAGACTCTCCACGACTGTCAATCCGGCGCGACGGAACTCATCGTCGGAGTAGATGCGCCGTTCGGACGACTGAACCACACACTCCAGCTTGTGCTCGGCGACGAGCTCGCGCACGTGCTCGGGGATCAGGGGCGTGCGACGCTCCCACGCGTAGAGATCCTCCCGCCGAATGCCGATTCGATTCACCATTCGACGCTACCCTCCCACGTTCATGAGAACGTGCCTCCCTGCAGCCCAGGCAGTATAACGGACGCCGAAGGCGGATGCACGGATCTGCCCATTGGATGGACGGATCCGCGCGGAGGGGTCAGCGCCCCGCCCAGGTTTCAAAGGCGCGACGTCCCTCGGCGCGATGGAACGCCCACGCCATGAGCGTGCCGCTGTCCGAGTGGAACATCTCTCCACGCTCACCGAGCCACGCGTCGACGGCGACGACGAGATTCTTCAAGCTCTCCGCCGCGGGGTGTGTGAAGGCCGCTTTCAGCGACTCGATGAGACTCGAGGGCACGCCGAGGTGAAGCATTTCCTGCTCCGTCCAATGGTGCGTCGCGGGCCAGGAACCGCACGCAAGGAAGAGCGCCTTGACCAGCGCTGCGAGCGCATCACCGTAGAGAAGCTCCAAGTTGAGATCTCCCCCCCGTTCGCGTGTCTTACGCGCCCGGCCGAGCGCGAAGCGGAACTCGAGGTAGTGAACGCGCAGACGGTCGAAGCGCACGGCCTCGGGCAGAGCGGCGCAGGCTGCGACAACGCGGGCGATCCGGCCGTTCGAATCATGGAGGATGACCGCGTGCTGGTAGGGGTAGTGGAAGAGGTCCAGCGTCGACGCGGGAAGCGCCTCGAATTCCGACCACGGACGGAGGTAGAACTCGTAGTCGACGGCGCGCCTCTCCGCGTCCTTGTAGGCGAAGACTTGACGCTCGCCGTCCGGCGTGGCGTCATAGACCGCGTCCTCAACAATGACCTCGATGTCGAGATCGGAGAGCTCGTCGCGCTGCGGCCGCGTCGCGGAGCCGACGAGGTAGGCGCCCAGCGTCCCTGCACGGTCTACGTACGGACGGACAAGTTCCCGCGCGCGATCGATCAGTTCCGCCTCCCGGACTGAGAAAGACAGGCGCCGCAGTCCAGCTGCAGCGCTGTGGGTGGTACAGGGCTCGAACCTGTGACCTCATGCACGTCAAGCATGCGCTCTCCCAACTGAGCTAACCACCCATGAGGCTGAGGCGGCGAGCGGATTCGAACCGCTGAGTCAGGGATTTGCAGTCCCTTGCCTTACCACTTGGCTACACCGCCAGGCGGCTCGGAGTATACGGGCCCGCCCGGAGGGGGTCAATCGCCCTGGTCTTGCGCCTCGGCCTCTGTCCCTTGCGCATCGGAGCACCTTGGATGTATGCTCCGATCTCCTAGGTTAGGATCGGAGGTCCATATGAAAGCCCCAGCGCGCGCCTCGTCCTTTCTCGTCGCGGCTCTCCTTGTAGCAGGTGCTTGTTCGTCAGCTATGGGGGCCGCTCCGCTGCCGTCCGTCACGAGGGCGGCGAATCAGAAGAGCCCGACGAACGTTCAGCCCGTTCGCCTCTCCGCCCTGTTCAGCGAGCCCGTCGCCGGCTTCGCGGCCGAGGACGTTCTCCTCTCCCGCCCCGCAGCGGTCACCGTCCATGAGACGACGCCCAATGACGGTACGGCCTTCGAGATCGAGATCAGCTCGCTGCTCGAAGATGGCCCTCTGTACGCATCCATTCCGGCCGGCGCCGCCACCGGCCTCGACGGGTCCCCGAGCCTACCGTCGGCGAGCTCGGATCCCTGCGTCATCCTCGACTGGACTCCCCCACCGGCCCCCGATCTGGCGGAGCCCGACGACGGCGCCGCGACATCGGACCTGTCCCCCCGCCTCGCGTGGACCGCACCCGACGACGAAACAGGCATCGCCAAGTACAGGGTGGAGATCCGCGGACCCAGGGCCCGCGACTACTCGACAACCCGCACAACGTACACCCCTACCCTGGGCGAGCAGGGGACCTACACGTGGCGCGTGAGCTGCTTGGACGGAGCCGGGAACACGGGATCGTGGGCCCCGTGGAGGTCGCTTGTACTGGATGACAGTCCGCCCGAGCCGCCCGCGGTGGACTCCTGGTCGCCGATGCCAGATGCCTGGACCCACGCGGAAGCCATCAACATCGCCATCGTTCCGGCGACGGACGCTGTTTCCGGCCTTGCAGGCTACGCCGTCGCGTGGGACCACAACGCTTCCACGATCCCGCTCGGACCTCCCAATCGTGACAGCTCTTGGATCAGCGAGACGTTGGCGTTCCCCGAAGATAACTCATGGTGGTGTCACGCCACGGCCGTCGATCGCGCCGGCAACCGCAGCATCTCGTTCCACGCAGGCCCATTCTGCATCGACCGAACGCCCCCCACTCTCCTCGGGGTCACCGATGCGCTCACCTTGCCGAACGATCCCGGCCGGCTCTTCGCAACAGCGGACTGGTCCACGGTGACCGTCATCGACGCGCTCGATCCGTGTCCAACCGTGGGTTTCTCGATTCCAGACGGAGCTCTGCTCCCGCTCGGACGTTCGGACGTCGTGGTGACGGCTCGGGATCATGCGGGCAACACGCTCGTTCGCAGCATCGCTCTCGAAGTGACGAACACGGAGGCACCCATCATCGACACGGTGTGGCCGGAAGAGGGAGCGCGGCTCCTCCTCGGCGAGATGAGCCGACCCGCGTGGAGCGTCAAGAGTCTCGCCCCCATCGAGGTTGTGCGAACGGAGGGCATGGTCGGCACCTTTCTCAACACGCAGGTACCCGGCCGACATGAGTTCTCTGTGACCGTGATCGACTCCACCGGGCTCCGCGCAACGGCGTCTGTGACGTACATCGTCTCGTATGCCGACCGGCACCTGGAGTTTGCTCGCATCCGCATGGACGCCACCGAGGAGATCATCTGGCCTCCTCTATCCACGCCGCTGGAAGTCGAGCGTCCCGTGTTTCACTTCTCGGAGTCGATCGGCGTCCGGTGTCGGCCGGACTTGCCGCCCGAAGCTGTCCGAAGGGAGCTGCCGATCACGTTCTCCCTCGTGCGCGCGAGCCGCTCGACAACCAAGCCGCCCATCGTCGAGCGCGTCGGGGTACTTGAGTGGGACGGAGCTCTGTGTGAAATCGACATCGCGCTCGCGGGACTGCGATCAGGAAACTACATCCTGTGGATCGGCTTCGTCGATGGGTTCTCGCAGAGTTTCGAGTTCCGCCTCGCGCGCTAGTCGACCATTCCCACGTCGTGACCCGCCTTCTCGGCGCGCTCGAGGACCTCGTGGATGCCGCCGGCCATGTAGAAGAGCTGCTCGGGAATGTGGTCGAGTTGCCCATCGACGATCGTCGCGAAGCCGCGCACGGTGTCTGCCAGCCTCACGTAGGCTCCAGGTCGCCCGGTGAACTGCTCGGCGACGAACATCGGTTGGCTCATGAATCGCTGCACCTTGCGCGCTCGCCGCACGACCAATTGGTCCTCGTCCGAGAGCTCGTCCATTCCCATGATGGCAATGATGTCCTTGAGATCCTCATACCGCTGCAGGACTTCGAGTGTCTTGCGTGCGACACGATAGTGCTCGGCCGTCGTGAACTGCGGATCGAGGATGGTAGAGTTCGACTGCAGTGGGTCGACCGCAGGGTAGATGCCCTTCTCGACGATCTCGCGCGACAGAGTGATCGCCGCGTCGAGGTGGGAGAACACGGTGGCTGGGGCTGGATCGGTGAGGTCGTCGGCCGGAACGTAGACTGCTTGAACCGACGTGATGGATCCCTTCTTGGTCGACGTGATGCGCTCTTGGAGCTCGCCCATTTCGGTCGCCAAGGTCGGTTGATAGCCAACCTCGGACGGCATTCTCCCGAGCAGCGCAGAAACCTCACTCCCGGCCTGGGCGAAACGAAAGATGTTGTCGATAAAGAGGAGGATGTCCTTTCGCTCCTCGTCTCGGAAGTACTCGGCAACCGTGACCCCCGTAAGAGCGACACGAAATCGCGCCCCGGGGGGCTCGTTCATCTGCCCGTAGACGAGCGCCGTGTTCTGGAGGACGCCCGCCTGTTTCATGTCCAGGTAGAGATCGTTTCCCTCGCGCGTACGCTCGCCGACGCCGGCGAATACGGAGTACCCGTGGTGCTCGTAGGCGATCGAGCGGATGAGTTCCATGATCACGATCGTCTTTCCGACGCCGGCGCCCCCGAAGAGTCCGATCTTGCCGCCCTTCGGGAACGGGGCCACGAGGTCGATCGACTTGATCCCGGTCTCATAGATCTCGGTCCGCGTTTCCTGCTCGAGCAACGAGGGCGCCTTGCGGTGAATGGAGTAGCGCTTCGCCGTCGCTGGAGGTGGGAGTCGATCGATCGGCCGGCCGACGATGTTCAGCATGCGGCCAAGCGTTTCCGGGCCGACGGGCACAGTGATCGGCCCCCCGGTCGGCAGGACTGCGGTGCCGCGCGCCAAGCCATCCGTCGAGTCCATCGCGATCGCGCGGACGATGTCGTTCCCGAGGTGGTCGGCCACCTCGAGGATCAGATCCTCGTCGCCCTCCCGTTCGATTCGGAGCGCGTCGTTGACGCGCGGCAAGCTGCCCTTCGCGAAACGGACGTCCACGACCGGTCCCTTGATCTCCGTCACCCTTCCCGCTGCCGGCTTGTCCACCATGACCTCGATCCTCCAACTCCTCGCTAGTTCGCCCGAAGCGCCTCGGCACCGCCGAGGATGTCCGCGATCTCGCGCGTGATTGACTGCTGCCGCGCCCGGTTGTAGGAGCGCCGCAGACTCTCGAGCAACTCCTCCGCGTTGTCGGTCGCGTTCTTCATCGCTTGCCGCCGGATCGCGTTTTCGCTCGTCTTCGTCTCGACCATGGCCGCGTACAACTTGACGCGCACGTACAGGGGAAGCGTGCTCGCAAACGCAGTCGAGAGATCCGGCTCGACGAGCGCATCGCCTGCCTCGGGCTCGAGCGCAATCGGAAGGAGATCGACAACGGCCACCTTCTGCGAGAGATCGGAGAGGAACCTCATGTAGACAAGCTTCACCCGACCAATCTTGCCCTGTTGGAAAAGGTCGATGACTTCGTCGCCCACGCGCACTGCAGCTTCCCACGTCGGCGGGTCGTAGGTCCCGACATAGGACCGCACGGGCTCAATCCCGCGCCGCGCGAAGTACGCGCGCGCTTTCTCGCCCCCCGCAAGGAGTTTGGCTGTAGGTCCGGCCTGAGCAAGTTCGGCTTCCGCGGCGTGGTTCAGCTCGCCCTTGTAGCGTTCGCAGAGCCCACGGTCCGAGTTGAGGACGAGAACAGCGGCGTTCGCCTTTCCCGGGTCGACGGTCAGCGGGTGAGGTCTCGCGTCCAACGCCCACTGCCCCACGAGCTTGCGCGTGAACGCTTCGAGGTCTGCGAAGTACGGGCGCACGTGCGCCAGCCGCCGTTTGAGCCGCGTTACCTTGGTCATCGCAATCGCGTTCATCGCGCTTGTGATCTGCTCGATGTCTTCGATGTTGCGGATTCGGTCCCTGATCGCGCGCACGTATTGAGCCATGCCTACGCTCCGAACCGCTTCTTGAACTCGCCCACGGCCTGGTCGAGCCTCGTCCGGTACTCGGGAGTCAGCTCGCGGCGATCGCGCAGCTCTTGGACGAGATCTGCGCGCGCTTCGTGCAGGTAGCGAAGCCACTCCTCCTCGAACCGCCGCACCGCGCTGACGTCCACGTCCGAGAGATGGTTCTGTACCGCGACATAGAGAGACAGAACCTGATCCTCGACCGGCATCGGGTTGTATTGATCCTGTCCAAGGATCCGCATCAGCCGGTCTCCCCGGGCCAGCTGAGCCTTCGATTCGTCGTCGAGGTCGGACGAGAATTCGGCGAACGCCTCGAGTTCGCGGTACTGCGACAGCTCCAAACGGAGCTCCCCTGCGATCTGGGACATGGCGCGAATCTGCGCCGCTCCGCCGACGCGCGACACGGAGTAGCCGACGTTGATCGCCGGACGGACCCCCTGGTTGAACAGGTTCGTCTCGAGGTAGATCTGGCCGTCGGTGATGGAAATCACGTTCGTCGGGATGTACGAGGTGATGTCTCCCGCCTTCGTCTCGATGATCGGAAACGCCGTGAGAGAGCCCCCGCCTCGATGCGGGGACGACACCTCGTGCTCGTCTTCGAGTGCCGCCACTTCTGGGCTTCCCTCCGCGCTTCCGTGGCCGTCGGACAACCGAGCGGCACGCTCGAGTAGGCGAGAGTGGGTGTAGAAGATGTCACCCGGATACGCTTCGCGGCCCGGCGGGCGCCGCAGGAGAAGCGCGATCTCGCGGTACGCCACGGCATGTTTCGACAGGTCGTCGTAGACAACGAACGAGTCGTCGCCGCGGTACGTGAAGTACTCGGCCATCGCGCACCCCGCGTACGGCGCGAGGTACTGCATGGTCGTCGGAGTGTGGGCGTCGGCGACAACGACCACGGTGTAGGCCAGGGCATCGTGCCGAGACAGCGTGTCGACGATCCTCGCCGCCGTGGAGGCCTTCTGGCCGATCGCAACGTAGACGCAGAAGACGCCTTTGCCCTTCTGGTTGATGATCGTGTCGAGCGCGATCGCCGTCTTCCCCGTGCGGCGGTCGCCGATGATCAACTCACGCTGACCTCGCCCGATGGGAGTCAGCGCGTCCACTGCCTTGAGCCCCGTCTGGAGGGGAGTGTCGACCGGCTGACGGTCGACGACTCCGGGGGCCTTCGCGTCGGTTCTCCTCGTCTCCGTCGCCGCGATCGGCCCTTTCCCGTCGAGAGGCCGGCCGAGCGGATCGACGACGCGCCCGAGGAAGGCCTCGCCGACCGGCGTCTCGAGCACTCGCCCCGTCCGGCGGACCTCGTCTCCCTCTTTCACCTTCTCGGTGTCGCCAAACAAGGCAATGCCAACGCTGTCTTCCTCCAGGTTGAGGATGAGTCCGAGCACGTCGTTTCCGAACGCAGCAATCTCCGAGGACATCGCCCGCTCCAGCCCGTAGACCCGCGCGATGCCGTCCCCCACCTGAGCGACGACGCCCACCTCCTGCGTCTCCAAGTCATAGCGAAAGCCTCGGAGATGCTCTTTCAGGATGTCGGCAATCTCGTCTCTCCGCCTCGTCATCTCTCCCCCGATCGACCGAGCGTCTCGTGGAGGCGGTCGAGCCTCGCTTTCAGCGTCCCGTCCAGCGTTCGTCCCTCAATCTCGATCCGCGCCCCGGCGAGTACCGCCGGATCGACGCTTTCCTCCAACTTGACTCGGAGCTTGAGAACGCGACTCAACCTCTCGATCACTTGATCGCGCTCGCCGTTCGAAAGGGGCTGTGCCGTCACGACCCGGACGCGAACTACGCCTTCCGCTTCGGCACGCACGGCGAGGAACTCGCCGAGGACGAGGTCGCGGATGAGTAGCCCCATGAGGTGGCGGAATCCGTCGCTCGCACCGGGAAAAGCCGCCTCCACGAGTCGACCCTTGTCGTCCGTAGGCCGTGGCTGCGTCTCGGTGGACGCAGCGATCTGCCGGAGCTCGCGCTCCAGCGCGTCGGTCGTCTTCTCTTCCGACGCGAGCGCGTAGAGGTCCTCGGCGATCTTCCGTGCGACGTCGCGGGATCTCAACGGCTCTCCTTCATCCCATCGAGCGCCGCTTCATCGATCTCCGCGAGCAGCTGGTCGAGAAGCCGGCGATGATCCTCGATTCGCACCTCGCGGCTGAGCACGCGCTCCGTACCCAGAACGACCATCTCGGCGTACTGAGCCTTGAGCGTCGCAACGATTCGATCGCGCTCCTGCTCCATCTGGGCGCGAGCGTCAGCAAGAATGCGGTCGGCTTCCTCCTTCGCACGCTGTTTGGCTTCGGCAAGGCTCTTCTCAGCGCGCTGCCGAGCCTCCTCGAGGATCTGCGCCGACTCTTTTTTCGCGACAACGAGTTCGGCTTGCCGCTGGCCGACGAGCTCGGCGGCCTTCTCCTCGGACGACTTGGCCGCCGTCATTCGCGACGCAATCAGCTCTCGCCGCTTGTCGATGTACCGCAGCGCAGGCTTGAACAGAATCCACCGCAGGAGGATCAAGAGGACGGCAAAGCCGACCAGGTTGATGACGAGCGTCCAGTTAAACTCGATGATCTTGCCCCACTCGCCAGCCACGCTATCCCTCTCCTCCTAGACGACGAACAAGAGCACGAACGTGATGAGGAGCGCGTAGATGGCCGTCGTCTCAATGAGTGCGCACCCGATGATCATGATGCGGAACAGGGCACCCTGCATTTCCGGCTGCCGAGCCATCCCATCAAGCGCATGCGCTACGGCGCTTCCCAATCCGATGCCCGGGCCAATCGCGCCGAGCCCCATGCACAATCCGGCGGCAACGTACTTCGCTGCTTGAATGAGATCGGCGCCGCCAATCCCCTGAACTGCCGCCTGCGCTTCCTGAAGCATGCACCCTCCTCTAGTGGTGTTCCGTCGCTAGATTGATGTAGGCCACCGCCAGCATCGAGAAGACGAACGCCTGAATCAGCCCGTTGCCCAGCCCGAAGATCAGCCGCAACGCGATCGGGAAGACAAACGGATCCAGCTTGGAGAGGACGACCGTGACGAGCACCATCTCTCCGAACACGTTTCCGAACAGACGGAATCCGTGGGACAAAGGCCGAGCGATCACGTCCGTCATCAGCGTGATCGGCAGCATGATCGGGGAGGGCTCGATGAACTCCTTGGCGTATTTCCGCAGCCCCTTCGCCCGAATCGAGAAGACGTGGGACATCACGAGGACGAGGAGCGCGAGCCCGAGCGTCACGTTGGGGTCAGTCGTCGGAGCTTCGAGCCCTGGAAGGATGGAAAGCCAGTTCGAGACGAGGACGTAGAGGAAGAGCGTTGCGATGAACGGGAGCATGCGGGTCCCGAAGCCCGGCGACGTGAAGCCTCCCGCGAACTGACTCTCGAACAGGCCCATGAGCGCGTCCAGTGTCGCCTGGACGCGATTGGGCTTTTCCTCGACCGGCTGACGAAGGGCTCGGCGAAGGAAGAGCGCGAGGAGTACGATCACGACCATCGCGATCCAGGACATGACCAAGGTCTTCGGGTCGACCTGAATCGCGAGCCCGCCGATGTGCCAGGTGGCCACCTCCCGCTGCCCGAGATGCTCCAGAAGCTTGCCGAGCTCTTCCCGCACCTACACCCCTCCCTCCGCGCCAAACCGCCTGAACAACAAGCTTATCTGCGCCAACACCAATCCTCCACCCGCCCCCAGGAAGACCTCGCGCCCGAGTTCCGATGCGATGAGCCACAGTGCGAACCCGAGGAAGAGGAGTCGTCCGACGAAAGAGGCTCCGGCGGCAAGGGCCCCGTGGCGCGGCGAGGCCGCGGACGCGCCGCGTTCGACAAGCGATGCAAGGGTCAGGTAGAGGAACATGGCGTTCCCCAGATGGAGAGCAAGGCCGAGCCCTGCGCCGAGTGCGGCGTCCGGTTTCCCGAATGCGAACAGCACGACGGCAAGGGCGCTGCATGCAAGAAGCGAGCCGCCAAGGCGAAGCGCCTGAGCGGCCTCGGAAGGGCGGAAAACGTACGGCATCCCGAGAGTGACGGCTCTAGATCGTCTGGATCTGCTTCGCCTTCTGGTCGATCAACGTGTCTACCGTCTTCGAGTACTCGTGGACCAGTCCGTCGGTCTTCTCTCGATAGCGATGATGGTCGTCCTCGGAGATCGCGCCCTCTTTTTTCATCGCATCGAGCTTGTCATTCGCCTCGCGACGCACGTTGCGAAGGGCGACCTTCGTCTCCTCGCCCCGCGACTTGATCACCTTCGACAGCTCGCGCCGGCGTTCTTCCGACAGCTTCGGCACCTTGATCCGTAGGACGTTGCCGTCGCTTGTCGGATTCAGCCCGAGGTCGGCGGCAAGGATGGCCTTCTCCACTGATGCCATCTGCGTCTTGTCGTACGGTTGGACAACGAGGAGATTCGCTTCGGGGGCCGCGATCGTCGCCAGCTGTTTGAGGGACATCCGCGTCCCGTAGTAGTCGACGACGACATCTTCCACCATGGCCGGATTCGCCCGCCCGGTTTGTACCTTCGCGAGATGCTCCTTCAGTACGTCGATGGTCCGCTTCATGTGCTCGACCATCTCACGCTGCACCTGTTCTGTTGGCATGTACCACCTCTTGCGGGAGATTCTATGAATGCTCGCGCGGGCAGTCAACGACGGGTTTTGGTTCTCCGCCTGATATGAGCACGGCTCAGGCGTCCGGACGCGCGACAAGCCGATCGAGGTCGGCCTGTTGCTCCGGGCGCACGATGGCCAGGATCTCGTCCACGGCCTGGAGAACCGTGTCCGCGCTCGGAAGGATGAGATCGCCCTTGCGGAGGATCGCCGCAAGCACGCAGTCGCTGGGCAGATCGAGGTCGCGCACGGCTTTCCCTGCAGCGATCGATCCCGGCGCGACTTTCACTTCGACGAGCGAGTACTGACCGCGCCGCAGCTTAAGAAGCGTCACCATGTCGCCGATCGACATTTCCTCGGCGATCAGAGTTGCCATCAGGTTGGCCTGGTTGAGCGCGACGTCGACGCCCATGTCGCGCGTGAACAACCAAGCGTTGTCGGGGTCGTTGACGCGCGCAATGACGCGCCGGACGCCGAACTCGAAGCGCGAGATCGTCGACACGACAAGGTTGTCTTCGTCGTCCGACGTGACCGCGGCCACCACGTCGGCCTTCTTGATGCCGGCCTGGACGAGGATCTTGGGGTCCGCTCCGTCGCCGGAGACGATGACATCGCTCGGGAAGCGAAGCTTGAGGGGCTCGATGATCTCCGGCCGTGGGTCGACGATGACCGCCTTGTGTCCACCGGCCAGGAGCAGCCCGGCGAGATGCGCGCCCGTTTTCCCTCCTCCTACGATCAGGACGAACATGGTCGCCTCCTCCTAGACAATGGCCATCAGGCTCTCGAGCCGACTGCGCGCCGTGACCAGCACGCTGATGACGAGCCGGTCACCGCTCTGGAACGTCGTCCCCGTGACGGGAATGAATGTTCCACCCTTCCGCGCCACGCTGATAACCGAGATCTCGGACGGCACGTTCACGTTGTTCACCGTCCGCCCTACCCAATGCGCCGGCACCTCGACATCGACCAACTCAACCTCGCCCGTCCCGAGGCTCGACACGATGTTGAGTTCGCGGTGGCCAAGCAGCTGGATGATGCGGCTTGCGCCCCACGCTGTGGATGACACAGTCTGCAGTCCAAGGCGCTGGTAAATCTCGGCCCGGCGGGGATCGTAGAGCCGGGCGACGATCTTGGGGACGTTGAACGTGTTCCGAGCGACCCGCGCGATGATGATGTTGCGGTTGTCCTTTGCGGTGACCGCAGCCAGCGCGTCGGCCTGCTCCGCGCCGGCACGCGCGAGGACCTCGCGATCAAGTCCGGACCCCGCGACCGTCTTCCCTTTGAACGACGGCCCCAGGCGATCGAAGGTTCGAGGGTCCACGTCGACCACGGTCACATCCTGGCCGTCCTCGATGAGCTGATGGGTCAACTCCGAGCCCATCCGCCCAAAGCCGACAATGATGACTCTCATAGCGCCCTCCTCGCGCGGACGCCCCGCAGTCCGTCCTCTTCGTTAGGGTAAAGAGCTCGGACGTGCCCCCGCGGGGCGATCGTCCTCCGTCCCCTGGAAACGCAGCCCGTCATCCTACCGCGCACGTGACCTCAACTCCTAGTCCCCCTGCTGTCCGTCCGTTCACGCCCGGCTCACCTCCGCGGACGCGCGCACGGCGCGTCGCCGTTCCATTCGTCTCAGGATCGCCTTCCGTCCCTCTTCCGCCAGGAACATGATCGGCGGGTAGAGGAACAAGAAGCCCCAGTACTTGAGAGGAAGCGGGCCTTCCTCGAACAGCGCTTGGAAGGGCGGCGTGTAGATCATGAGCACGATCAGCGCAAGCTCGAACGCAAACCCGAACAGCAGGAACCGGTTCGAGAAGAATCCTATCTTGAACACCGACGTTCGCTCCGTTCGGCAGGCGTAGGCATTCCCGATCTGGCTCGTGATGACGCCGGCGTGGAACATCGTCGTCGCCATCACGTACACGAGGCCGTCGTGCGTGAGGAGGCGCTCCGCGTAGGGCAGGAGGTCGGGACGCGGCAAGTGAAGGAGATCGCGGTACCCCATCGTCCACCACAAGAAGAAGAATCCAGCAAAGCACAGCGCGCTCTGGAGACTGCCCAGCCACAAGAACGCTCGCAGGATGAGCTTGCGATCGACAATGCGGTCCTTCGGCCCGCGCGGCGGTCGATTCATGAGTCCCGGTTCCGGCTTCTCGGTTCCGAGCGCGAGCGCCGGCACGAGGTCCGTTCCGAGATCGACGGCCAGAACCTGCATCACGACGAGAGCGAGCGGGATGTTGAACACAATCTGGAGGATGAACGGCCACGCCTCCGGGGTGTTGCTGGTGAAGATGTAGGTCGTGAACTTGCGGATGTTGGAGAAGACCGCACGCCCCTCCTCAATCGCGTTGACGATCGACGCGAAGTTGTCGTCCAAGAGGATCATCGACGCGGCCTCTTTGGCGACGTCCGTGCCCGAGATTCCCATCGCGACACCGATGTGAGCCTTCTTGAGCGCCGGCGCATCGTTCACACCGTCGCCCGTCACGGCGACCACCTCGCCCAACTCCTTGAGCGCCGAGACAACGCGCAGCTTGTGCTCCGGGGCCGCCCGGGCAAAGATGACCTCGCCTGTCAGGGCGTCCGAGAGCTCGACATCCGTCATCGTGTCAAGCTCCGCTCCCGTCACGAGCCGCGCTCCCTCCCCCACGATGCCAACGCGGCGCGCGATGGATTCCGCCGTCAGCCCATAGTCGCCCGTAATCATGATGATGCGGATACCCGCCGTCCGGCACTTCCCGACAGCTTCTGCAACCTCGGGACGCGGAGGATCCTGCATCGCCATCAAGCCAAGGAACGTCAGCTCGCGCTCGACCCAGTCCACGGTGTAGCCGTTCGGACGCTCGGGCAGGAAGCGGCGAGCTAGGGCAAGGACACGCAACGCTCCGCGAGCGTAGGCGTCGTTCACGGCCAGGATCTCCTGGCGCTGAGCATCGGTCATCGGCTCGACCTGTCCGTCAATCAGGATGGTCGAGCACAGCCCGAGCACTTCTTTCGGCGCACCCTTGACGAAGGCCGTCTCCTGCCCCTCGCGCGGGTGGATCGTGCTCATTCGCTTCCGCACGGAGTCGAACGGCAGCTCGCGCAGCCTGGGAGTCTCGCGGGCCGCTTCCGCAGGCGAGACACCTCCCTTAGCCGCGGCGACCAGCAACGCGGCTTCCGTAGGATCGCCGAGGATGGTCCACCCCTCGTCCTCGTGAGGCGGCACCAGCTTGGCGTTGTTGCACAGCGCAGCTGCCAAGACGACCTCGCGCAGGTCCTCTGCCGTCACCGCCTGAGCCGGATCTGCCGGGCAGAACTCGCCCGTCGGCTCGTAGCCGATCCCGCTCACGGTCAACCGGCGGCCCGAGACCCACGCTTCGCGGACCGTCATCTCGTTCTGTGTCAGCGTCCCGGTCTTGTCTGTGCAGATCACCGTACAGGACCCGAGCGTCTCAACCGAGGAGAGCTTCTTGATCAGCGCGTTTCGCTTCGCCATGCGCTGTACGCCCATGGCGAGGGACAGTGTGACGGTGGGGAGAAGCCCTTCCGGAACGAAAGCCACGACCATGCCCACCGAGAAGATGAACCCCTCCGCCAGGGGACGCCGGATCACGAACACCGACAGGAAGAAGAGAAGAAGGCCGATGCCCATCGCCATCGCCGTGACGATCTTCGTGACTCGATTGACCTCTTTTTGTAGCGGCGAGAGTTCGTCTTCCACGGTCTGAGTCAGGCGGGCGATCTTGCCAAACTCGGTGTTCATGCCGGTGGCGAAGACCACCGCCTTGCCCGTGCCGGCGCTGACAGCGGTCCCGGCAAACACGAGATTCGGTCGCTCCATGACCGTGAGCCCGTCGCGCAGCGACGCTTCGGCCGTACGCCGTGCCGGGTTCGACTCGCCGTTGAGCGTGGACAAGTCGACTCTCATCTCGTTTTCCTCTACCAGACGGGCGTCGGCGCTGATATGGTCGCCCTCGGAGAAGAGAATCACGTCGCCCGGAACGAGTTCCTCGGCCGGCACCTTCGTCTCCTGACCATCGCGCATGACGCGTGCGAACTGAGGCAGGAGCTTCTTCAGCGCATCGGCAGCCTTCTCGGCGCGGAACTCCTGCCAGAAGGAGAAGATCGCGTTGATGACGATGACCGACCAGACAGCCCACCCCAACTGAGGCATCTTGCCAATGAAAGCCATCGCGCCGCCCGCCCAGAGGAGGAGCGCCATGAGGTGAGTGAAGTTGGCAACGAGCTTCCGCCAGAGCGGCTTCCCTTTGATCGTCTGGATCGCGTTCGGCCCGCTCTTGGCAAGGCGCGCCTTGGCCTCCGCGGTCGTCAGCCCGTCCGGCGACGTGCCCGAGGCCGTGTAGACGTCACGGATCTGTAGCGTGTAAGAACGAAGGGCTGGGTCTTCCGGCATGCAGACTACGTACTCGCCGTACTCGCGCGCGTACCGTTGCTCCTTGACGATCCGTGGAAGGCGACGAGCCCACCTACGGGTGGGCCCTTCTGTCCATCCATCCTTCCGTGGGCCAGCATCCTACTGCCGGGATCGTGAGGAGTCAACTTGCTTCCGTGTCTGCAGAAGCGGCGGCGCGAACACGGCAAAGGCCGGGCGAGGCGATCCTGTGACACTCCCGACGTCTAGTCGGCCGCACACGCGTTGGCAGACAGCCGAGAGGAGACAAGGAACGTGCTCCACTCTCGACTCCGCGCCGCTGCACCGGACGAGCGCCTGGCCGGCTCGGGGCCTGTCGGGCGCAATCCTGCGGCGGGGTTGGACATCAAGAAGCAAGAGCTGACTCCGCCACCCTCCACGCAGCGGACGTGTCCCAGCTTAGCAGACAAGACCGGTGAAATAAAGATCTGACCCCACCGTTGTGACCCCACCGTTGTTCTAGAGTAACTGAACCCTCCGGCCTGTCCACCGGGGGCGGGTCAATACTCTATCGACCAAATCTTTACCGTATTATCATATGCCGCCGAGATGAGGAGCTTCCCATCGGGTGAGAAGTCAACAAACGTCACTTGGTTGGTGTGTCCCGTGAACGTACGCAGAGCCTCACCCGTCGACACCCGCCAGAGCCGAAGCGTGTTGTCCCCCGATGCCGAGGCAAGCAGCTTCCCGTCAGGAGAGAAGGCCACGGAGTTGACAGCGCCGGTGTGGCCAGAGAGATCGCGCAAGACCTGGCCAGTGGCGACATCCCACAGAGAAATGCCTCCCCCAAGGCCCGCCGAAGCGAGGAGTCTTCCGTCTGGAGAGAAGGCCATTGCCCAAGACCAGCTGTGTAGTCTCTGAATCCACTGCCCAGTCCCAGTGTTCCACAGCACTATCCAGGCGTTGGGGGTGCCTACGCTGGAGTCGATCGTAGCGGCGGCGAGCAGCTTGCTGTTGGCCGAGAAAGCAAGACACATCCCTGGCAAAGGGAGGCCAACGAGACCAGACAACTCCCGCCATGTCGCGACATCCCAGAGACTGATGGTCTTGCCCGAGGTTGTCGAGGCCAGGAGCCGCCCATCTGGCGA
>CAYUSW010000092.1:0-3008 GCA_964447445.1 uncultured Thermotogae bacterium
CCACGGGTCGTTAGCATGCTCAGCCACTTCGGAAGTGCCGTACCAGTCTGAATACCCCCTGCACTACTCGGGGCCGCGCAATGCCCACGCATGTTTGGACAGTCGCGTGACCTGCATCCCGTGTACAGACACGTCGCCTGACTAGAAGAGCACTTACCGACTATCCGTGCAGATTGGACATCGGATGCTGAGTCTCTACAACGTGCCCCCCTCGGCACTCGCCCTGCCGAGGCTGTTAGGCCTACAGCCCTGATAGCGACGGCTTCGCCTTCGAGCCAAAGCTACGCTTTGGCCAGCGCCTTCTTCACGTGCGGGATGAGCCCGCCGTCGTTGAGGATGGCGAGGACCTCCTTGGGCAGGGCGGGAAACGAGTAGCTCTTCCCGTTGTGGGTCACGGTGCCCTTCTCGAAGTCGATCTGGACTCGGTCGTCCTTCTGGATGAAGGCGGTCCCGCCGGCGAGCTCGACGACGGGGAGTCCTTCATTGATCGCGTTGCGGAAGAAGAGGCGCGAGAAGGAGACCGCGATCACGGCGGCGACACCCGATGCCTTGATGCAGGTAGCCGCCTGCTCGCGCGACGAGCCGCAGCCGAAGTTGGCGCCTCCCACGATGACGTCGCCCGGCTTCACGCCCTTGGCGAACGCCGGGTCGAGGTCTTCGAGCGCGTGCTCGGCCATCTCGGCGGGAGTCATCGGCTTGTACGTGTACTTGCCGGCGAAGATGACGTCGGTGTTGACGTCGTCGCCGTACTTCCAGACCTTGCCCTCGATCATGCGCCACCTCCGCGGCCGGCTCTCCTGGGATCGGTAATGACGCCCGTCACGGCCGACGCGGCCACGGTCGCCGGAGACGCGAGATAGGTTGCCGCCTCGTTCGAGCCCATGCGCCCCTGGAAGTTGCGGTTCGCGGTCGAGATGCAGACTTCGCCGGCCGCAAGCACGCCCTGGTGCGCACCCAAACACGGACCGCAGCCGGGGTTGAGCACCATCGCACCTGCGCGGACGAAGATCTCGACGAGGCCGGCGCGCACGGCTTCGAGCAGCACCTCCTGCGATGCCGGGAGGACGAGCATCCGCACGCCCTTGGCGATCTTCTTCCCCTCGAGGAAGCGCGCGGCGAGTCGCAGGTCCTCGAGCCGGCCGTTGGTGCAGGTGCCGAGCAGTGCCTGGTCGATCTTTGTGCCCTCGACCTCTTCGACCGGGGCGACGTTGTCGACGGTGTGCGGCTTCGCGACCTGCGGACCGAGCTGCGCCGCGTCGTAGGTGAGGACGCGCTCGTACTCGGCATCCGGATCAGGGTAGACGGGCGTGTACTCGGCCACGGCGCGGCCCTCGAGAAAGGCAAACGTCTTCTTGTCGGGGGCGCAGTAGCCGTTCTTCGCCCCCATCTCGACCGCCATGTTCGAGAGGACGAGGCGCGACGAGAGGCTCATCGCCTCGATCGCTTCGCCCGCGAACTCGACTGACTTGTAGAGCGCGCCGTCGGCGCCGATGTCGCCGATGATCTTGAGTACGAGATCCTTCGATGTAACTGGCTCCTTGAGCTTGCCCTTGACCTCGATCCTGAACGAGGCCGGCGTCTTGAGCCAGATGCGCGACGTCGCGTACAGAGCGGCCATCTCCGACCGCCCAACGCCAGCCGAGAAAGCACCGAACGCGCCGTAGGCCGTGGTGTGCGAGTCCGAGCCGAGGACGAGGCTGCCGGGCAGGGCAAAGCCCATCTCCGGCAGGACCTGATGGCAGATGCCGACCCCGGCGTCGTAGAACGCCTTGATCCCCTGCTTCGCCACGAACGCGCGAATCTCCTTGTGCCCTTGAGCGTATTCCTCGGTCGACGCCGGCACGGTGTGATCGAGCACGATGACGAACCGCTCGGGGTTCTTCACCTTCTCCACTCCGAATTTGGCGAACGTCTTCGATCGCGGCGGTGTTGTCATGCGACAGACAGTAGTCGGGCTCGACGTCCACAATCTGGCCAACGGCCACCGACGGGAGCCCGGCTTTCTTCGCCAGCACCTTCTGGGCAAACGTCAGTACCATCGTCTCACCCCTCGAGCGGATCGAAATTCATGAAGTCCGCGAGATGCAGAATGATCGCCTCGGCCGTGCGCTTGCCGTGGTCGCCCTCTTTCGAGTGGCAGCCGATGATGTGGAGCACCTCGGCGGGCAGGCCTTGCGCGTCGGCGAGCGCGACCCCGGAAAACGGGTGCCGCACAAGCGCGCCGTCCTTCGACTTCCCGAACTTGCCGTCCTTCTCCTCGATCTCGAGCAGCTTGCCGACATCGTGAAGCAGCGCGCCGGCGATGAGGATGTCGCGCTTGAGCTTGAGTTCGCCTTTGTAGATCTCGTCGAACGTGTTCGAGGCCGCGATGCAGATCTTGGTCACGGCCCGCACGTGGTCGGCAAACGAGATCTTGACCGGTTTCAGAAGGGTGAACGGCATTCGCGCGATGTCAGCCGGCTTCCAGTGGCCACGCGCCAGCGCGGCTTCCCAGGTCGCGAGGACCTTGTCGCGCAGCGTCTTGTCCTGGATCTCGTCGACCTCGGGTAGGATCTTCCGGATCTCGTCTCTCACTGCCATCCTTCCACCTTTCGCACGACGTCGATGACGGTCCCGTCGCGCCACTCAATGGCCGCGATGACCTCGTCGCCGAACACGGGCTTCCCGAGCGGGCGAACGAGGCCGTCCACTTCTCGCTTGATGTCGACAAGGTCGCGGACGGGGAGCCCGGCCGCGAGGAAGCTCTCCCGTAGGTCGTCGCGCTTCGGGTTCACGGCGAGTCCGCGCTCGGTCACGATCACGTCAATGACCTCCCCGGGCGTGGTGACCGTCGTGACGCGGTCGAGGATCACGGGCAGACGCCCGCGGATCGACGGGGCGGTGATGACCGTCATCTTCGCCCCGGCCGCCACGTCTTGGTGCCCACCGGTGCCGTGCAGGAGTCGCCCGTCGGAGTGCGTGTTCACGTTTACATTGAAGTCGAGATCGACCTCGGTCGCCCCGAGGAA
>CAYUSW010000093.1:0-2740 GCA_964447445.1 uncultured Thermotogae bacterium
GGCCGAGACGGAAGCTCGGCCCGCCTGGATCGCCTCTTCGGCATACTCAAAGGCGAACATGCGGATCCAGCCGACATCGTGCTCTTGGATGCGGGTGGAAGCGTGATAGACCAGGCAAAGTACGTCGCCTCAGGTTGGCCGGCGGGAAGCGCGAGCGAGGGCGCGATGCCCTATGCGACGATGGAGCGGGTCGATCCGGTCGAGATGGGCGACGTGTGGCGAACGAACGACGGATTGGTCGTCTGCGGCATTGACGCCGCCGGCAACACCTTGCGGGGAACGCCGCGCGCAGCCAACTCCGCCACGGTGGACTACCTGACCACTCCGCGAGTGCAGCTCTTGGCGCCCACGACGGGCGACGCCGGCTGTCCCATCACCGTCCAGTGGCAAGCGGTTGACCCTGACGGGGCACCGTCCGCGCTGAGGGTCTCCGTGGCAGTTCGAGCCGAGGGTGCAGACGAGTGGACGACGCTGGCAGAGGATCAGGCGGACCAGGGGAGTTTGGTGTGGGATTGCTCGGTGGCTAGCCGCGCGACGGCGTACGAATTGCGTGTGTCGGCAGCCGACCCGCAGGGAAGGGTGGGGTCGGCGACAAGCCTTCCGATCATGCTTCGCTGAGGCGAGCCGGCTGCGACGAGCGGCCGGTGAGTTCATGCAGTTCGTCCAGGTGGGCCGAGACGGAAGCTCGGCCCGCCTGGATCGCCTCTTCGGCATACTCAAAGGCGAACATGCGGATCCAGCCGACATCGGGGCGCAGGACGACAAGGCGGCCCTCCAGCCGCTGACGCGCTGCTTCGAGCTGCATGTGGCTCAGCTGCCTGGATGTGGACCGCTGAGCTTGCAGGACCGCTTCGAGCTGCGTATCGATTCGGCGGGCGAGCGGAGCGCCCGTGTCGACGGCAATGACGGCTGTCGCGCCCATGTCGGCCACAACATCGACCGGAACTTTGTCGACGATGCCGCCGTCGATGAGGAAGCGCCCCTCGTAAGCGACGGGCGAGAAGATGCCGGGAATCGCGGTGCTGGCCGTGATGGCACGGTGGATGGGCCCGCGATCAAGGACGACCCGCTGTCCCGTCTCGATGTCGGCCGCGACGACTGCGAACGGGATGACGCACTCCTCGAACGTTTTGTGGGCCGTGAGGAGCGAGAACAGCTCGTCCATTCGGGCGAGATCGGGAGGCGACGCGCCGGCGACTCGCCAGGCGGAGCCGCGCACGTACTCCGCCATGCTGCGGCGGACGATCTTCTGAACCTCCCGCAACGTGTTGTCGGTCACCTGCAGGAGCGCGTTCAGATTAAGTGAGGCGAGCACCTTGGCGAGAAGGTGGAGGTTTGCGCCGACCGCGCGGGCGGCTCCGAGCGCTGCTCCCATGCTCGTCCCGGCGATCGCGCCAATAGGAACCTTGGCTTCGTCAAGCCCCATCAGGACGCCGAGGTGTGCAAGACCTCGGGCGCCCCCACCTCCCAGCGCAAGGCCGATCTTGCCGTCCATCGAAACAGAAACCCCTCCCGCCGCAGAGTATTCGCGCGGGAGGGGTGAAAGCAATCGAGTTTAGTAATCCATGCCACCGGGCATCCGAGGAGCCGCGGGCTCTTCCTTCTCTTTGATCTCTGCGACAAGCGCGTCGGTTGTCAGGAGCATCCCGGCGATGGAGACCGCATTCTGCAGTGCGGATCGCGTGACCTTCGTCGGGTCGATGATTCCGGCCTCGACCATGTCGCAGTACTCTTCCTTGACCACATCGAAGCCAACGCCCTTCTTCTGCTCGCGGACCTTGCTGACGACGATGCCGCCCTCAAACCCGGCGTTCTGCGCCAGCTGGCGCAACGGGGCCTCGAGGGCGCGCGCGAGGATGCGCAGGCCGACCTTCTCGTCGCCCTCGAGCCCGAGCTTGTCGAGGACCTTCGATGCGTTGATCAACGCAACGCCGCCTCCGGGGAGCACACCCTCGTCGACTGCGGCCTTCGTGGCCTCGAGCGCGTCTTCCATGCGGTGCTTCTTCTCCGAAAGCTCCGTCTCGGTCGGGGCGCCGACCTTGATGACGGCCACGCCTCCGGCCAGCTTGGCCTTGCGCTCCTCGAGCTTCTCGCGGTCGTAGTCCGACTCCGTGGTCTCGATCTGAGCCTCGATCTGCTCGATGCGGCCGTGGATGGCCGCGGCCTTGCCCTTGCCGCCGATGATGGTGGTGTTCGAGCCGTCGACCTTGATCCGCTCGGCCGAGCCGAGCATGTCAAGCGTCGTGTCCTTGATCTGCATGCCCGCGTCCTCGGCGACGACGGTTGCGCCCGTCAGCACCGCGACATCTTCGAGCATCGCCTTGCGCCGGTCACCGAATCCGGGTGCCTTCACAGCGCAGCTCGTCAGCGTGCCCTTCAGCTTGTTGAGGACGAGCGTGGTCAGGGCCTCGCCCGTCACGTCCTTGGCAATGATGAGGATGGGCTTGCCGGCCTGAACGACGCGCTCGAGCACCGGGACGAGATCCGTTGCGCTCTTCAGCTCTTGATCCGTCACGAAGATGAACGGACGCTCGAGGAGAACTTCCATCTTCTTCGGGTCGGTGACGAAGTAGGGCGAGATGTACTCGCGGTCGAACTGCATTCCCTCGACGACCTCGTAGAGGGTCTCGATCGTGTCGGAGTCCTCGACCGTGATGACGCCGTCTTCGCCGACCGCTTCCATCGCGTCGGCGATGATCTTGCCGATCGTTGCGTCTTTAGCGGAGTTCGCGCCGACCTG
>CAYUSW010000094.1:0-24094 GCA_964447445.1 uncultured Thermotogae bacterium
GTCGTCAGGCGCTACCTCCGGGCGTGAGATGCGGGTTGCGGCACGTGGCGCGTGATCTCGGCTGTCAGCGAGGCGCCGGGCAGCGCGAACGGGTTGATCAGCTCGCCGTTCAGGTACGTCCAGCCCCAGTCCCACGGGGTCACTGCCAGCCGGAACGCGTCTTCGCGCGTGTCGATGGCGTGTTGAGCAAACGAGATGCGATCACGAACCGGGTGGTTCTCGATCGCGTGACGTAACCGCGCGGCGAAACTGACGCTGTAGGGACACCGCGCGCTCCATGCGGAGTCAATAGCCAGAAGCCCCTCGGCGCGGAGATCGCGCGGCGTGACCGTCGAGGGCGCCAAGCGAGGTTGCTCGGCGCCGGGGAGGAATGGCAGCCACAGAAGTGCGATAGGCTCCCGGCGGGCGAGCTCCTGAAACCCGAGTTGCCGCAAGAGGGCGATCGGGTAGTGCGTCGGGTGATTCCATCCCAGAGCCGCCAGCCCGGAGAAGCTCTTGCGCGCCTCAGCCACGACCGCCTCGATCAGGCGAGCCTCCTGTTCGAGATGGTCGGGGTCCTCCGGTTCGGTTCCCGCCCAGTGGAAGCAGAGGAGAACGCAAGCGCCCGGCCCCTCGATGGGGAAGGGCGCCGCCTCGGCTGGCATAAACTCGGCGAACCCACGCGATCTCCCATTGGCGTACGCGACGAGGCCGCGCATTCCTTCCGCGATGCGGTCTCGGTGCCAGCGCAGGACGAGACTCTGGTCCCCCAAGAAGGTCTTGCCGGCGAGCTCAAGGCCGCCTGGACAGCAGACGATGTCCGGAAGCGTAGACAGATCGAGCGCACGGGTCTCGACCCTGCAGGTCTCTCTCATTGCGAGGCCAGGATAGCGGGCAACGGACCGGCAGGCTACACGCGCCGGTGCCGCTCTCGGTTCATCCGAGCCTGCTGCCGCGCGGGAGTTGCCCGGCGTGGGGAAAGAGCTGACGCAATCGACCTCATGGCGCTCGGCCCCACGCCAGCGAGTTCGCCCCAGACGACGCAGAGAGTGGGAGGAAGAGAGCGGTTGCGCGGTCCCGCGGCGGCTCCTCTGGCAGGCCCTGAGGCGGCACTCCGGGCCTTGCCCGAGCGCTTGGTCCCACGTCGGGCACCGCGTCCGCAGCGTCTGGCGCCTTTCTCGACAGCCGCGTTATGGAGCGCACCCTAGACCGGCTTCCGCAGGATGACGAATCCCAAGTCCGGCAGTTCCTGCGGGACGCGGAACTCGAGACGCTCGTACAGCCCGCGTGCGCGCTGGTTCGGCTCGTGGACGCCAAGCTTCATGATGTCGACTCCTCCGCGGGATTCGGCCTCGAGATCGTCGAACACCCTCGTTCCGATGCCTTGTACGCGGAATCGCGGCTCCAGCGCAGGACCGTGGACGTGCAGCTCGCGGTCCCGATGCTCGATCCACAGGAACCCAACAGACCCCTTCCGCCGCAGGATCGAGTGCACGATGCCGACGGAGTCGAACATCTCGCGGAATCTGTTCCACGTCATTCCATGACGAGAAGCGCCCGCTCGTAGGGAGTCGTCGGCGTCCTCCCGCAAGAGGTGAAGGAACCGTTCTCGTTGTGCCGGACTTGCCTTTGCGTACGTCAGCATGACGAGAGCGTCGCAGACAGGCGGCGCCGGCAACCATCGGACGGAGAGCCTTCCCATGTCTTGTCGATGAGCGATCGTCCGACGGCTCGTGTTGTGCTACGACGCAGGGGCCGGTCCGGACTTCCCACCTTCAGGGAGTGGCGGCGGCGGCGCGATCCATTCGAGGACTGCTGCAATCGCGTTCCATGACGTCTCCTCATCCAAGTGCCCGTCGAGCGAAGGCGCCGGCTCTGGTTGTTCGCGCAACCAGTGGTTCAGCTCGTCCAGGGTCTCACCCAACGCCTCCTGATTGCCGGCATCGCGCGCGGCCTGCACGAGAAGCTCGATGTCCCCCATCGGAACGACGAAGTCCTTCTTGCCTTGGACGAAGAGCGTCTTCTTCTGCAGCGCGCGCACTGCGGCAACGGGGTCCTTGTCGAGGACATCTCGTAGGAGAGGCAGAGGCAGGGACCGGCTCCTCGCCATGTAGTCCATCTCGCCCATCCACGGCAGCGCCGCCTGCGCGGTCTTCCATCCCACATCAGCCCAGGTTCCGTGGGTTGATCGTACGAACTGCCAATAGGCCTGCTCGCGCTCGACGAGCGTCTTCACGTCCTCAGGAGAGAACCCGCCCGCCTCGGCGCGCCGGCGAGCGAGGTCGACTTCGTGGTCGGCCAGCGCGCGAGCCGGCATCGCGATGCAGGCTGCGCCGGCCGCGGAACTCCGCGCCCCAAGGCGTTGTGCTACCAGCCCCCCGTAGCCGTACCCCACGACGAACACGTTCGCGGTGTCGATCCTCGGGTTGGCGCGGAGCGTGATCAGCGCGACCAGAGCGTCCGTCTCGAGCTCATCTAGCGTGAGAGTCGAGAACTCACCGGCGCTTTCTCCGATCCCGCGTGGGTCGAAGCGCAGACTGGCCACACCCTGCTGACCGAGCCGAAGCGCCAGATCGCGGAGGATCTTGGTCTCGAGCCCCACGGCGTCCCCGTCGCGGTCGTACGGCCCAAGATCCGGGAGCAAGAGCACGGCGGGCATCTTCTCCGTCGCCGTGTACGGAATCGTGAAGGTCCCCTTGAGAGTCGCGCCCCGGTTGGCAAACTGTATCCCGAACTCCACGACACCGAGCGGCGCAGCGATCGCGACCAGCGTGCGCGGCGTAACCGACAGGCCCCTCGGGAAGAGGTCCTCCCGGTACGCGAACAGCCCCTGGGATGGCACAGCAACGGCGATCACTACGTCGTTCTGCACGTAGTACCATGCCGTGCCGACCTCTTCCCCGAACCCGACTTCGTATCCATAGCCGATATCCTCGCCGCCTGGAGTCGACACCTTGATCGGCGTCCGAGGCTGGAGGCGCATCGGCACGAGACCCTGCCGGTCGACGCAGAGGGCTGTCGCCTCGCGGGGCGTCTCGCCGATGTCGGCTCCGAGCGCCCGATAGATGACGGCGAAGGAGGAAGGAGCCGCCCAGCCGAACGTCACGATGGCTGGCCCCGTCTGGACCGCCTCGTCGATCACCCGCGTACCCGAAACCGCGAGAACCAGTCGTCCATCCTGAAAGGCTGCCTCGGCATGCTTCACGGCGCCATCCACCGTCCCCGTCAGCGTGTAGCCCGTCGGCTGCCAACCCGCAGCCAAGGTCAACGTCTGCGCGAGCTCTGTCCCGCGCGTGCCCTCGCGCTTCTGAATGCTCGACGTCAGCGTGTAGCCGGCCTCGGAGCTGCGGAGATCGAACGACTCGACTCCGACAGGGTTGCCCGTCTGGAGAACGAGGAAGCGGCCCTTGTCGCCCCTCTCTTCGGCTGAGGAAAACGTCGCGGACGTCTCTGCGGATGAGGCCTTGGGCCCAAGATCGGCAGTCGCCCCAGGCGCCGACTCCTCCGCGAGAGCCGTCGCTGCCGCGGTTGCCTCTGGAGACGGCTGTGTCGACAGCTCTCCTGACGTCTGCGCCGATGATTCCGCCGGGATCTGGGCAGCCGACGGAGTCACAGGACCGGCCTCAACCTGCGCCGTCGGCTGCGAGGAGGGCCGGTCGGTGGGCTGTGAAGCAGGCTGTGCCGTGGGCTGCGCGAGAGGTGGTGCCTCCGCCTCAAGCTTCGACAATCGCGTGCCCAACTCGCCGATGTCCGCGAGTGCGTCTGCATGCTCTTTCAGGGACTCGGAGAGGTCGCTCACTCGAGCCGCGATCGGGGCGAGAAGCTCGGCTTGTCGCGAAGCGGTCTCTGTCTGCTGGCGCGCGACCTCGCCGCGCAAGGCGTCCAACTCCCGGTTTGCCGCACTCGTTGAGCGCACGAGATGGACCGTGAATGCCAGCAAGACGACGAGCGAGCCGACCAGCGCGATCGCACCAACAAGCTTCCAGGAATGGTTCTTCATCGTGCTCTCCCTTTGGGGACCCAGTCGTCTAGAACGAGGACAAACGCAGTATAGGACATGAGAGACGGCGAGGAAAGGCGGCCGATCTCCCTCGGGATGGCCTACTCAAGCGCACGATGCTGCGTCCCGTAGGACTGGATGAGGTCGTACAGGACGTCGGCGCCGAACTGGACAGCCTCCAGCGGAACGCGTTCGTTGGCGGCATGGATGCAAGAGAAGAACGAGACGTCAGGCGGAAGAGTCATCGGCGTGTAGCCGTACGTCCGAATCCCGAGCCGCGCAAGGTGTCGACCGTCCGTACTGGCTGGGAGGAGGTACGGGACAGGACAAGCACCAGGAATCCGGTCCTGAAGAAGACGGCCGAGCAGGTCGAAGAGGGCGAGATCTGGCTCAACGGAGCGGACTTCCTCCGTCACAGGGGACACCACAGCGTCGGCGCGAAGAACGGGACGTAGCTCGTCGAGGAGATCCTCGGTCGTGTAGCCAGGCAAGATCCGCGCGTCGAGCCCAAGATGTACCTCACTCGGGATGACGTTCAGGCGATCGCTGCCGCGCACCATCGTCGCGCTTACCGTGTTCCTAAAGAGAGGCGCGAAGATCTGACCGGCGTCGCCGAGTCGGTTGAGCAAGAAGTCGGTCAGGGCCGGGTTGAGAAGGCGCCGTGCGGCGATCCTCCCGGCGAGCGGCAGCGAGTCGGCCATGATCTCGATCATCTGCCGTGTCACGGGCGTGATGTGCACCGGAAGCCTGTGCGTCTCGAGACGCTCGAGGACTCGAGCGAGCTTCCTCATCGCGCCGCCCCGGACGGGTCGTGCGCCGTGGCCCGCGGGTCCGCGGGCCACGACATCCAACACGACGGGCATCTTCTCCGCCACCTGAATCATGTAGAACGTGCGGCCGAGCAGATGCAGAGGGAACCCACCGAACTCGCCGATCGCGTGGCGAACGCCGCGGAAGAGGTCCGGACGCTCCTCCACGAGGAACCGGGCTCCGCAGCGACCGCCTGATTCCTCGTCTGCGACCAAAGCGAGGACAAGGTCGCCGGAGGGAGGCGCGGCGCTGCGCGCGGCGCGCAAGAACGCCCACACCATCATGGCCACGCCGCTCTTCATGTCGAGCGCGCCGCGGCCCCAGACGCAGCCATCCGCCACCTCGCCCGCGAACGGAGGATGAGCCCACACGGACGGATCGGCGGGAACGACGTCGACATGCCCGCAGAAGAGAAGAGCCGGCGCGAGGCCGCGGCCGGGGAGGCGAGCCACGAGGTTCGGCCGTCCAGTCTCCTTCGTCACCCGTTCCGGGGAGACGCCGGCCTCTCTCAGCAGACCATCCACGAAGTCGATGCACGCCCCCTCGTTGCCCGGAGGGTTCGACGTGTCGAAGCGGAGGAGCTGCTGGAGCAGTCCGATGGGTCCTTCTCTCGAGAGATCGCTGGGCATTCCGCCTCCTGTCGTACTCCGCGACGCCGCCAAATCCTACTTGACCGCGGTCACCACTTCTTGAAGAGGAAGAACGCCGCCGCGACGAGGAGGCCGAAGCCGACGAGGTAGTTCCAGCGGAAGGGTTCCTTGAGATACGTCACGGAGAAGCCAGCGAACACGACGAGGGAAATGACCTCCTGAATCGTCTTCAACTGCGCCGCCGAGAACTGCCCGTGGCCGTAGCGGTTCGCCGGAACCTGGAAGCAGTACTCGATGAACGCGATGCCCCAGCTCACGAGGATGGCGATCCACAGGGGCGAGCTCTTGTACTTCAGGTGCCCGTACCACGCGGCGGTCATGAACACGTTGGAGACGATGAGGAGAAGGACAGTCTGCACGTCAGAGTGCTCGCGGGTGCTGGCGGCGCGGAAAAGTGGCGCGGGGGACGTCGCCGCCCCCCGCGCATCCTGAGTCTCTCCTACTTCTTGTCCGAAGGCTTGTTCGGCTTCTTGGCCGGTGCTGCAGGAGTCTTCTTACCGCATCCACAACCCATAGAACACGCCCCCTTCATCGGTGACGGGTCACCGACGTAACCGAGGATAGCTCGATCGTCACGCATGTCAAGGAATCTCACGTTGTCCGACGGTGCCGTTCCACGCGGGATCGTCGAAGCGTTGAATCTCAACCACGTAACCATTCGGATCCCTGAGGAATCCGTGGGTGATGTGATAGGTCGCGTTGTGGACCGGCGCCTTCTCGATCGCTGCTCCGCGCTTGCGCAAGTCCGTAAACCAACCTTCTACGTCCTCGGTCACGAGCGTGACGATGACGCCGTCGGCGGACGACGGTGCGTGACGAAGGCAGAACCCGAGAAAGGTCGTGGACGTGACACGGAAGATCCTGCATCTTCCCTGGTCGAGCGCGAGCGAGAGGCCCAGCGTGTCTCGATAGAAGCGCGTCGTCGCCTCGAGGTCCTGCGTCGGGAAGAAGACGATCCCTGCCTCGATGTCGTTCACAGAGACGCGCCTCCTTGTCCGTGTCGGAGGACTCCCAGAGCCTCTTGGACCAGGGCGGCGGTGTTCGCGAGGGCGTGAACCGCCGACAGATGCTCTCGTTTCCATGCGAGATGGCTCTCGTCGGCTGCCATCACGACGTGGCGCGCGAGTGCCTCGTCATCCGCGGCCGGCATGCGGCAGTTCGCTAGAGGGCAGCGCAGAGTGAGTTTCGGCGCGACCCACCCGGCGAGCGACCGGCCCAGCTCATACGCTTCAGCGAGCTTCTCGGGCGCCTCGCTCACGTGCCTCTCGTGGGAGTGGTAGCGAAGGACGTCGAGCCCCATTCCGCTCCAGCCGGCGATGGACTCGAACATCCGCTCCACCAGTTCGACGCCATACGGGTCTTCGGCGAAGTAGGCGAGGATGAGAACCATGCGCTTCCGCGCCAGGCAGTGGTCGCGGTCGAACGTGAGAGCCGAGTGCCAACGATCGACGAACGTCTTCGCCTGCGCGCAGAGGTGCCACCAGTACACGGGCGCCGCGAGGACGACAAGGTCCGCCTCGCGGAAGGCGGGGTAGATCTGTTGGTATCCGTCGTCAAGGATGCAACCCGTGTACGGAGGACGTAGGCACGCATCGCATGCCTGGCACGGGCGCAGCCCAAGGTCGTGGAGCGAGAACTCCGCGACGTCCGCTTCTCCACCTACTTTTAGGCCGGCAGTCACGCGGTCGGCGAGCGTCGCGGTATTCCCGCCCTTCCGAGGACTCGCTTTGAGGACCAGGGTCTTCACGTCTTCCTCCTTCTCCTCGTTGGGTGAGTCTGCCGACTCCGCGTCTCCGGTTCATCTCGCGTGCCTGCTGCGAGGCAAAGAGAAAGCCCCACGCCCGGGGACGTGGGGCCAAGAGGAGCGGGCGACCGGTGTCTGAGGCTCTCGTTCCTCCGCCGCTCTTCTCTGCCGGCGACGGGGCGATGTCCATTGCCTCTACGTCACTCTGATGCTAGAGCCTCGACCGGATTCAGCCGCGAGGCGCGCCACGCGGGCCATGCCCCCGAGAGGGCGCCGATGACAAACGAAGCCACGAGCACGCCCACGATGAGCGATGCTCCGAACACCGGCTGGAACGAGCCCACGCCGAGCGCCGGACCCAGGAGACGCGTGCCGAAGACGCTGAGGACGCTTCCCACCAGGAGTCCGAGGATGCCGCCGATCAGCCCCATCAAGCCGGAATCCACGAGGAAGAGGGCCATCACCTGGCTGTCGCGCGCGCCGACCGCCTTCAGGATGCCGATCTCGCGAGTTCGCTCGAGCACGGACGTGTACATCGTGTTCATCAGCCCGACGCCGCCGACGATCAGGGCCACAGCCGCGATGCTGGCAAGCACGGTCTCGATCATGCCGAGGGTCCCCTGGATGCTTCCCGCGATCTGCTGGACGGACACGGGGGTACCCCGTGCGCCCTGTGCCGTCAGTTCGGTCGAGATGCCGGTCATCACAGCATCAACGTCGACGCCCGTCGCCATGCGGACGATCGTCGTCGTATTCGTGGCCGCCGCACTCCAGACTGACGTCGCACGTTCTTGAAGCACGAACAGCGAGTCGTCGGTGTTGGTCATTCCTCGGGTCAGGAACGATGCGCCGCTTCCACTCACGGTCCGCGAGATGGCGTTCGACGTCCCGTTGCGGCGCGCGCTTGTCTCGGCCGCCTCGGAGGCCAATGCTTTCGACGAAACGAGGATTCCGACGACCGCGAATTCCGTTCCATCGATCGTGACTGTGTCTCCGACCTCGACTCCCAGGCTCTCTGCGCTCCTTGCGCCGATCACAGCCTCGTTTTCGGTCGTGTTTGTGAAACTCGTGCCCTGTCCGATGGTGAACCCACCCAAGATCGACGGGAACGAAGCGAGAAAGCTGAGCGACGGCGTCGTCAAGCGGAGGAAGCCGCTCGCTGCCGGTGCATCGACACTGACAATGCGGGTTCCAAGATTGCCCGCTTCGAGCAGGCCGGAAACCGCCTTGAGCAAGGCGTCGGTATCAACGGGAGTCTCGCCGCGCAGACTCTGCTGGGACGCGTCTGTGGCCGTGCTCGATGAGGCACCGATCCGGCCGGGCGAGAAGGTCCTGCCGGCAGTGCTGCCCGTCGAAGCGTCAGCGGCGTTGCCCGTCGACTCCCCCACCTGCCCCGGGGAGAACGTCCTCGTCGAGGAAGCGGCAGTCGTCGCCCCCATCATTCCAGGCGGTCCCTCACCCTCCGTCACGAATTGAGGTCCTCCCGATGCGCCGGCTGCAAACGCGCGCGCCATACCTCCGGGCGTGATCACAATGATGTCGTAGCCGATGTCCTTGAACTCCTGCAACACGGCCTCCTCGATGCCCGTGCCGATGGAGAGAAGCGACACGACAGCGGTCACTCCGATCAGGACGCCGAGGATCGTCAGCCACGAACGCGTCCGACGGCTGCGGATGTTGTTGATCGCCAGCTTCACAAGATGCAGCGTCATCGCCGCCCTCCTCTCTCTCGCGCCGTCGTGAAGGACTCGACCTTTCCGTCGCGCAGGACTACGAGCGCGTCCGCGCTCTCCGCGATCTCCGGGTTGTGCGTTACGACCACGACGGTCTTCCCTTTCTCCACGAGACTCTGGAGCAGGGCGAGGATTCGTTGGCCTGTCTGGGTGTCAAGATTCCCCGTCGGCTCGTCGGCGAGAATGAGCTTCGGATCGTTGACCAGAGAGCGCGCGATCGCCACGCGTTGCTGCTCCCCGCCGGACAGCTTTGACGGCCGGTGATGTCCCCGGTCGGAGAGCTCCACCAGGGCGAGGGCGTCGAGCGCCCTCTTTCGTGCGTCGGCTGCGGACTTGCTCTGCAGGAGAAGCGGTATCTCAACGTTCCTCAGTGCTGACAGGTTGGGAATCAGGTTGAACTTCTGGAACACGAACCCCACGGACTGGGCTCGGAATTCGGCGCGTGCGCGCGACGAGAGGGAACCGAGGTCCATCCCGTTGCACGAAACGCGGCCGCTCGATGGCGTATCGAGGCACCCGGCAAGGTGGAGGAGAGTGGACTTGCCCGACCCGGACGGCCCCATGATCACGGCGAGACGCCGTTCAGGAAGCTCGACCGTCACGCCCCGCAAGGCCTCGACGCGCGTCTCGCCCATCAGGTACGTCTTGTGCACATCGTGAAACGCGATCATGAATCCCCCTACGGCCGGTAGACGAACTCCGACAACTTCACAGTGCTGAACATCTCGAGTGGCTGGTTTTCGGTGCTCGATGTGGTGCTGTAGCGGAACTCCATCATTGCCGGGAACGGCATCATAGAGCGGATCGTCAGGTCCGTCGCGAAGGCTAGCAGAATGACGACGTTGGAATAGTCAGCATGGGTATACGTGCCGTAGACGACATCCAGCCCAGCGATTGTCCCCGTCGCGCCAGCCTGAAACCGCCCGCCATCTGGCAAGATGTAGTTCTTCCCGGGTTCCATCGCGCTGCCTGTGATGTTCGACAGAGGCGAAAGGTCGATCGTCCCGGTTGTGTTCTCCGAGACGTGGATACCGAGGCGCGGGAGCGCGATGCCGAAAAAGCCGATGTGGACCATATCAAGCGGCACGTTCTCCGTGCTGCTCGAGACGATCGAGTAGGTGCCGTCAGCCTGCGGGGTGATCTCGGTCGTCGTCGTTGACGCGCGGTTTGATCCCTGCCGCGTGATGTCGTACGTGTACTTCAGGTATCCACCCGAGAAAGCGCCGCCTCCGAAGAGACCGGCCGTTGTCTGCCGCGGCCGAGCATCGCCTTCCCCAGGTACGCCCTCCGAGCTTGCCTGCGCGAGCGCCGGAATCGCCCAGGCCAAGGAAGCTGCGAAGATGACGCTCATCGCCAGGAGCCTAGAGTTCTTGTTCATCTCGTGCCCTCCATATCGATTGATGTGCAGAGAGTCGCTCTCGTCGGTGGGATCGAGCGGTCACTCCTGTGGCAGCTTTGTGTCGCCGCTCCACCACACTTCGCGGCCCTGTGGCTCCTACGCCGGCCGCGCACCAAGCCGTACGGGAATGGACGGGAGCTCCGTTCCGTCGCGCAGGATGGTCAGGAATACTGTGTCGCCGACGGTGGTCTCCATCTCAAGGTAGACCGTCAGGTCCGACATGGTCTTCACGGTCGTTCCATCGACGGCGACGATGACGTCGCCTCCGAGCGGAATGAGATAGCGCCCGATCCACGTCTGCCTGCTCCCGTCACGCAGCCCGGCCGCCTCCGCGGGCGAGCCCTGTTCGAAGTTCAGAATCAGCACGCCTTCATCGACTGTGAGGTTCGCTCCGGCCTGCCGCAAGATCTCGGCAGCATTCTTATTCAGGTCAAGCGTCTCGATGCCAAGCCACGCGTGCTGATAACTGCCGTAGGCAATAAGCTGTGGGACGACACGGCGAAGGGTACCGGCCGAGATTGCGAAGCCAATCCCGGCGCTTGCTCCGCTTGACGACAGGATCTGGCAATTGACGCCGATGACTCGCCCTTCCAGATCGAGCAAGGGGCCCCCCGAGTTCCCGGGGTTGATCGCCGCATCCGTCTGGATGACCTCCCCGATGAACTGGTTTGCCTCGGGACTCTCGATCACACGGCCGAGGGCGCTCACGACGCCGGTCGTCAACGTCTGTTGGAGTCCGTATGGGCTGCCGATCGCGAGCACCGTCTGCCCCACTCGCTGACTGTCAGGATCCGCGATCGAGAGAGGGGTCGGCAGATTGGACCCTGCGTTGATCCACAGCACGGCGAGGTCATTGCTCGAGTCTGCTCCGACGACCGTCGCCTCGTACTCCTCTCCCGACGCCAGCGTGACGGTGAGCTCGGCTGCGCCCTCGATTACATGATAGTTCGTGACGATGTGCCCTAGGTCGTCGTAGACAAACCCCGAACCTGTACCCTCTTCCGGAACCGTGCCGGAGAACCAGGTGTAGACGTACGCCAGAGTCGTGATGTTGACAACCGATGGCCCGCACTGCTCGTAGACCAAGATGACTTCATCCTCGACGCCGACGGCCGCCGCTTGGCCCGCGGGCGCGACCACGGCTCCACACAACGCCAAAGCGGCGAACCACGCCGCCCTTGTTCGGCTCCTCAACTCGACCACTCCCTTCGTTCCGTGCGTGCCTGGAACGTACGAAGCGGCGGTGGATAACTTGGGCTCAGGGTGTGGCAGGATCGTGAACGCGAACGGGCTGTCCGTCCTCCACCGGGATCGGCGGGTAGATCGGCATCTTGCTGCACTCGGCGGCGAACGACAGGACGAACGCGTTGGCCGATGCGACACTTCCCAGTCCCTCCGGGGCTTCCGCGACAAAGCGAACTCGCTCGCCCGGATCTATGGATTGGATGTCCACCAGAGCCTCGCCGACCCTCACTCCATCTTTATCGTAGAACTTCACCTTGAGCGACGCGGAGTAGAGGAAAAGGTCGCTCAAGTTGGTGAGCTCGCCGACTGCGCGGGCTGGGTATCCCGCAACGAACGCCACATTGCGGATCTCCACGACCGCGCTCACGACGAGAGTCTGCTCGGCCGTTGCACTGATCCCACGGTCGTCCGTGACCGTCAGCGACGCACGATACGTGCCGGGTTCCGCGTAGCTGTGGGTCACCCAGCCGTAGTAGTCGTTCGTCTGGCTTCCGTCGCCGAAGTCCCACTCGAAGAACACGAGCCAATGACCGTTCGCGGCTTGCGACGTCGACGAGAACTGCATCTCGAGACCGCCGCGCGAGCCGTCGGGGCACGCGGTGAAGCTGGCGATCGGCGGCAAGCACGGGCCAAGACAGCCAGCCATCAACGTCAAGCCACAGCATCCAAGGAGCAAGAAAACGCGCTTTGTCATAGAACCCTCCCCCTGCGAACCACTCTAGCGAGAACCCGAATCCCGGGCAAAGACCCGTGTCCGCGACTCCCCGCCCTATCTGCCGCGCTGCCGGACTGCCTCGTACAGGAGAACGGCGGCCGCGGCGGAAACGTTGAGCGAGTCGTTCCGGCCGAGCATCGGAATCCTGACCCGCACCGACGCGGCCGCTTGCCACGTCGTCGAGACGCCGCGGTCCTCGGCTCCGACGACGATCGCGACGGCACCCACAAGATCAGCTTCGGTGTGAGCCACAGAAGCTGCGGGCTCCGCCGTCACGATCGTCACCCCGCGAGCCAGGAGCCACTGCGCTGCTTCCGCGGACGCCGCGACGGCCACCGGAAGGTAGAAGACTGTCCCGATGCTTGCCCGAATCAGGTTCGGATTTCCGAGGTCGGCGACTGGATCGCAGACGATGACCGCGTCGACGCCGGCCCCGTCCGCCGTGCGCAAGAGCGCGCCGACGTTGCCCGGCTTCTCCACGTCCTCGATCACCAGGACGAGCGGATCGGAGGGCAGGATGAGAGACTCAAGACGGGTTCCCGGTGCCGGTCCTACGGCGAGGATCCCGTCGGGATTCTCGCGATACGACATCTTGTCGAACGCCGCCGCGCTGCAGCGGAAGACGCTGACTCCCTTGCGCTCCGCCTCAAGCGCCTGAGCCTGCGCAGCGCCGTCCGCTCGGCTGGGATCCACGTAGATCTCCGACGGCGCCCATCCGCTCTCGATTGCGCGCAGGACCTCGCGCGTGCCTTCCACCACCGCGAGACCCCGCTCGCGGCGCTCGGCGCCGTCACGCACGAGACGGACAACTGCCTTCACGCGTTCATTCTGAGGACTCCTCACCTCGTAGACCACTCCGTTGCCTCCCGCGCGAGCATAGTGACCGCGCTCGAAGGCTTCAACCGGTCGGGAGGAAGACGGCCTGCAGTCCATCTCTCTGCCAAGCCTTGTCCCAGAGGTGTCCAACTCGGCTCTGCACGGGGCTGCTCTCTGACGCAGGACGCCAGTGCCACTCCAGTTGACCTGTGCCAACCCTGTTTTTTGGACCCGACCGGGTTTTCAAGGACGAGGTCCGCCGATGGAGTGGAGTCCAAGTCGGTGTTCATCCTGCGCTCCTGCTGTCGCCGGGGTGCTGGCCGAGGTGCCAGGAGCGGACTAGACTGGCCGGGATGAGGGGACTGCAAGTCGTGCGAGAGATCGAGGAGGTGGGGAGATGACGACGGGACAGCGCCATGCGGCGTGGATTGTCTTTCTTGCGGCGGGGATTCTCTTAACCCTTGCGGCAGGCGGCTCTGCCAAGGAGATCAAAGTGCCAGGCGACTACAGCGATCTGGAGAAGGCGATTCGCGAGGCAAAGCCGGGCGACAAGGTCGTGATCACGAGTTCGAAGACCTTCCGCGACAACATCGTGGTCCGCAACGCGCGGCGCCTAACGATCACAACAAGCTCGCGAAGTCGCGTGGCGACGATCCAGGCCCGCCGAGTGGAAGAGCCGGCGCTGAGCCTCTCATCATGCTCGGACGTCGTGTTTGAGAACTTCATCATCCAGAGCGGCTCGTATGGCGTCCTGGCCTCGAATTGCCGCGACATCATGTTTGCCAACACGACGGTCCAGAGCGCCTCGGTGGGAGTCTCGGCTCTGAACTGCCGCGGTATGACCTTCCGGGATTCCCTCATTACGATGAACATCGGCTCCGGCCTTGTCGGCAGCGGGTATGTGCTCGACGAATCCACGGTCTCGAAGAACCTTGGCTGGGGCATGGAAATCATCGGCGACGAGGACCGGATCGGGGAACTTGGAGCCGAGCTGACGGAGACGTCGGTCTCTGGGAACGCTCTCGGCGGGGTCCTCCTCCGCTGGCTGCGGATGGAGGCTTCCGAGACCGTCGTTCGGGAGAACCTTGGCTGGGGGGTAGAGATCGCCGATCGCGGCACTCTGACGATGGTGGCTGGCCGCACCGAGTCTCTCCTGGCTGCAAACGCACTCGGCGGGGTGCACGTGGCGGACGCCACGGCGGCGCTTGTGGCACGCATCGCAGACAATGGCGATGTCGGCGCTCTCGCGGAGAGATCGGTCATGGACCTCGCCGCCTGTACGGTATCTGGCCATCCCGGAGGGAACCTTCTCTACCGCGCCTCAACCGGATCCGTGAGCGGGAGCCAAATCCTAGCGAGTCCAGCGTCCGGAGTCGACCTGCAGGGCGCGAGTGTGGTGACGCTGTCGGGAACCACGGTCTCCCACAACGGCCAGTGGGGTGTACGCATCGATGCGAGTTCTCGCCTGACCGTGACGTCCGGCTCTGTCATCTCGCAAAACGCGCCTGACGGCATTCTCATCGATGGAGGGGGCGCAGCGGTTCTGGGATCGGAGATTGTCGCGAACGCCCAACATGGCTTACTCGCCCAGAACGGGGCGCAGCTTTCGCTCGGGACGAGCGTGGTCGCACGGAACGCTGTGCAAGGGATCTTGCTCGCAGGCGCAACCCTCACGCTCGACCGGACCGAGGTGACGGAGAACGGGCAGGATGGGGTTCACGCCGTGGCAGGATCCATCGCGACGATCACGAACGGCTCGGCTCTCTCGTCGAATGGGCACAGCGGGCTCTCTCTCGATGCGGCTACCGGCGCACTCGTCTCGTCCACGGTGCGTGGGAACCAGAGTCATGGCCTGAGCGGGACTCACGCGGCACAGCTGACGATCGAGAACTCGTCGGTGTCCCAGAACCTCGGTGAAGGAGTCTTTCTGACGGCGTCTCGCGCCGACATCAAGAACGCGGAGATCGACAGCAACGCGATGAATGGAATCCACGCGCAAGGCAGTTCCACGATCGCGATGGCCGGCGGTATGTCCCGAGTGACAGGGAACGGGCAGAACGGCATCCTCGTCGAAGAGTCCACCGCCACGATCGCCGACTGCAAAGTGTCGGGCAACCAAGAGAACGGCGTGAGCGCAGCGAGCGGGTCGCAGACCGCCGTGAGGGACTCGACCGTGTCGGACAACGAGGCCGAAGGGGCCGTCGCAACAGGGGCGACGTTGACCATCGAGAACTCGACCCTCCGGGGCAACGCAGCCAACGGGATCCACGTGCTCGCGCGATCGATCCTCCGGGTCGGTGGCGGCAAGACGTTGATCACGCTCAACGGAAGGGACGGGATCCTGGTCGAGGACTCGGTCGCGACGGTCAACGACTGCGAGATCGTTGAGAATCAGACGGCACGCTGAGAGAGAGCGTCCCGGGGCGATCGACGGGGGTTGAAGCCGGCGGCGGGGCGCGACTCGCACTGGGTAGCACTTCTCGCGCGCCCCGGCCGACAGGTATAGGCATCCTGCCGCCCGCGGTAAGCTCGTTCCGCGAAAGGAGCGACGATGCACGGAGCAGGTGGCGAGTGAGTGGCAGTCTGGATCTCTCCCGTTGTCTATCTCCCGTTCGACATCGCCTTCGCTGTCATCCTGCTCGCGGCGATGAGCGCCTTCCTGAAGGTCTTGCGCCGGGCGCGCCACCGCGAGTAGGTGGCTACTCGAGCGCGCGTACAAACATGCGATAGGGCACGGGGCTGGTTCCGCCGAACCATTACGCCTTGAAGTCATGCCGCCACGACGTCTCGTGTCGACTTCGATCCGTCGGACCCACGTCCGTAGCGCTTCTATCGTGCAGCCGATCTTGCCAGCGATCGAGAGGATTGCCGCCCACTGCGAGCCGTGCTCACGCTTGCACTCGAACACCATTCGTACCGCTCGTTCCCGCACCTCGGGGGAGTACCTGCTCGGTCGTGCCATGCCTCCATCCTCTCAAGGAATTCGGTCTCCGGCAATCCCGGGGCGGTTCAGATGCTCGAACGGGGAGTACCCTGGGCACGCAAGACTAGGCTGGCCACGACCTGTGGGGGTCGGTGCCGCGGGACTCCTGTCCCTAGCGGTCTGATGCGACAAGAAGAGAGTTCCCGTACAGCTTCTGCCACTCGGCGAGCCCTCCCAGTAGACTCATGACCCGGCTACCACGCAACCAGAGGTTGTGCACAACGCGCTCACTGTCGATCCCATCCGCGCTGTAGACGACCACGGGAGTCTCGGGGCGAAGCGAGTCGACGAACGTCCCCAACTCTGCTTCAGAGAGATTCACCGCGCCTGCAAGATGGCTGGCTGCGAACTCCGCCGGCGGGCGAATATCGACAAGGATGTAGTCCGTCAACAGCTGCGCTGGGAAGTATTTTCTGACTGTCGCGGTACTCGGGTAGTTGGTCGTCCCAGAGACATCAAGGAACGCTCCCCACGACGGGTCTATGCCGCTTGTCATGCGAACCGAGCCATAGGTCTTCTGCCACCGGTCGAGGCCACCTTGCAGGGAGTAAACGTTTCCAAGGCCGGCGCGGTGGAGCGACTCGGCCACTGCACTCAACCCGGATGACGCGCCGTCTTGGTCGTAGATGACTGCCATTGCGCTTGGCGGCAGTCCACTGGTCAAGGACACCGCCTGAGATGGCGGGACGTTCATCGCCCCGATGAGGTGGCCAGCGTCGTACGCAGCGGGATCACGCGCGTCGAGGAGGATGTAGGACTCGTAGAAGAGCTTGCCCGGGGACTTCTGATATGGCTGCGCTTCGACGATGGTGCCCGCGAAGGAGAGCGTGATCTCGTTGTCTCCGTCAGAGCCAGGATCATTCGAGGCCACAATGGCCTTCTTCAGGATGCGGCCAGAGAGTCCGTATGTGTCCAGAACGGCGTACAGGTCGACGCTCTCGCCGGGCTGCAAGCGGTCCGCCGTGAGCACAATCGTTATGCTCGTGCACTTACAGCTTGGACCTGCACTAGTGATCACGAGTTCCTGGTCGCCGACGTTCGACAAGACGAAGGTGTGAACGACAGCCATGCCTTGTGTAGTGTCAGGAAAGTTGTAGGCTGGCGCATCGACTGCGATCTGCGGCCCCGCGCTGGCCCTGACTCCCAGCCCCAAGATCGTCACAACCACGAACACAAAGACCCGTCCCATGGCCCTCCTTCTCGCTCTCACCAAGCCGACACACGTACTGCTGTTCCCGCCCCGCAGTTTCGCCAGCGGCCGTCACCGGCCTGCGTCTCGCGCAGGGTCTCGTGCCTGGCTGTCATCCGCTGAGCCCCGTATGGGGCAGCTACCACCGCCTCAGGTCCTCCTACCAAGAGCCCCTGCGCTGCATCGATCTATTGAGCACAGTGCATACATGGACACCATCAGGGTTGTCGCACTGCCGACTCTAGCTTTGACCATCGCTTCTCGTCTCATGGGTTGCCGTTCCGGTCGCATCTGCTTCTAGACTGTCTCGGCGGCCGGGCATGCTCTTCGACTCCGTCGCGACACTTGTCTCAGCCAAGAGCGCCTCGACAAACCCGGCGGTCAGGTCCATGGGGTGTCCGTTGTAACGCACGATGCCTGCTCGATCCACGATGATTGAACGCGGAATCCAATCCACTTCGAACAACTGCTTGATGCGCGTCGACTTGCCGCCAGGCTCCCAGATGCACGTCAAGCCGGTGTATCCCTTCTCCTCGAGATAGGCGACCGGGTCCTCTTTGCGAGAATCCGTGCTGACGGCCAGCACGATGAGCCCCTGCTCGTGGTATGCCTCCCATAAGCTGTTGATGTGGGGCATGCTTGTCTTGCATGGTATGCACCAGGAGCCCCAAAACTCGATGAGCACGATGTTGCCGCGCAGTCCGCTGAGCGAGACTTCGTCTCCCTGCGTCGTCGTCGCAGCAAAGTCGTAGGCTCGCATGCCGACGCTCGCCCCTTCGGGCAGCTCGCCAGGACTCGCGCCAACGGTGATCGTCACCTGTGCCGTCACTACCTCCGCCGAGACCAGCGTGAGGTGGGCGGTATGAGTCCCAGGAGAGCCGTAGACGTGTGTGAGGGCGGTCCCAAGGTCCTCACCCGCAATCGTGTTGGTTCCGTCTCCGAAGTCAAGAACGAACGAGCCCGATCCACCGCTCCCATACGAGGATCTCGCCATGTCGAATTGGACAAACAGGGGCACGGGTCCTTCCGCCGGAGAGGCGACGAGCACTGCCCTGGCGGGTCCGGGCCCCAGGCACCCAGTCACGAACAGCACCAGCAACGAAACGCTGGGCACTCCGAGCCAAGCCAACCGATGCTTCATCTCTCCCTCCGTGCCGGCGCAAGGACTCTCGAGACCTCCGCCGTGTTGAAGTCCATTAGAGGTATCCCAACTGCACGCCCACGATCATGCCGATGCCCAAGAGAACCATCACCAGCCCCGTGGCGAAGTGTAGCTTGCCAAGCTTGGCCTGCCGCCAGCGCTCTGCCCGCGCCGTGGTCGTGAGACCGAAGTGCACGGCCAGTGTGATTGCGATCATCGGCAGAATGAAGACAAGGTTGTAGATCAGCAAGTAGGCCGCGCCCTGTGCTCGGGTTGAGGTCTGGGACAGGAGCGTGAGGATGACGATGTAGGGACCTGACGTGCACGGTGCCAGGAAGAGAGAGTCAACCAACCCAACGAGAAAGGCACCCGGAATCGTCACCGCGGCCGACGTCAGCTTCTTGACGGATGGCTTCCACCTCTCGGGCACCTCGATGGAGAACCACTTCCCGTACCAGAAGAGGTCTTTCATCTCCCACAAGCCGAACACGATGGCCACACTTGACACGGCCATGATGAAGGGCACTCGAAAAGACCGCGTGCCAACCGTCAGCCCGAGGAGCGAGTAGAGCCCGAATCCCAGGGTGAAGTAGGCGACGAAGATCCCCGCGCTGAACGCAAGACCTGCCCAGATGACCTTCGTACGTCGCCCAAGCACCAGGAGTGTGCCGAGGAGCAGGACGAGCACAGCGAAATCGCAGGGATTCACCGAGTCTAGCGCTGCCGCGAGGACAATGGCAGGCAGGGTGAGACGACCTGCAATGCCGCCGCTCGCACTCTTCTCAGCACGCGAGAGTGGTGAAGGCGCGTCGGCCTCGACGGCCCGTCGAATCGCATCCTCGAGAGCCATCTCCTCCGCTCTTCCCAGCGGTGACCAAGCCTCCTCGCTCAGACCGAAGTACGTCCCTCCGACAATCGCCACGTCCCCGACGAACAAGATCGGGACCGAGCCCAACTCCACGTTGTAGGCGCCCAGTAGGCGATCTAGAAGGTCCTGCGCGACGGGGTCGTGAATCTCGTACCGGATGACGTTGAGGCTGGGGTAATCCGGGGCGATGACCTCAAGAGCTGCCGACGTCCGCGCGCAGTGCGGACAGCCCTCCTCGTAGAACATGACGAGATCGGTTGCCATCGTGGAGAGCGCGACCCCGGCGAGGATCCCAAAGATGACGATGGACAGCCTGGGCAAGTGCCTCTTCTCGACCATGTCTCTCCCTCGGCGGCAGTGAGAACCTACCCTGCGTCTGTCCGCGTCCGTCGCCAGCCCAGTCCCTGCTCGCCGCCTACTGGCCTAGCGGCCACAGGTAGGTCGTTCCAAGCTGGCTCACCCAGAGGTCAAACCCGCCGATGAGGCTCTTTGCGTCAGGGAAGCCGCTCTGAATCAGTAGCTGCGCTGCTGCGTCAGACTGCGTGCCGTCGGCGTCGTAGAAGATGATCAGGTGTCCAGACGGCAATAGGCCCATGGTCGAGGCCAAGGCCTCGTACGGGATGTTGACCGCTCCGATGATGTGTCTCTCCGCGTAGACCTCGGGAGCACGCAGATCGACCAGGATGTAGAGCCGATACTGCAAGTCGCTAAGGTCCACGTGGTATGGCTGGAGTCTGCGGACGTCTCCGGCGAGGTAGAGCCAGAGATGCGGCGTGTCAGGATCATTCGAGCGAACATCTACGGACTTCGTCACGGTCAGTCCGCCGTAGCCGGCGGTGTCAAACACCACCTCGATCTCGATCGAGTCGCCCGGATTAAGTGTCGTGAAGGGGAGCGCCGACGTCGTGCAGCCGCACATGCTGACCGCCCTCAAGTCCGTCAGCGGCTGATCGCCGCGATTGGCGAGGACAAAGCGATGCGTCACGAACGATCCCTCAAGAACCGAACCAAACTGGTACGTGCTCTCGTCGACGGCAACGTTCGGTGCAGCGGCGCCGGCCCAGGCAATGCAGCCCACGGCAGCCACCGTCACGACCAGGTCTCGGATGCTCATGCTCTCTCCTCTTGCCTTCTCCGCTCGTCCACACACTGCGGCTCACGCCTACGGCCCAGGATGAGGGAACCCTACGCTGCCAGTGCTCCGGGCCGAGCACTTCCCAGACCTACCCCAAGACCCCAAAGATGTGCACCAGCATGAGGTAGATTCCCACGCCGACGAACACCATCCCCGTGATCACCCTGACCCACCGCTCGATCTTCGTGATCTTCCCAAAGACCTTGCCCAGCGACTTCGCGCCCAACGCAATGGCAATGGCAAAGCCGAGTACTGGGATGCCCGTGCCGACCCCGAACAGAGCCGGCAACAGCACCGGCGACTGCTGCTCAACCGCCAACGGAAGAAGGCTGCCGAAGAAGAACGCAGCCGACACCGGACAGAACGTGAGAGCAAAGAGAACTCCCAGCAAGAGCGCGCCGAACGGTCCCCACTTCGCGATCTTCTCCCCCATCCTCTGTGCGAGCCCCGAGGACGGCAGGCGAAGAGGTACTAGGCCAAGCAGGAGAACCCCAACCACGATGAGGATTGGCCCCAGCGCCTTGTTCATCGTGCGCTGCAAGACGAGAGATACCCGTGGGGCCGACAGCAGACTCGCTACAAGAAGCCCACCCAGGACCGTGTACGTCAGCACGCGGCCAAACGTGTAGAGAACCCCAGCGAGGAGCACTCTACCGGGGCTTCCCACTCGCCGACCCACAAACGACATCGCCGTGACGTTCGTCGCCAGCGGGCAGGGGCTGATCGAAGTCAATAGCCCAAACCAAAACGCAGAGGCTGCACCAACGATCCACTCAGGCATTAGAGCCCCTCGAGAAATGCGCGGGTCTCCGCCACGACGTAGTCCTCCAACAACGGCGCCCGTTTGTGGACAAGGTCCCACGTCTCCTCAAGAACCTTGAAACGCACCTCCCGTTCACCGTCCAACTCCGCGAGGACGAGCGATGGATAGGGGAGGCTGTAGTCGGTCGCGTAGTGCTCGTTCTCTTTCACCTCCATGTTGAGTGCCCTCCAGGTCAGTTGCCCCGATGCCAGCTCAACAGCGAAAGCGGCCGCGATGGCTTCTCTGGAACGGTTCTCGATGTTGCGGCAGGTCACGCACCGCGAAGTGTTGTGGAAGTAGGTCGCACGGACGCGTCGATAGGACGACGCGCTGCCTTGTTCAACGACCGCGCTGGCCGTTTGGACAGCCTCTCTGAGAGCCTCGCCTGACACAGTCGGGCGCGGCAGATCTCCCGACGATGCAGGGGTGACCACAGACGAGGCGGCCGTGCCGGTGGAAGTCTGTGCGGGTGTGGAGTCCACCTGCGTGACCTTCGAAGCAGGCTCGGGCGTAAGAAAGAAAACCGCAGCAAGGACTCCCACTGCGACGAGCACAATGCCAAGTAGCACTTTCTGGTACACTATGCGTCTCCTATTCCAGTCCTCACTTCGGGCAGCACTTGATGTCCGACACCATCAGCGCCTTGTAGTCCCCAAGCGCGTCGTGCGTCCAACAGTCGTCCCCCCCTGCGCTCTCCCGGAACGTGAGGGCCATGATGTAGGCAAGCTCCTTCACCGTGGCTCCTGCTTCCAGCGCGCCTTTGAAGTGCTTGAGAAGGCAGGGCTTCGATCGGTTCTTGATGGAGAGAGCGAAGCAGATGAACTGATACGTCTTCTCGTCGATCAATCGCTTGTCCCGATACGTCTCGTCGATTTCATCGAACGCGCCCGCGAACTCAGGGAACCACTCCGCCAACAGCCTCATGCGATGCTCCTCTCGTGGCTCGCCTGCTACAACAGCCACTTCTTGATTTCCTCGACTGTCGGGACCTTGCCCACAGCCTTGACTTCTCCGTCGATCACGACGGCCGGCGTCATCATCACCCCGCGCGACACGATCTCCGAGAGGTCTTCGATCTTCGTGACGTCCGCTGTAACGCCCGACTCGGCGACGGCCTTCTGCACATTGACCATGGCCGCCTTGCACTTCGGGCAACCCGTTCCCAAGATCTCGATTCGCATGTCTCCTCCTCCTCGCGGACTCACGAGGCCGTGTAGATGAGGTAGATTCCACCGCAGATCACGAGGATGCCGCAGACGCGCTTCACCCACGTAATCGCACGGCTCTTCTCGTTCCAGTGAAGGTATTTCTGAACGGCGCCCATGGAGGTGCCTGCGGCAGCGATCACCGCGCAGTGCCCCAACCCAAACGCGAGAAGTAGAGCCACGGCCAGCGCGATGTTTGACGTCCCCACATCGAACGTGACCGCCAACATCGGAGCCATGTAGGCAAACGTGCATGGGCCGAGCGCGATTCCGAACAGAAGTCCGAGGACGAGCGCGCCTGGCAGACCGCCCAACCGCACTCGGGTCCCCGAGGGCACCGCCCAGGAGAGGGAGATGACATCCAGGAGATAGAGCCCGACGAGGAAGAACACCGCAGCCACGATGTAGTTCCCAACTCTTCCAACATCCCCAATGATGCGGCCGGCTGCAGCAGTGAGGCCGCCCACCGCGGCGATGGTCAGCAGAATGCCTACGGCAAACGTCACGGAAAGACCGAAGGATCTCCGCGTCGACATGGCTCCCTGGCGCCCGATGTAGCCCACGATGAGTGGGATGCTGGCGAGGTGGCAGGGACTCAGAAGGATACTCAGGACTCCCCAGCCGAACGAAGCGCTGATGGCTAAGGGCAAGCTACCGCTGATGGCCTTCGAGAGCGCTGACAGGACGGCTTCCATCGTGTGCACTCCTCTCGCTGGCTACTCGCCGACGTCCACTCCGAGAGCGCGCCACTTGCTGAGGATCTGCTCTCTCGAATAGAAGCCCACGTGGCGGTACAGCTCCTTCCCGGCAGTGTCGTAGAAGATCTGAGTTGGAATCGCGCGGACGCCGTACTTGGCTCCCATGCTGCGGTCGACCCAGACGTCGATAAACTCGACCTCGAAGAAGGCTTTGTGCGTCTCGGACAACTCCTCGAGGATCGGCGTCATCATCTTGCACGGGATGCACTTGCCCGCTCCGAGGTCAACCAGGCGCGGCAGGCTCGCCTTCGGAGCCGCGGCTCTGGATGTCGCGGATACCTCCAACTGGCCTGCCGTCTCGCCCGCTGGAGCCACGACGGCTGCCGGAGTGGTCGTTGCAGTAGCCGCTGCCGCAGCATTGGCCGTCGACACGCCGACTGCAGTCTGCGAACTCGCCGCAGGCTCGAGCGAAGCCGCCTGGGGCACCGTTCCCGTCGGCGCAGAAGACGCTGACTGCGCCCGCGTTCCACTAGGCTCGGAGCAACTGGCAGCCGCCATGAGCACGGCCAGCACCAGGACCGTTTCCGCCACGGCGAGTAGCGCTCTCCTTCTCTTCTTCCTCGGAGCCAATCCCCTCACCTGATCCATAGACCTCCTCATAGGGTCATCAGTCCTGCAGTGCTCTCTCGGCCGCATCGACGACCTTCCCTACCGCCAGTCTGGTCACGCTCGTCTTCCCCTTTTCAAACCCCAACTCGGTCACGCAGACATGGTGATCCACGGCCATGCCTGCCTGCTCCAGCGTCCTGCTTGCGCAACGGAGCGGACACCCGTCGATGGCCAGCCGGATTCCCGCGGCTTCCGTACTCCGCAAGATGCCGCTCACGCGGCCGCCGATGCCTGCAAGGCAGTACATACTCGCGCTGCCTCTCTCACTCATCTTGCGAGCCGCCTGGTCCGCCAGCGCTCCAACGTCGGATCC
>CAYUSW010000095.1:0-3969 GCA_964447445.1 uncultured Thermotogae bacterium
AGGGACCGAGCCGCCATTGCCTCCTCCCTTGAGGCCCTGGCAGCTCGGCTCACTGCGTAAGGCTTGGCAACTCTGGCGCCCGCCTACAATGGGTCTTCCCTGCGCAGAGCCCACGGGTCTCTGCACTCCCAGTATAGGTACCTGCCTGTTCGTGACAAGACTAGACTTACCCGGTATGCCCCTTGCTCCACTGCAATGAACGACACAGGCATCCAGCAGCGGTTTCGTGCTCGACTGCGAACGTCGCGCATCCAATCTCTTCTTGGACCGGCCCTCCACGATCCGTGTTAGCTCGACTCGTCTGCAATGGCAGTCGAGTCGGGACTTCGCGCCGGGCACTCGCATTCACTCAGCGGAGCTGTTCCCCGCCCGGCCTGCAGTTCAGGGATGTTGTAGCATGCTGTAGCAGACGGACTACTCTCGAACAGATCCCTGGGTTCTGAAGTAGTCCACCAGGGCGTACCAGATTGCGGACGAGCGATGCCGGCCCGCGCGCCAGCACGGTCTTCAGAAGCGCCATGCACACTAGGGTTGAAACCCCTCCCCGAGATACACCCGTCGCGCCGCGGGATTGGCAACGATCTCGGCAGGCGTGCCTGCGGTCACGAGCTTCCCTTGGTCAATGAGGTAGGCGAAGTCGGTGATCGAAAGCGTGTCGCGCACGTTGTGGTCGGTGATGATGACGCCGATGCCGCGCTCTCTCAGCGAACGGATTTCCGCCTGCAAGTCCGCGATGGAGATGGGGTCGATGCCCGAGAAAGGCTCGTCGAGCAAGACGTAGCGCGGTGCCTTCGACAGCGAGCGAGCGATCTCGAGCCGGCGACGCTCGCCGGAGGAGAGAGACCCGGCGAGTTGGTTGGCCAGCGCGACGAGATGAAACTCCTCGAGCAGGCTCTCCCGCCGTGTCACGGCGTCCTCCGCCCCTTCAAGCGCCATCTCGAGGTTCTGCCGTACGGTGGCCTTGGTGAACACGGAGGGCTCTTGTGGCAAGTAGCCGATGCCGAGCCGAGCGCGCCTGTAGAACGGGAGGTCGGAGATGTCTGCCCCGTCGAGCAAGACGGAGCCGTGATCGGCGCTCATGAACCCCATGATGAGGCTGAACGTCGTGGTTTTTCCGGCGCCGTTCGGGCCGAGCAGACCTACGATCCTGCCGGGCTCGACGACGAGACTCAGCCGGTCGACGACCGCTCGGTTGCCATACCGTTTCACCAGTCCGCGTCCCTCAAGCCCCACGATCGTCTCCTTCCGGCGCGAAGCGGATGTCTGCGGACACGTTGCCGTTCGCTGTCACTCCATCTCGGGAAAGAGTGAGGGCGTCCGCCGTGACCTCGAACGTCGGGCGCGAAGCGGCCTGCACCGAGGCTGCGTCCTCTGTCGAGTAGACGTGGACGTTGGCGAGGAGGCGGATCGTGTCGCGCGAGATCTCGCCCGCGTTGCTTGACGCCGCGAGAGAGGCGTCAGCCAGCGTCGCCCTCACGCCGACGAGCGTTGCGCTTTGTGTCCTCGCATCGTACGTGAACGCATCGGCAGACAGCTCATCTCCCTGAAGGGAGAGCTGCGTGGCTCCTGACTCGAGCACGCGAGTGTCCTCCCACCACGTCATCTGCTCGGACGAGACGAGGAGTCCCTCGTCGGTCTCGGCACGCACATCCCCTGTGAGCGTGACGCTCTCCGCCTGCCGTGCCAGCTTGGCTGCACGAACTTCCAGAGTGGTCTCTTCGCCCAGCACGCGGAGGACCACGTTCTCGAGACTGCCTGTAGCCGACGCGATCTCACCCCGTTCGGCCAGGGTCTCCCATGTCACGCTGCCCTCCTCGTAGCCGCGCATCACAAGGCCTGTCACCTGTTCGGGGCGCGGAGGCAGGTCGGCGCGCCGCGGGGTCAGCGTGTAGAGCAGAGTGACGGAAACCGTCACGACTCCGAGTGCGATGAGGACGATCTTCGATTTTGGCATGCGCGGACGAAGCTGCGGAACAGGGGGTGCGGGACGAGGAAACGAGACGTGAACTCCGGATGGAACTGGACGCCCACGTACCAGGGGTGACCTGGGAGTTCGAGGATTTCCACCAGCTTCCCGTCGGGAGACGTGCCGGCGATCTTCATCCCGGCGCGCTCGAAACGCTCGCGATACGCAGGATTGAACTCGTAGCGGTGGCGGTGGCGCTCCACGATGCACTCCTCCGCGTAGCTCTTGCGGCTGATGGTTCCCGAGCGAAGGGTGGCCTCATACGCGCCGAGGCGCATCGTGCCGCCCTTCTGCACGACGCGCTCCTGCTGTTCGAGCAGTGCGATGACCGGATCGGGCGTGTCTCGATCGAACTCACTGCTGTTCGCTTCTGAGAGGCCGAGGACGCCGCGCGCGAAGTCGATGGCCATGCACTGCATACCCAGGCAGAGACCGAAGCACGGGATGCCGCGCTCGCGGGCGTACCCGACCGCTTGGATCTTCCCCTCGATGCCGCGGTCTCCGAACCCGCCCGGTACGAGGAGGCCGTCCACGTTGCACAGAAGATCGGCGGCGCCTTTCTCGGCGATCGCCTCGGACGAGATCCACTCGACGGCGACGTCAGTGTCCTCGGCGATGCCGGCGTGAGCGAGAGATTCGCGGATGCTGATGTAGGAATCCTTGAGCTCGACGTACTTGCCGACGATGCCGACTCGGACCCGCTCCGACGCGGATGTCATGATGCCCACGCGGCGCCCCCACTCCGAAAGGTCGGGCTCTCTCTCCTCCAACCCCAAGCCACGCACGATACAGCGCGTGAGGCCGTTCTCGTGCAGCGTGATCGGCGCGTGGTAGCTCGTCGGCAGGTCGGGATCCTCAATCACGTTGTCGCGCGGGACGTCGCAGAAGAGCGCGATCTTCTGCTTGACCGAACTGGGAAGCGGGAGCTCCGTTCGGGCGACGATGGCGTCCGGCTGGATTCCAATGCCGCGCAGCTCCTTCACGCTGTGCTGCGTCGGCTTGGTCTTGATCTCGTCCGACGTCGAGAGATGCGGCAGGAGCGTGAGGTGGACGAAGAACGTGTCGTCGCCCGGCAGTTCGTCCTTCATCTGCCGCACGGCCTCCAGGAACGGAAGACTCTCGATGTCTCCAACGGTTCCCCCGATCTCCACGACGCCGATCTCCGCTCCGGACTCGAGAAGTGGCTTCCGGATCAGCCGCTTGATCTCATCCGTGATGTGCGGGATGACCTGGACCGTCTTCCCGAGGAAGGCGCCGATGCGTTCTTGGCGAATGACGTTCCAGTACACCTGCCCTGTGGTCATGTAGTGCGCGGCAGAGAGGCGTTCGTTCACGAAGCGTTCGTAGCGGCCGATGTCGAGGTCGGTCTCCTTGCCATCGTGCGTGACGAAAACCTCGCCGTGTTCGTAGGGGTTCATCGTGCCGGCGTCAACGTTGACGTACGGGTCGATCTTCTGAAGGCTCACGCGATAGCCCTGCAGTTTGAACAGGAGGCCGATGGAGGCTGCAACGACGCCCTTTCCGAGCCCGGACAGCACTCCCCCCGTGACGAAGATGAACTTCTGCAACGCGGATCCGCTCCTTGACGCTGCTGGGATAGCATATGGCAGGGCTCTCGGGCGCGCAACCCTCCCATTGAGGCGCGCCGGCCGAGCTGCTACAATGCCCTCCATTCGGAGGTCAGTCGAGGTGCCATGGCCGTACTGAGAGTTGTCCTTGAGGTGTTCTTCTTCGCGGATTGTCTCGCCTTGATGGGAATCGTCCTCCTGCAGATGAGCGAGCACTCAGGCATGGGAGGCGCATTCGGGTCCGGCATGTCGAGCACCGTTTTCGGGCGCGACGAAGTCAGCGACCCCAAGCGAACGCTGACGGTTGTTCTCGCGTCGATCTTCATGGCGACCGGATTCATCCTGTCGATCCTCTAAGGCGGATCGCCCATCGCCCGCTCCGCCCTCAACAAGTAGAGGCGCGCAGTTGCGCCAACAAGCCCGCGCTCTGGCTCT
>CAYUSW010000096.1:0-2142 GCA_964447445.1 uncultured Thermotogae bacterium
ATCTGCGCTGAAGTTGGGTTCCCGGTCTTGGCCGAGGATGCCGGCCTGGAAGTCGCGGCGCTTGACGGGGCGCCCGGCGTCCGGTCGGCGCGGTTCTCCGGCGAGCCCGTGAACTGCGCAAGGAACAACGCGCTCCTGCTAGAACGACTCCGCAAAGTGGAGGACCGACGGGCGCGATTCGTCGCCGTATCTGCGCTCTGCCTTCCGAATGGGCAGGTTTTCGCGACCTCCGGCGTTCTCCGGGGGAAAATCGCCGAGCGGCTGTTTGGCGAAGGGGGATTTGGCTACGACCCGCTCTTCGTGCCTGAAGGCGAGTCGCGCACGCTGGCTCTGATGTCCCTCGAAGAGAAGAACCAGATCAGCCATCGACGCCGTGCCGTAGAGAGAATGAGCGTTCTCCTGGGGGTTCTTCTCAAGGACGGCGAGTTCGAGCTCAGATCGCGACCAGGCTAGAGCCTTAGTGCGAACCGTCCAGTGCCTTCGCCAATTCCTCGAGCGCCTGCCGCTGCTTGGACGTGAGCTTCGTCGGCACACTGACGCTGACTGCGACGATGTGGTCTCCCTTTCCGTTCACTCCCCGAACGGTCGGCATGCCCTTGCCACGGAGACGGAACTCGCTGCCGGGCTGGGTTCCGGCGGGGATCGAGAGCGTCTCCTCTCCCCACAGCGTCTGCACGGCGAGCTTCGCGCCCAGCGCAGCCTGGGGATAGGACGCCGCAACGCTCGAGAAGATGTCGCGGCCGCTCCGGCGGAACTGCGGATGCGCGATGATCTCGATCACGATGAAGAGGTCGCCGTCTGGGCCGCCTTCGACGCCGGCGTTCCCTTGTCCGCTCAGGCGCAGACGGGATCCTGTGTCCACTCCCGCCGGGACGGTGATCGAGATCTTGCTCTTCTCCTTGACGCGCGCGTTGCCATGACACCGGCTGCAGGGGTGTTCGAGAATCTCCCCCTGCCCGCCGCACTCGGGACACGCGCGGACGCTGACGAAACTGCCGAGAAAGCTCTGTTGACGGTGTTCGATCTGGCCTCGCCCCTTGCACGTCGAACACGAGCGCTTCTTCGAGCCTGGCTCCATGCCGCTGCCCGAGCACACGGGACAGGCGACAAGCCTCGGCACGGTGAGCGTCATCTTCGTGCCGTGTGCGGCATCCTCGAGCGTGATTCGCACGCGATACTCGATGCTCTCGCCGGCGATGCCCTGCAGCCTGGAGGCGGTCTGTGGGGCCCCCTGACGGAAGAACAGGTCGAACAGGTTGTCGAACCCGCCAAACCCGAACTCACGGTAGGCCTCTCGGGCTCGCCGGAAGTCGGTGTCACCGAACGTGAAACCCTGATCGGGGCCGGCGTGGCCGTAGCGGTCGTACTGCGTGCGCTTCTGCGAGTCCGAGAGGACTTCGTACGCTTCGGCGACGCGCTTGAAGTCCTCCTCGGCGCGCTTGCGATCCGCCGGGTTGCGGTCGGGATGAAGCTCCTTGGCCTTCTGGCGGTACGCCTTCTTGATATCCGCCTCGGTCGCTTCCCGGGGAATCCCGAGGATCTCGTAGTAGTCCTGTTTGGCCACACCGACCTCCAGCGCGGCAGATCCTACTTCTTGTCGTACTCCGCGTCGATGTAGTCCCCGTCGCCTCCCGGCGCGTCACCGTCTCTCTGTGCCTTCCCGGCCGGCTCGCCGGACGACTGGCCGGCTCCTTGACTCTGCTCGTACGCCTTGGAGACGACGTCCTGTGCGCTCTTCGACAGGTCGTCCATGGCGCGCTTCAGCTCTTCGGCCGGAGCGTTCTGATCCAGCTTCGCACGGAGGGCGCGAATGCGGTCCTCGATTTCCGATCGCTTCTTGCCGTCGACTTTGTCACCCAGGTCGGCCATGGCCTTCTCCACCGAGTAGGTCAACTGGTCGGAGTGGTTGCGGATCTCGACGTGTTCCGCCTTGCGGCGGTCCTCTTCCTGATGCTCGGCGGCCTCTTTCCGCATGCGATCGATCTCGTTCGAGTCAAGACGAGACGAGTCCGTGATGGTGATGGACGACATCTTCTCCGTGGCCTTGTCCTTCGCGGTGACGTGCAGGATTCCGTCGGCGTCGATGTTGAACGTCACGTCGATCTGCGGGACGCCGCGCGGGGCGGGAGGCAGACCCGTCAG
>CAYUSW010000097.1:0-17760 GCA_964447445.1 uncultured Thermotogae bacterium
CTCCCGAACGGGAGGGGGAGGAGAAGAGAAGAGGCGCGCCGCAGGGGCGCGCCGTAGCTTCGGAACGAGCCAGAGCGAGGTCGAAGGCCAGAAGCTCGCCGATTCGGGTCGCCTCCGGCATCGAGCCTCCGTCTTGTTTAGCTGATCTTCCGCAACTCGCGAAGGTGGTAAGGCCGGCTTCGCCGCGAGCCTCGATCTTTGACGAGCTCGATCTTCTCGATCTTCGGGGAGTGAAGCGGATAGGTCTTCTCCACCCCGACCCCGGAGGAGATCTTGCGCACGGTCACCATCTCGCGGGTGCTGCCGCCGCTCCGCTTCAGCACGATGCCCTCGAACACCTGAATGCGCTCTTTCGCCCCTTCGGAAATGCGCTCGTGAACCCGCACGATGTCCCCGGGGCGGAACTCGCCGCGCTCCTTCAGAAACTCCTGCTCCACGGCGCGTAGGATGTCATCCATCGCTTCCTCCTCGTCCCATCTCTATGTCTATCGACCGTCGCCCGCCACGCGATCTAACACGATGGCGACCGCGGCGCGGACGGATAGATGATTGAAGTCAGCCTCCGGCATGATCGGCGGCAGGATGGCGTCGCACGTGTCGATCAGTTCGTCCGCCATGCCCCACCCCGTGCCGAACAGAATATACACCGGCGCCCCATCGCTTCTCAATCGCTCGCCGACCTCGCGGTACGAGATGACCGTCTTGTTCGACGGCCGCGCGGAGGTCGCCACGAGGAACGGCGTCACGCCCTCGGCCTCCACGATGAAGCGCAGCGTGTCTTCGAGGTCCTCGGCCACGGACACGTACTCAATCGCCTCGCCGCGACGGCTCTTTTCCCGGATTCGCTCTCCCTCCGTCCAGAAACCGCGGATCCGCCACGTGATCGCTTGTTGCGTCGGCACGGGCGTCACGACGAAGTACCGTGCTGCGCCGTAGGTTCGCGCCGAGCGAGCGATGTCGTGAACATCCATCGGCGTGACGGATGTCGCGACAATCTCGCCTTCGCGGTTCCGCATCGGGTAGTGGAGGAGTCCCACGTACAGGCTAGCCATGCCGATCCGCTCCGCCGCCGCGCAGCCCGAGAAGTTCGGGGCGGTTCTTCGCGGTCTTCTTCCACGCTTCCTGTTCGCGGAACTCTTCGATCTTCGCGTGGTCGCCGGAAAGAAGCACGTCGGGCACGGCCAGCCTTCGGAATACGGGCGGCCTCGTGTACTGCGGCGCGCCGAGTCGGGCCTCGCCGTAGAACGAGTCCGTCGCCACGGACTCGTACTTGCCCACCACGCCCGGGAGCATGCGCGCGGTCGCTTCGACGACGACCGCCGCCGCGGACTCGCCGCCGGCGAGGACGAAGTCGCCGATCGAGATCTCTTCATCGACGAACGCCAGGATCCGTTCGTCCACTCCTTCGTACCGCCCGCAGAGGAGCACGAGGCCGTCGCCCTGCGCGTACTTCACAGCGTGCGCGTGCGTGAACAGCCGTCCTTGCGCGGACAGGAGAACGACCGTCGTCCGCGGCCCGCACGCGGGGCGAATCCGTTCGAGCGCCAGCACCAACGGCTCAAGCTTGAGAAGCATGCCCGCCCCGCCGCCGTACGGCCGATCGTCGACGACGCGATGCACGTCGTCGGTGAAGTCCCGCAGATCGTGAACGCGAACGTCGATCTCGCCTGCTTCCCACGCCTGGCCGACGACGCCGACCGACAGGAGCCCGTCCAGCGCGTGCGGAAAGATGGAGACGATGTCGAATCGCATGCCAACCTACTCGATGATCTCGACCACGACGTCGCGGTCGACCCGCGCGGCAGCCGCTTCAAGGAGGGCCCTGATCGCGTCGATCGTCCTGCCGCCCTTCCCGAGCAGCCGCCCACGGTCGCTCTCCGCGACGTGGAGAAAGAAGATATCCACTCGCTCGGTCTCGATGCGGTCGATCTTGAGCGCCTCGGGACACTCAATCAGCGAGTGGACTAGAAACCCGCACAAGCGGTAGAGCAAGCAACCTCCGCTCTTCGTCCTAGGCCGGGCCTAGGACGCGGCCTCGGCCGGCTGGTCGGCCTCCGCCGCCTCGACCCCGTCTGCAGCAGTCCGGCCGGAACGCTTTGCGGCGTCCCACGACACCATGACGCCGGCCTTGGACAGGAGATCGCGAGCCGCCCTCGTAGGCCGGGCTCCGTCGAGCAGCCACTTCAGCGCCACGTCGTGGTCGATGTGGAACGTCGCCGGGTCTGTCTTCGGGTCGTAGCGGCCGAGGTCGGCAACGACCTTCGCGTCCCGCGGCTTGCGCCCATCGAGCACGACGACGCGGTACGCCGGCTGCCCTTTTCGACCCACTTTCTTCAACCGAATCTTCGCTGCCATACCTCACCTCGATCGGATGATCCAAGACACGCAGCTTACGAGACCCCAAGCATGTCGGGCGGGAAATGTCCCTTTCCCCGCCGTCCTCCGACCCACTTGAGGGCGCGCTTGGCTTCTGCGTAGCGCGTGAGAACGGCGTTCACGTCTCTGACTCTCGTTCCGCTTCCGCGGGCGATGCGCTTCTTTCGACTGCCCCCGATTATAGAGGGCGCCAGCCGTTCTTCCAGCGTCATCGAACGCAGAATCGCTACGGTTCTCTTCAGTTCGGCCTCATCGGCGTCCGAAACGCTTCCCTTCAGCTTGCCGGCGCCCGGCAGATGTTCGAGGATCTGCGACAACGGGCCGAGCTTCCGGACCTCCTCGAGCTGTTCGAGGAAATCCTGAAGCGTAAACCGGTTCTTGCGCAGGCTGTCCACGAGCTGCTCGGCCTTGGCGGTATCCATGCGCTCTTCGGCCTGCTCGATGAGGGTGAGCACGTCGCCCATGCCGAGGATCCGTTCCGCCATCCGCGCTGGGTGGAACGGCTCGAGCCCGTCGACTTTCTCGCCCGTGCCTAGGTAAACGATGGGCCGGCCGGTCGCGTGCCGAATCGAGAGGGCGGCGCCGCCGCGCGCGTCTCCGTCGGCCTTGGAAAGAATGACGCCGGTGAGGCCGATACGATCGTTGAACGCTGTCGCCACCGCCACGGCTTCCTGCCCCGTCATGGCGTCCGCGACGAGCAGCTTCTCGTCCGGCTTTGTCGCCTCGGCGATGTCGGCGATCTCGCGCATCATCTCGTCGTCGATCTGCAGACGCCCCGCGGTGTCGATGATCACGACGTCTCGCAGCTCGCGCCGGGCCCACGAGACTGCACCCGCTGCGATCTTGACCGGATTCGGGTCGGTGCGCGATACGACGGGGACGTCGAGGTCACGCGCAAGTTTCTCCAGTTGGTCGATCGCGGCAGGCCGGTAGACATCGGCAGCCACCAACACGGGCTTCCGTCCCTCGCGCTTGAGAACGTTCGCGAGTTTCGCCGCCGTGGTGGTCTTTCCGGAGCCCTGCAGACCCACGAGCATCACGACGGAAGGACGCCGATCGAGGCGGAGAGACGTGCGCTCCCCTCCCATGGCCTCCGCCAGTTCGTCGCGGACGATCTTCACGATTTGCTGCGCCGGAGTGAGGCTTTCCAGCACACCCGATCCGACGGCCCGCTCGCGGATGCGCTCGACAAGCTCCTTGACGACGCGGTAGTTCACGTCGGCCTCGAGGAGAGCGAGGCGGATCTCGCGCAATCCTTCGCTCACGTCGCTCTCGGAGAGGCTCCCCTTGCCGCGCAGGCGCTGGAAAACCGCCCCCAGGCGTTCCGCTAGAGCGTCGAACATGCCCCTCCCTCCTCTCCCCTCGCCCTCGAAGCCATGCCGGTCAGACGAGGCCGTGGCGCTCGAGGAACGTCGTCGAGAGGTCCGCGTCACGGAACGCGGGGTGCGCGACGATGCGCAGCGCGAGGTCGCGCGTCGTCGCGACGCCGCCTATCCGAAACCGGCGCAACGCCGTCTGCATCTTTGCTCGTGCTTCCTCGCGATCTTCGCCCGACGCGATGATCTTCGCCAAGAGAGAGTCGTAGTGCGGCGTCACGGCCATCCCGTCGTACAGGGCGGTGTCGAGACGCACGCCGTTCCCTCCCGGCAGCTCTTCGATGTGCACCGTGCCTGTGGACGGCAGGAATCCCCGCGAGGGGTCCTCGGCGTTCAGTCGGCATTCGATCGCATGCCCCCGCGGGCGCAGCGCGGCGAAGTCAAGCGGAATGGTCGCCCCCGCCGCGATCCGGATCTGCTCCTTTACGAGGTTCAAGCCGGAAGCGACTTCCGTGACGGAGTGCTCCACCTGGATCCGGGCATTCATCTCGATGAAGTAGAACTGGCCTTCGCCTGAGACGACGAACTCGACCGTGCCGGCGTTCGAGTAGTTGAACGCATGCACCGAGGCAAGGGCCGCGCGCTGCAGGCGCTCCCGCAGCCCCGCGTCGAGCCGCGGCGCCGGGGTCTCCTCGATGAGCTTTTGGTGGCGACGCTGGATCGAGCAATCTCGTTCTCCGAGAGCGATCGCGCGCCCCCGGTCGTCGGCCAGGATCTGCACCTCCACGTGGCGCGGGTTCACGACAGCCTTCTCGAGGTACAGCCCGCCGTCGCCGCTCGCCGACTTCGCTTCCGCGGAGGCGCTCTGAAGCGCCGCGATCAGGTCGTCGGCGTTCTCGGCCCAGCGCAGGCCTCGTCCCCCACCGCCGAACACGGACTTCACGAGGACGGGATACCCGATCTCCTCGGCCATCGTCACCACGTCGTCCGGCTTCTTCGGAGCCGCACCTCCGGGCAGCACGGGGATACCGGCCCGCGCCGCGCACTCCCGAGCCAGCGTCTTGTCGCCGACGATGCGCATGGATTCCTTCGTCGGACCGATGAAGCGAATCCCGTGCTCTTCGCAGATCTCAACGAAGTGAGGACTCTCCGACAGAAAGCCATACCCGGGATGGATGGCGCCCGCTCCCACGAGCTCCGCCACACTGATGATCGCCGCTGGGTTCAGGTAACTCTTCGCCGCCTCGGCGGGTCCGATACACACGGCGCCGTCGGCCAGTTGGAGGTACGGCATCGCTTCGTCCGCTTCGGAGTAGACGGCGATGGACCGCAGGCCCAGTTCGCGGCACGCCTCGATGACGCGCAGCGCGATTTCCCCGCGGTTTGCCACAAGGACGGTGTCGAAACTCATACAGGATCGAAGACGAAGAGCACCTGGCCGTACTCCACAGGCGCGCCCTCTTCTGCCATCACGGCGCGAAGTCGGCCGGCGAAGTCCGCCTTGATCTCGTTCATGACTTTCATCGCCTCGATGAGGCAGACCGTGTCGCCCGGATTCACGACCTGACCCGGCTCAACGAACGGAGCCTCCTCAGGTGTCGGCCGGCGATAAAAGGTCCCGACGAGCGGCGCAGTGAGCGTCAGGCCTTCCGGCGCAGCCGCGGACCTCCCTGCGGGTGTCGCCTCGATCGGACTCGGCACGATCGGCGCCGAGTGCCCCATCGCCTGCCGTACCGTGATCGACGACTCGCCTTCGGTGACCGTGATCTCGCTCAGGTTCTCGTCCTTGAGGATCCGGACGATCTGCCGCACGACCTCGATGTTCAACCGTGAGCCTCCTTGAGGCTGAGGATTGTAGCGGCAGCGGGGGAACGAGGGCAACGACCTGGTTGCGCGACTGTCGTTCCAGCCTATAATAGCTGCACCTGAGGTGACCCACGCTGTGCACATAGGCGCTGAGATCGCGTTTCTCGTCGTTCTACTCATCCTCTCGGCGTACACGTCCTGCGCGGAGACAGCCATCACGTCCGTCACGCACGGGCGGCTTCGCTACCTGATCAACGAGCACAAGCGGAAGCGCCGCGCCCTCACTCGCCTGCTCGAGGAGCCGAACGACCTCATCACGGCGCTCCTCCTTGCCAACAACCTGATCAGCGTGACCGCCGCGACCGTGATGACGCTCATCGTCGTTCAGGCCATGCCGACTCTGTCTGCCGGGTGGCAGGGGACGATCGCCACAGCCGTCATGACGGTCTCGCTCCTCGTGTTCGGCGAGATCACGCCGAAGAACTTCGCCAAGCACAACGCGGAGTGGCTCACTCTTCTGCTCATCAATCAGGTCTACTGGCTGTCTCGCGCACTCCGGCCGGTCGTCGCCCTGTTCCGCGGAGCCGCCTTCGGCATCGTCCGCATCTTCGGCGTCGACCTGCGCGAGAAGGAGCCGGTCACGGTGAGCGACGAGCAGATCGAGACCCTGGTCGACGCGGGCGAGGAGAGCGGCATGCTCGGGCAGACCGAAGGGGACATGATCCGGCGCATTCTGGACTTCGACGAAGTCAGCGTGGAGCAAGTCATGGTGCCCCGTCCCGACGTGCGCGCGATCGAGATCGGCACGTCGCTCGACGCCGTTCGCGAGATCGTCGCCAAGGACGGGCACTCGCGGTTCCCCGTCTACCAGGGCGTGCCGGACAACGTCGTCGGGACGCTGCACGCGAAGGATCTTCTCCGGCAGGGCGCCGGCACGGCGAAGACACTGCGCGATCTCCTTCGTCCGGCGGTCTATGTCCCCACGAACCAGCCGATCAACGTCCTGTTGCGCGAGCTCAAGCGGCGCAAAGTCCACATGGCCGTCGTCGTCGACGAGTTCGGCGGCATGGCCGGCATCGTCACGCTCGAAGACATCCTCGAGCAGATCGTCGGCGAGATTGAGGACGAGTACGATCTGCCTGCGACTCCCATCCGCCGGCTCTCGGCCGACGAGGCCATCGTCTCCGGCGACACGCCGATTCTCGATCTCAACCGGGCGATGGGCATCGAACTGCCCGACGACGATGCGGTGACTGTCAACGGTCTCGTGCACCATTGCCTCGCTGCGATGGCCAAGGTCGGCGACGAAGTCTCCGCCGGCGGAGTCACTCTCAAGGTGGAACAAGCGACGGACCGTGAAGTGACGACGGTTCGGGTCCTCGTCCGACGCGATGGGGACGAAGAGGCGGCCGCCTAGGCCGCGGAGGTCTTTCATGCGAAGAGCGCTGTGTCTGATTCTTGGTCTTTGCGCGGTCGTCGCTGTGGCCGGTTCAGCCGTGCCGACGCAGAGACTTGACGTCACCTACGACGCCGAGCACCGCACGGTGGCGGGCACGCTAACCACAACCGTCACGCCTCTCAAGACCACGGCCTACTTCCTCCTCCTGCCCAACCTCGGACGAGAGAGGAACCCCTACCTTGTCGCGCGCGCCGTCGACACGCTGTACCCGGCGGGGTTTGAGGAGTCGGCGCTCGACATCGACCGGGTGGAGTTCGTGGACGGAGATGCCCGCCGCCCGGCGTCCTTCCGCCTCTTGTCCATGCCGCCAGGCCTTCAGACGTTCAGCCTCGCGAGCACAGTCCTCGCCGTGGACGATGTGCAAACTGCGTCCACTCTGGAGATCCGATTCACGACCCAGGCCCCGCGCGTGACGACCGGAGACGAGGGCGTGAGCGAGGAAACGTTCACGTGGCGCTTCGGCTGGTATCCGCTCCTTCTCCAGCCCGCCGCCACGTTCTACGAGGAGGACGGAGTCCTCTACGCCGGACCCACGGACGCGTTTCCCCTCGTGTTCCCTCTGGCGCAGATCGAGGCTCGCGTGACGGTTCCGGCCGAGATGGTCGTCAGCGCAGGCGCGGATCACGTGGAACTCGAACCGGGTCCCACGGACGAGAACGCACCCGCAACGTACGCGATATGGAACGACGGCCCAGCCCGCTCCCTCGCCTTGACGTTCGCTCGAGACCTCGAACGCTACGTGCTCGCCGGGCCGACACCGATCGAGGTGACCTATAAGAAGGGACACGCCTACGTCGCGCGGCTCTTGGCCACCTACGCGCGCGAGATCCTCGTCGACTTCGCGGACCGATACGGCCCCTACCCGCGCGCCCGACTCGCCCTCGTGGAGAACCCCAACGTGAACGGGGATGCCTTCTCGGCCGACGGCCTCGCTCTCTTCTCGACACGCTACTTCACGCACCGCGACGTGCTCGTCCCGGGCATTCTTCACCGCCTGACTGAGTTCGTCCTCGCGCACGAGATCGCGCACCAGTGGTTTGGCATCGGGACGGAAATCGACCTCGACCGCGACGCTTGGCTGTCCGAAGGTCTGGCGCAGTACGCGTCGGTCGGCTACTTCGAACGCACGTACGGCGCGGCGGAGCCGAATCTCTTCTCCATCACGGGCCAAGGCCTCGCGGAGGATTTCGTCGCGCGTCAGTTCGGCTACTTCAACCTGCGCGAGCACCTGATCGAACTCCCCTACCTCCGCGATGTCTGGAGCGGCTTCGACGAGGCGCTGGCCAAGCCGTCGATCGACGTGCAGTACAGGAATGAGAATCTCGTGCGCCTCTATGACAAGGGCTACCTCGTCGCGAGAGCGCTCGCGGCGGCAATGGGCGACGAGGCGTTCGATCGAGTTCTCGCGCGTTCGCTTGACCTTCCTTCGACGGGCCGTCTCGATCCGCAGGCGCTCCAGCAGCTTGCCGAAGACGAGACGGGACGTTCCTTCGCCGAGTGGTTCGCCGCATGGGTCTACGGCGACACGGTGGTCGATTACTCGGTGCACGTCGTCTCGCGCGCCTTTACCGACGCGACGCATGAAACAGAGGTTCGCGTTCGGCGCGCCGGCGGCGTCCCGCAGACCGTGGATGTCGAGGCTCGTCTCGTCTCGGGAGCCACGATGCGCCAGACGTGGGACGCCGTGGAGGAGGAGGCGATTCTCGTCTTCCGCACGCCTTCGCCGGTGGCGCGGGTGACCGTGGACCCGGATCACCGTCTTCCGGATCGGGATCGCATCAACAACAACGCCCCCGTGCGGATTGTGGTCGCAGCAGACGAAGCGATGATGCCTCTGGATGCCTACGTCCTCGCCCCCGACGCGGGGTCGAGCGGCATTTCGCTCTTCCGCCTCGACCGGTTTCGCGTCTCGGTCAGCCAGGGCAAGGCGTCTCTGGCGATCCGGCGCGGCCGCGGGGAGGAGCTGGCGGCGGCAGTGACCTACGACGGTAGCGAACTCCTGGGAACCTTCGGCTACGCCCTCACGACGTATGCCCAGATCGAGACGGGAGCCCCAGGCGCAACGTGGGTGCCCGACTTCTCGTTCTCGGCAACCGGTCTCCGGCAGATGTCCGACGGCGTACCGCTCTACGTACTCCGACTGGCGGCTCTTCGCGCCCCATCGTCCGTGGACTCCGCAACCGCGGGAGTCGCACTGGACCTGGCCGCCACGGGCGCGGCGCGCGTTGCAGTCACCGCAAGCGACGAAGTCGGAGTCTTGCCGCGGGTCTACGCCAAGGGAAGCGCGTTCATCGGATTCGGCCTGGGCACTCTCCCGTCCGCGCTACGGTTTCCGTTCGGCGAGCTTCGCGCAGTGCCCCTCGCCCCGACGGACATCAAGCTGTCAGGATCGTTTGCCATCGAGCTTCCGTCGGTCGGCAGACTTCCCTATAGCCTGCTCAACATCCTCATGCTCGACGAGGTTCGGATGAGCCTCTTCGTCCGAGGCGGCGCGGGTTGGACAACCCGCGGGGGTTTCGGTACAACGTCCGCCGGAGCGGAGGCCGGCATGGAGCAGGCTTTCCAGCTCTCCACTCTGGGTGGGCTCCTGCCGTTCACGGTTCGTCTGGGAATCGCAGCCCCCCTTCAGGGTGAGCTCAAGCCCGCCTTGTACGTTAGCTTCTCCCTGTAGAGGCGGGCGTGGAGGGTCCGATCATGAAGGTCTCCGTTCGATGGCTGGCGGACTACGTGGAAATCGAGACGGACGCAGATTCCGCGGCTCGGCTCGCCGAGCGTCTCACGCTCGCCGGCCTCGAGGTGGAGGAGATCTCGCAGACAGGCACGCTCCGCGGCGTGTTCGTGGGCCGCGTCGAAACCTGCATCCCTCACCCTGATTCCGATCATCTGTCGTTATGTACGGTGAGTACGGGATCCGAAACGCTGGACGTCGTGTGCGGTGCAGCGAACGTCCGCGCGGGGATCCTGGTTCCCCTCGCGCTCGTCGGTGCCGAATTGCCGGGGGGCTTCCGGATCGAGCGCCGCAAGGTGCGGGGCAGGGTGTCGAACGGAATGATCTGTTCTCGCGCCGAGCTCGGCCTTGAGGATCACTCGGATGGAATCTGGATCTTCGACCCGCAGCTCGGACTCGAGGTCGGGACCGATCTCGCGACGCTCTTGGAGTACGACGACATCGTCTTCGACATCAAAGTGACCTCCAATCGTCCGGACTGCGCCAGCGTCTACGGCGTGGCGCGCGAGGTCGCGGCGGTCCTCGACCGTTCGCTCCGCCCTCTCGATGTCTCGGTGCGAGAGGACTCGGCGCGAGCGGATGCACGCGTGACGGTGTCCATCGAGAACGCTCACGACACCCCGCGGTACGCCGCCCGATGGATGGAGGACGTGCGGGTCGGGCCATCGCCGCTTCGCATCCAGCACCGACTGCTCAAGGCGGGGATGCGTCCGGTGTCCAACGTCGTGGACGCCACGAACTACACGATGCTTGAGGTCGGCCAGCCGCTTCATCCGTTCGACGCGGATCGCATCGGGGGCGCCATCGGCGTGCGGCGGGCCAAATCGGGAGAGGTGTTCCGCACGCTCGACGGCACCGAGCGCGCGCTCGACGAGCGCACTCTCTTGATCACCGATCGCGATCGTCCTATCGCTCTCGCCGGCGTCATGGGCGGCGAGGCAAGCGAGATCACCGACGCGACGAAGCGGGTCCTTCTCGAGATCGCCGTCTTCCACCACGACACGATTCGGCAGTCCTCGCGCGCGATCGGCGTGCGCAGCGAGGCGTCTCAACGGTTCGAGCGAGGCCTCGATCCCGACAGCGTGCCGTTCGCGGCCGCGCGCGCCGCACACTGGATGCAGGCACTTTCGGGATGCCGGGTTCTCAAGGGGCTCGCGGATGCGTACCCGGCCCCCCCACCCCCCCGGAGGCTCGAGCTTCGACCGGCCCGCGCCCGAGGGCTGCTCGGCATCGACGTGACCGCGGACGACATCGTGCTTCTCCTGAGGCGGCTCCAGATCGAGGCGCGCGCCCAGGACGGCGTCGTCGTGGCCGACATCCCTTCGTTTCGCCGTGACCTCGAGCGCGAGGCCGACCTCGTGGAGGAGATCGGTCGAGTCCACGGGTACGACCGCCTGACGGCTAAGGCGCCGGAGACGCCTCTCCGCGTCGGGCGCAAGGACGCCGTGGAGCACGGCAAGGAGAGAGTGCGTGAGCTCTTGACCGGGCTCGGCATGGATGAAGTCCTGACGGACGGCTTCGACAAGAAAGCGTGGCGCGAGGCGCTCGAGCTGCCAGCCGACGACCTGGTCGCGGTGCGGAATCCGATGGCCGCGACGCAGGCGGCCATGCGCTCAAGCCTCTTGCCCGGCGTCTTGTCAGTCGTCGAGACGAACCTTCATCGCGGCGTCGACGGCGGGATGGTCTTCGAGGTAGGTCGCGTCTTCTCTTCGAGGCTTGGTGAGAGGGACGCGTTGGGGGGCGCGTTTTTCGGCCGCACGGGGCTTGCGCTCTCCGGAAAGGAGCGCGTGTCCCTCGCCTTGGCGCGCGGTGTCGTCGATCACCTCTTCGATGGCCTGCACCTAGACGGGATCGCGGCGGAGAGCGACCGGAGCAGATCGTTCCTGCACCCGGGGCGTAGCGCCCGCTTCGTGCGTGGCGGGCAAGTCCTTGGCTTCCTTGGAGAGATCCACCCTCGGCTCCTGGACCGGTTCGCCGTGCCCACCTCGGTGCACCTGTTCGAATTCGAACTTGTGCCGCTCTTCGCCCGCCTCGCGGCCCCGGTGCGCTATCAACCCGTTCCGACACTCCCGGCGGCGAAGCGCGACCTGTCGATGCTCACTCCGTCCGGTCTCGACGAGGCACGCGTTCGCGCCGTCCTCCTGGCCGAGCCGGAAGTGGAGTCGGCGCTCCTCTACGACGTATACACCGGAGAACAGGTCGGTGCCGGTCGCCGCAGTCTGACGTACGAGATCTCGCTGCGGGCCAAGGAGCGGACGCTGACCGACGAGGAGATCGCCGAGATCGTAGAACGCATCGCACGACGCCTGGGCGAGCTTGATGTTCGTCTCCGAGCGGCATGAACAAGACCATCATCGCAAGGGACGCGGCGGCCGCTGAGGAGATCGGCGTCAGCCTCGCGAGGGAGCTCCGCAACGGCATGCTTGTCTCTCTCGTGGGTCCCTTGGGGTCGGGCAAGACGACGATCGTCAAAGGCATCGCGCGCGGTCTTCTGATCACGGACGTCGTCGTGTCCCCGAGCTACGTGCTGGCGCGCGAGTACGAGGGCAGGCTGGTCCTTCACCACGTGGATGCGTACCGGCTCTCGTCTCTTGGCGAGTTGGCCGAAGCCGGCCTCGACGCGAACTTGCCGCCGGAGCACGGCGTCACCGTCGTGGAGTGGCCGGAGCGCATCGACGGCCTGGTCGAAGCGAGTGACATCCTCGTCTACATCGAGCTGCAAGACGACGGTTCCCGGCGAGTCACGCTCACAACCCGCTAGGTGTCCCTGTCGCGTCGCACCTTGCCTGCGACGTCCCGCGTGACCACGTCGGAGACAAGCTCCGACGCTACGGAGACCCATCGAGACGCGCTACGTCTCGCCAGACTCCCAAACGCCGTCGATCACGGCGCCGCACTCGGGGCATCGGCCATCCTGCACGCGGTTCGCACGGACGACGTAGCCTGCACGTGTGATCACCCGCGCGCCGCACTCGGGGCATCGGGTGTTCTCTCCTTCGCCGGGGACGTTGCCGATGTAGACATAACGAAGGCCGCACGCCTCGCCGATGCGGCGCGCGCTCTCCAACGTCGAAACGGGGGTCGGAAGACGCTCGACCATTCGGTACGCTGGGAAGAACCGGCTGACGTGCCATGGAATCGTAGGTGAGATCCCGGCCACTGCCTCCGCCGTCCGGTGCAGATCGTCCTCCGAGTCGTTGAGGCCGGGGATAACGAGCGTGGTGACTTCCACCCACACCCTGGCGTCGTGGATCCGCTTGATGGAGTCGAGCACGGGGCGGACGTTGGCTCCCGCGACGCTGCGGTAGAACCCGTCGGAGATGCCCTTGAGATCGATGTTGATTCCATCGAGCAAGGGCACGAAGAGGTCGCTCGCCTCGCGCGTGAAGTACCCGTTGGAGACCCACACGTTGGACAGGCCCGCATCCCTCGCTCGCTCCATGACCTCGAGGTAGAACTCGAGCGCGATCGTCGGCTCGGCGTACGTGTAAGCGATGGATTTGCACTGCGCCTGGACGGCCTCCTGCACGACCTCCGCCGCGGTGACCGTGTCGCCCACCAGGCGGCCCTCATGCTGTTTGGGATACTGCGAGATGAAGTGGTTCTGGCAATTGTGGCACGTGAAGTTGCAGCCCACGGTGGCAATCGAGTATGCGCGCGATCCCGGGCGGAAGTGGAACATCGGCTTCTTCTCGATCGGGTCCACCTCGCGGGCCACCAGCCGCCCGTAGATCAGGCTGCGAAGAGTCCCATCCACGTTTTCTCGCACGCCGCAGAGGCCCCGACCTCCTGGCGCGATCGTGCAGCCGTGAGCGCACAGATGACAACGGACCGCCCCGCCTGGCTTCCGCGTGAACAGCGCCGCTTCCTTCATCCCGCTCATCGCCGCATCGTAGCACAAGGCGCCAAGCGGGAGTACACGCGCTTTCGCCCTCCGGTACGTTCACGTACCATGGCAGACATGTCGCTCATCCAGATTGAACAGCTCACGAAGTCGTTCGGAGGCGACACGCTGTTCGCGCCGTTCTCCGCCCACATCGGTCCAGGTGACCGCATCGCGCTCATCGGCGACAACGGAGTGGGGAAGTCGACGTTGTTGCGGCTTCTGTCAAACGATGAGACGCCCACGGCCGGGGCGGTTCGCCTCATCGGGGCGACCCGCGTGGGCCACCTTCCGCAGGCCGCGAGACTCCAAGGGCACGGAACTCTCGTCGAAGCTATGCAGGCTGCGTTTGCCCCGCTGCGCGAGGCGGAGCGCGAGCTGCGCGACCTCGAACATCGCCTCTCGGACGGCGCGTCCGAGGAAGACCTCCACCGCTATGACGACCTCCTGCATCGCTTCGCGTCCGGAGGGGGCTACGAAGTTGACGCGAACGTGCGCACGGCGCTGGCCGGCGTCGGGTTCAGCGACGCCGACGCCGCGAAGCCCGTCGAGTTCCTCTCCGGCGGCGAGGAAGCGAGAGCCGCGTTGGCTCGCGTCCTCCTCGAGAGCCCCGACCTCCTGCTCCTCGACGAACCGACGAACCACCTCGACTTCGGCGCGCTCGATTGGCTGGAAGAGCAATTGCTCGACTTCCCCGGCGCTCTTGTGCTCGTGTCCCACGACCGTCACCTCCTCGAACGCGTGGCCAATCGCACCTGGGAGATCGCGTTCGGCCAAGTGGCCACGTACCGCGTGGGCTACGGCGCGTCGCGCGCGCTGCGCGACGAGGAGCGCCGCAAGCGGCTCGATGCCTTCGAGGTTCAGGAAGAGACGATCGAGAAGTACAAGGACTTCATCCGTCGTCACAAGATGGGCCAAAAGCACCGCCAGGCCAAGGATCGCGAGAAGAAGCTCGAACGCATCGAGGAGACGAGAATCGAGCGCCCGAGGGAGGCAAAACGGATCCACCTGCAGATCCGTGCCGGCACGCCGAGCGGCAAGCGCGTTCTCGCGATGCGGGATCTCGCTGTCGGCTTCGACAGGCCGCTCATCACGTTCCCGGACATCGACCTGTACCGCGACGAGAAGGTGGCCATCATCGGGCCGAACGGCTGTGGGAAGACCTCGCTCCTGCGAACCATCACGGGAGATCTGCCTCCCTTCGGCGGCAGCGTCGAACAGGGTCACGGAGTGAAGACCGCCGTCTTCTCTCAGACCCAGGAGGGACTGCACGACGAACGGACCGTGTTCGAGACGGTGCTCGGCCGTACCGGCCTCACGATCAGCGAGGCGCGAGGCCTTCTCGGCGCGTTTCTCTTCTCCGGCGACGAGGTGGACAAGAAGACGAAGAACCTCTCCGGCGGCGAGCGCAGCCGGGTCGCCCTCGCCCTTCTCTCGCTCATCGAGGGCAACTTGCTCCTGCTCGACGAGCCCACGAATCACCTCGACCTTGCCAGCCAGGAAATCCTCGAGGCGGCTCTTCTCGCCTATGAAGGCACGGTCCTCCTTGTGTCGCACGACCGCGCGCTTCTCGAGGCGGTGACAGACCGCGTTTGGCTCATCGACGACGGGCGCGTCACGGCGACAACCTACGGGTACGCGGAGTACCATCGCCGGCTTCTGGAGAGCCAACGCCAGGCGGGGGCTCTTCGTCCTGAGCCGAAGCGGCAGTCTCCGGAAGAGCGACCCAGGGCCGAGCGATCAAAGAAGGTCGACCGGTACGAGGTGAAGCGCTTAGAGGACACGCAGCGAGCCGTCGAAGAAGAGATCGCGTCTCTCGAAGCCGCGCTCGCTGCCGTTGAGCAGGCTCTCGCCGAAGCGAGCGCGGGCGGTGACGCCGGGCGCGTCGGGTCCCTCGGCGTCGAGCATGCGCGCGTGAAGGCGGAGCTTGAAGCCAAGCTCGAGGAGTGGGGAACGCTCCCCGCGATCGCCGAGTAGGAGGAGGGGACGTGGAGCCGGAGGCGGGAGTCGGGGAGCTTGTCCGGCAGTTCCTCGCACAGGTCCCGTCCGGCGTCACTGTGGTGGCCGCAGCCAAGACGCGGACTCCGGACGAGGTCCGAGCCGCTCTCGCGGCGGGTATCACTACCATCGGCGAGAACTACGTGCAGGAAGCGCAGGCGATGCAGTCGGCTCTCGGCCGAGACGCCGCCAGGTGGCACTTGATCGGCCACCTGCAGCGAAACAAGGCCAAGGATGCCGTCCGTTTGTTTGACCTCATCCAGACTGTCGATTCTCTCCGGCTCGGCGAGAGCCTGGACGCCGCGTCGCGCGCCGTCGGCCGCGTGACGCCCATCCTCGTCGAAGTCAACAGCGCCCGCGAGCCGCAAAAGTCGGGCGTCTTGCCCGAGGACGTCCTCGACCTCGTTCAGGCGCTTGACCGTCTCACGTCGCTCCGCGTCGTCGGGCTGATGACGATGGGTCCCCTCGCCACCGATTCCGAGACCCTGCGACTCGTATTCCGCGAGACGCGACGCCTCTTCGGAACGCTGCGCGGCGCCGCGTTCGCACGTGCCACCATGGAGATCCTCTCCATGGGCATGAGCGATTCGTACCGTATCGCGATCGAGGAAGGCGCGACGATGGTGCGCGTTGGCACGGCGCTGTTCGGGCCGCGTGGCGCGGAGCCGCTTCCCTGACCAAGCCTGCCGCAGAGCAGGTGGGCTCGCGAGAGATCGTGAGATGTACCCCATCTGGCCTCGCCGTCTGGCCACCGCGCCACGGCACTGATGGCGTCGAGCCTGACAGGGCACGACTACGCCGGACTCCTCGCCTAGAGAGGGTTTGGGCTGGAACTGGGCCGGCAACGCACACAGGCGTGCCGACGCCCGCGTTCACGGAACGTTCGTGTGTCTCTCACGGAGCCCCGAGGCAGGGGGCGAACTACTCCCAGATCTCGGGCGCGAAGAACGGCGCGATGATCATCACGCTGTCCGGGGAATCATCGACGACGGCGGTCAACGCCGTCTGCAGTACTTGGCTGCCTTCGTAGTAGGACACGCGCCCGCTGGGAAGGTCGATCATGAAGCTCCCGATCTGCAGAGTGTTCAGCTTCGACGGGTTCCAGTAATGGCCGAACGCGCTGTGCAAGACGACGTTTCCAGCGCGCAATCTGGCCTCGCGCGTTTCCCTGAACCATTCGAGAGTCACAGCGGGAAACGTGATGTCGGCTTGGTAGGCCGTCGGATAGCCCGGCGTCCCTTGCATGCCCATGGGTCCTATCAGCACCGATGGCGTGGGCTGAATCGCGTGGAGGTTCGCCGTGGCTGGGATGCTCTGGAAGTACTTGTTCTCCAGAAGGTAGACCTGCGCATTCGTTGCACCCCACGTCATGCTGGGAACCGAGATATGGAGCACGAACGTCGACCACTCCGCTGCGCCCGTCAAAGGCGTCGGGCGCACCTGGTACATCGTGGCGTTGGGCCACACTCCGTACAGCTGCCAGTTGATGCACAGATTGTCTATGACATCGTAGTGAGTTGAGCCGCCGCTCAGAGGGATGCTCGACGCGATGTTCAACGGCCCCATGTGGCGCAAGTCGACCATCAGTTTCGCCGGACCGAGTTCAACCGTAACGGACTTCGGAGGGGCGTAGTAGTACGGCAACCTCTCCGGGGGTTGCAGCGAAGCAGGTGTGCCAAACAGACTCTCGTACTGCGCTGCTCCCGTCAGGATGCAGACTAGGCACGCACACACCAAACCAAGGGACAACGTCGCGCGTTTCGTCATGCGGCTCGCCTCCTCCGGAGCAGTGTAGGAAGCCCCCTCGACGCCGGCAAATGAACCGACTGCCGCAGGGCCCGAGAATGTCGCCAGGAGGATCTTGGGGGTGATGAGGTTCGGCGTACCCGACGGGACGACGCGCAAGCGAAGCAGCCGGTCTGGAGTTGATCCGCCGACACCTCTTCCATCCGGCGTGGCCAAGGGACATCCCTTCTTCTCTCTGCTTTGAGTGTCGCTTGACATCGCTTCTTGGATAGATATGATGGCAACAACTACAACCGGAGGCCGCGGACGCTCCCACGGGAGCCGAGATCGCCGGGCGTGGAGCCTCCGCCGCGGACTGAGGTGAACAGGTGCCGGTCGCTGACGGAGGCCGTCGATTCCCGTTCTTCGTGGGGTTCTCATCCCGCGCGGAGTATCTCGCTGCAGTCCG
>CAYUSW010000098.1:0-7405 GCA_964447445.1 uncultured Thermotogae bacterium
CGCTTCGCAGGCCAGGTAGAGGTTCTGGCAAACGTGACCGGCGTCCAGATAGAGATAGCGGTAGCCGCGCTCTCCGTACCGCCAGGTCATCCGCTCCCGCACCGCCACCCAGGCCCACGTGGCCGCGGCCTCTTCGATCATCTTCTGGCCGAGGCAAGCGCCGACCAGCTCGCCCGACGAGACGGAGAGCGACGTTGCCGCAAGGAGTCGGTGCGTCTGCGCCAGGTACTGATAGACGCCCGCGGGAAGTCCCGTGACGCGATTCACCACGAGCAGCGTCTCGAACGCGTGCCGAGCTCCCGCCGAAGGGACCGTGCGGAAGGTCACCGCGTTCTTCCAAACGCGGTCTACGCCCTGCGTAGCCCACAGGAGAGCCGACAGCTCAACGAGAGACAGAGGCTCGTTCGAGTACTCGCGCGCGCTGCGGCGCGAGCGGATCGCGCTTGAAAGGGGGATCTCGCCCCAGGCCGTCTCAACCCTCGGAAGCTCGATCTCGCCTCCCTCGAACAGCCTCACCTCAAGAGGCGGAGCAGGCATGCCCCGCTTCTGGCCCGAGACGCCGAGCCGCTCGATGGTCGTATCCGCTTGAAACCGCCGTCCGATCGACTCCTCCATGGACTCCTCCTCCCGAAAGCACCCCTTCACCGTCACTTCCTCATCTCGTGGAGGGTATCTATACTAGGTAGGCGCATCGGCCTCCGCAACCTATCGCAAGAGGGCGAAGAAAGAGGTGGCGTCCGGCGGAGGCAACGCTCGACGAAGGAGGCTCCTATGAGACGGTGGTGGCTTCTGGCCGGACTTGCGCTCTTGGCATGGGCGGCCGCCGCGCCGGCGCAAGAAGGCGGGCTTCAAGGCTATGTCAGGGACGACCTTCAACTGATCAGCCAGCAGAGCTTGCCTGGATGGTCGGAGCGGTGGACCGGGCCCGTGGAAGCGGCAACGATCCTCGCGTGGTACACGGAGCATGGGTACAGCCGTTTTGTCGGCGATCTGAATGGCGACGGCAAGGTGGACGAACTGGACACGATCGAGTTGGCCGATGACTTCGGTCGACTCTCGATGGCAACCCAAACACCGCGGGGAACCACCGACGCGCGCCTTGTGCTCGGGTTGGCGCACTACGTCGGCGGGCTCTATCCCAACGAGTTCGTCCTCAAGATCTACGATGCAGGATTCCCGGGCGAGGTCGCGGCAGAGGGCCTCGGCACGTACTCCCCGACCATGGTTCCCGGCATTCTGTTGGACGCGAAGCCGGATCCGACGATCGCCGCGTACGAACTCGAGATGGAGGGCGCCGAGGGTGTCATCCTCGGACTGAACGACGTCCCCGGCTCGAACAACACGTACCTCGCCGGGCGGTCGCTCCTCTACCAGAAGACGCCGGAGGGGTACACGCCGATCGACCTTGCGTGGTCCGAGGAAGACCGCTGGCAGACGGGAGCCCAGGGACAGGTCCTCGAAACCTTCGGTCGGACGAGTGACCAGTTCTACCTCGACTACCGCGGGCAGTGGACTCCGGTGGAGTTCCTGCTCGCCCTCTCGCCACAGCGCGAGGTGAGCATCGAGGGCAAGCCGGAGCCCTGTCCGGAAGACGCCATCGCGTACGATGTCACGGAGACCCCGACCCGCTACGGCCGCGTGTCGATTGCCGAATGCGTGACGCGCGAGACCATCGCCGGCGCTCCCCCACTGGACACGTACACGTACTCCGTCACGAACGTCGACTTCGTCTTCGCGGGCTGCGGGATCTGCCTGTTCTTCATTCCGAACCCCTTCGGCTTCACAACGGTGGACATGACCGGCCCTCCCTTCTGGATGGTTCACGCCGGCTGGGGCGGCTGGTGGTGGAGAGCGCCGTCCGGATCGTGCGGGATTCGCTCCGGCGAGACCGGCATCTTCTCTTTCACGATCTTCGGCCCGAGCACCGACACCGCGGTGACCGGCGCCGTGGCTCCGTGCCCACCGAGTCTCCCGACCATCGCGCGTGTGGAGCTGCCCATGGTGGCCGTGCGAACCACCGGACCGTCGGAGTGGAAGCCTGAAGACGGAGACCATCCGGGCGGCGACTGCCCCGACCTGACTCTCCGAATCAAGAGTGCCAAGTGCACGATGTCGCCGACCGGCGGCCAGTACCAGGTCGAGGTGACCGCCACGATCATCAACGTAGGCGGGGCGACGGCAAACGGCATCTTCGTGCGATTTGAGAGTTCCTCGGGCAACGACACGGACATCATTGCTTCGCTGGATCCGGGAGAGTCCGCCGATGCGGACTTCTCGCTCAGTTTCTCCGCCAACCAGACGCCGGATTGCCCGCTCGACTTCACCGTGGAAGTGGATCCCTACAACACGATCACCGAGTGCAACGAAGACAACAACGAAGTGGAAGGAAGCCTAGCCTGCCCAGGCTGTCGTCCCTAGCTTCCATCCGATCGAGGAGAGACCCGCGCCCGTTCTCGGGGCGCGGGTCTTTTCCCCTCCCCGCTCGCCCTCGCGTATCATCTGGCGCGACGCGTGAAGGAGGCCCATGAACCGCACGCTTCGGACGCTTGCTCTCGTGGCCGTTGTCGGAGTGCTGGTCGCGACCCTCGTTCTCATCGTGTCCGTTGCCAGGAACGGAGTCCGCATTTCCTACTCGGGAGACGTTCGCGTCCTCGGGATTCCGCAGGAGATCAGGCTGCGGCTCGACGAGCCCGTCCGCCTCTCGATGCCCGACGGAACGACACTCGCCGCGACGGTGACCGGGGCGCAGACGGGACCCGTCACGCTGGCGTTCGCGTCGGCGTTGTGCCCGACGTGCGGCTCGCCGATGCTTCCCGTTCGCTTCAGCATGCTGACCGGAAAGATCGGCTGGGCATGCCCGCAGTGCGACGCTCTTGAGCCGTAAGCCTATCAGGGGGCAATCCCGCGACCCTCGCTCCAGAGGTCGGCGAAGTAGCTCTCGAACGTCGCGGCAACTTCCGGCACGCGGAGCAGAGCGACATTCGCCTCGACGTTCTTCTCGACGGAGTAGTAGTTCCAGTTCGTCGACCCGAGGACGACGCTTTCCCCGTCTACAATGACGAGTTTCGCGTGTGTCGTGACGTCCGGGGCGTCGAAACGGACTTCCACGCCGTTCTGATAGAGGAAGATGGCGCTCTCCAGGTTCGCTCGCGCCGAGTCAGCGTACAGGCTGCAGTCATCGATGAGGATCCGCACCTCGAGGCCGCGGCGAGCCGCAAGAATGAGCTCGTCGACCAGCGCGCTCGTCACGCTGTCCGCGAACTGCGGGTAGACTGATACCCGGTAGAGTACGGCGTGCACGGATCTCCTCGCGTGGGACAGAAGGTCGAGCACGAATCGCCCATAGATCGCCGACTCCCCGGCATCGGGCAGCGCGACGATCGTCGGCCCGTCGGCCGGAATCTCGATCCCTTCGAGCGTCATCGCCGGAGGCGCGTTCGGGTTTGCCCACAAGCGATCGAAGAACTGCGAGAACGCCGCCGCAACGCGCTCGTCGTCGATCCGGACGTCCGCCTGGCGATGCTCGAACAGGGCGTAATGGTTCCAGTTCGTGGATCCGACGATGACGATCGCGCCATCCACGACCGCCAGTTTGGCGTGCGTCGTCGTTGCCGCATCGTCCATCCGCGCATCGATTCCCCGAGCGCGGAGGAACGCGATCGCTTCAGCGTTCCCCTCGGTGATCGAGGGCTCGAAGTCGCTCGCGTCGAGAAGCACGCGGACCGACACGCCACGGGTACGCGCGTCGACGAGCGCGTCGACCACCGGATCGTCTTTCGTCTTCAGAGTGGACATCAGGACGTCGATGGACGCGGACGCCCCGCCGAACGCCGCAGCGGCCGCGTCGCAGTAGACACAGGGGGCTTCACGCCCGACGAGCGGCCAGACCGTCGTGTCGGCCGCTGACACCATCCCGATCACGGGAACAACGATCCAGGCCAGCGCAACGGCCGCCGCACGCAAGCCCCTTCTGGTGCGCGCCTTTCTTGGAGTCGGCATCTTCGATAGAATCCTAGACAAGGAGAACTCCATGGTCAAAGAATTGGCGAGTCACGAACTGCGCTACACCTGCAATCCGGCACCGTTCGCCTTTCGGACGACCGCCGACCTCGAACCGCTCGACGAGATCATCGGCCAAGAGCGGGCCGTCGAGGCGCTGAAGCTTGGGCTGGGCATCAAGGACGTGAAGAGCCGCTACAACATCTACGTGGCGGGAGACCCCGGAACTGGGAAGATGTCGGCGGTCGAGCGCTTCCTCGGCCGAGCCAGCGAGGGCGAGCCTGCGCCGCCCGACTTGTGCTACGTGCACAACTTCGAGAGTCCCTACAACCCAAGATGCCTGGAGCTCCCGGCGGGGAAGGGACGTCAGTTCCGGAGCGAACTCGAACAGCACATCAAGCGGCTTCAACGTGAGATCCCCAAACTGCTTGAGTCCGACGAGTTCAAGGCGCGATCGAAGAAGATCCTCGAACGGTTTGGCGAGCGGCGCACGACGAAGCTCGACGAGATGGAGGCCCGCTGCCGCGAGCTCGGGTTTGCCATCCAACGCACGCCGATCGGCATCAACACGCTTCCGCTTCGCGACAACGGTGAGCCGCTGAGCCAGGAGGAGTACGACGCTCTGCCCAAGGAGAAGCGCGACGCAATCCGCGAGCGCCAAGGCGAGGTCCAGGGGGTCATCCAGGAACGCTTGCAGGCCGTCGCGCAACTGGACGAGGAGCGGGAGGAGGAGGTCAAGACGCTGGCGAAGGAAGCCGTGCTGTTCATGATCGAGCCCCACTTCGCGCAGCTTGAGAGCCGCTTCGAGGGCCTCCCCCGGGTGATCGAGCACCTCCACGCGGTGAAGCAGAGCGTCGCCGACAGTCTCGAGGACTTCCAGAACAACTCTTCCCAGGCAAAGAAGTCGCCCTTCCCGTTCTCGATGCCACAGCAGAGCGACCCGTTCAAGCGCTACGCCGTGAATCTGCTCGTCGACCACGGCGACACGCACGGCGCCCCCGTGGTGGTCGAACACAACGCGACGTACCCGAATCTGTTCGGGTCGATCGAACGCCGAGTCCAGATGGGCATCGCGATCACCGACTTCACAATGATCAAGCCAGGCTCCCTGCATCGCGCCAACGGCGGGTACCTCGTGCTGAACGCGAACAACCTCTTCCGCCTCGGCATCAGTTGGGAGGCTCTGAAGATCGCCATCAAGCGGCGCGAGATCCAGATCGAGGATCCCTGGCAGATGCTCGGCTACTCGACGACCGAGGGGCTCCGCCCCGAGGCCGTGCCGTTCCGCATCAAGCTGATCATCATCGGCAGCCCGCTCATCTACGAGCTTCTCCACTTCTACGACGAGGACTTTTCGAAGCTGTTTAACGTCAAGGTCGACTTCGGAACCGAGATGGACCGCACGCCCGGGCACGAGCAGGAGTTGGCGCGCTTCCTCGCCGGCTGCGCGGCGGAGGATCCGACGGTTCTGCCGTTCACGCCGTCCGGCGTCGCGCGCATGGTCGAATACGCGGTGGAACTCGCCGGAGACCAGAAGAAGCTGTCATGCCAATTCGCCAACGTGGTTTCGATTGCCAAGGAGGCATCGTACTGGGCGCGCGTCGGCGGCTCGCCCCACGTCGACCGCGACCACGCCGAGCGAGCCATCGCCGAGCGCGACCATCGCCTCGCCCGCATCGACGAGAAGATCCGCGAGATGATCGCCCGAGGGCAGCTGTTCATCGACACAGACGGCGAGCGAGTCGGCCAGTTGAACGGACTCGCCGTCCTCCAGCTCGGCGAGTACGCGTTTGGCAAGCCGTCGCGGATCACGGCCACGGCCCAGGCTGGGAAGGGCGGCATTGTGGACATCGAGCGCGAGGCCAAGCTCGGCGGCAACACGCACGCGAAAGGCATCCTCATCCTCAAGGGATACTTGGGCGAGCGCTTCGCGAGAGAGAAGCCGCTCTCGTTCACCGCACATCTGACGTTCGAGCAGAGCTACTCGATGATCGACGGCGATAGCGCGTCGAGCGCCGAGCTGTACGCGCTCTTGTCGGCTTTGTCCGGAGTGCCGCTGCGCCAGGGCCTGGCTGTCACCGGCTCGGTGAACCAGCGAGGCGAGATCCAGCCGATCGGTGGCGTGAACGAGAAGATCGAGGGCTTCTTCCGCGCCTGCCGCGAACGCGGACTCACTGGCCATCAGGGGGTCCTGATCCCGCGCACCAACATCGACAACCTGATGCTGTCGAGGGAAGTGGTCGAGGCGGTCGAGGCGGCCGCGTTTCACATCTACCCGGTCTCCACCATCGAGGAAGGAATCGAGATCCTCACCGGCGCCGCCGCCGGAACTCCCGATGAAGCGGGCACCTTCCCGGCGGACAGCGTCTTCGGCCGTGTCGCGGCGCGTCTCGCCGCGATGCGCCCGGTGGAGGAGACGAAGGGAAACGGGGAGAACGAGAAGAGGCCGGCTCTGGATGCGAGCGAGGACTCGGCGCCCGCATGAGCCGCACCGCGCGGAGCGATAGAGGGCAAGGAACGACAAGGGGAGAGCACATGCAGAAACCGGGAAGAGTCCTCGTGTTGGCAGCCGTCGCCGCGTGCATCGCGGGGCTGTCCGGCTGCTTTATCGACAATTCGCCGCGCGCGGACTTCACGGCAACACCTGAGTTCGGTTATCCGCCACTCACCGTCACGTTCAACGCTTCGGCGTCGTCCAGCCCGAACGGTCCGATCATCAGCTACACGTGGGATCTCGGCGACGACTCCACGGCCGACGGCGTCACGCCAACTCACACCTACGCCGAGAAGGGCCTCTACGACGTCACGCTCGAGGTCCGCGACTCGACCGGAGCGACGAGCGAGCGTACGAAGAGCATCCAGGCCCTGAATCGTGCTCCCATCGCAAGGTTCAAGACCAACGTCTACTCCACCGGGGTCCGCCAGCCCGTGTGGTTCGACGCCTCCGACGCGGAGGATCCGGACGGCGAGATCGTCGAGTACCTCTGGGACTTCGGCGACGGGGAGACCGGAGAGGGCGTGCTCGTCGAGCACGAGTACACCTCGGCCCACGGCCGCGGGTGGCGGCCGGCGATCACGCTCACGGTAGTGGACGAAGACGACGCGTCGGACTTCGTCACGCACGAGATCGTGGTCACCGGCTGCGATGCTTGCGGGGGGTGACGCAACCTCAAGCCGGATAGGCAGCCCTGGCTGCGACGCTTGCGGGGGGTAGCGCAACCTCAAGCCGGTAGGCAGCCGCTCGGCTGCGACGCTTGCGGGGGGTAACGCAACCAGAAGTCGATAGGCAGCCGCTCGGCTGCGACCGCCTGCAGGGGGGTAACGTAACCTCAAGCCGATAGGCAGCCGCTCGGCTGCGACCGCCTGCAGGGGGTAACGTAACCTCAAGCCGATAGGCAGCCGCTCG
>CAYUSW010000099.1:0-1785 GCA_964447445.1 uncultured Thermotogae bacterium
GACAAAGTCGGCGCTCACGAACCGTGCTGCCTCGATCGCCTTCTCGTCAGGAATGTCGGAGCGCAGGCGGATGTTGTCCATGACCGTTCCGGAGAAGAGGAAGACGTCCTGCAGCACGACGGCCATCTGCGACCGCAGGTAGGCGAGGTCGAAGTCGCCGATCGGGACGCCGTCGACGAGGATCTCGCCCTTCTGAATCGGGTACATGCGCAGAAGGAGGCGGATGATCGTCGTCTTGCCCGATCCTGTCGGCCCGACAATGGCCAACCGCTCGCCGGGTGCGACCTCGAACGAGACGTCCTTCAGGATCCAGTCCTCGTCGGAATAGGCGAACCAGACGTTCCGGAATTCGATCTTGCCATCGAGGTGTTCGAGCGTCTTTCCCCCGCCGAGCGGTTCGCGTGGCTCGTCGAGGAGGAGGAAAATGCGCTCGGCGGACGCCATTGCCGCCTGGAGAACGTTGTAGCCTTCCGACAGATTGAGGACCGGCTCGAACAGCATCCGGACGTACTGGAGCAGTGCGACGAGGGCGCCGAGCGAGAGTCCACCGCCGAGTGTTCGGAGGCCGCCGTACCACAGCACGAGGGACACGGCGAACGAGCTCAGGAAGCTCATCAGCGGGCGGAAGACGGCGAACGTCACGATCTGGCGGTAGTCGGCGTCGTACTTGGCCTTGTTGATCTCGAGAAATCGCCGGTTGGCCATGGCTTCCTGCACGAAGACCTGGATGATGCGGATGCCGGAGATCGATTCCTGGATGTAGGCGTTGAGTCGGGCGATCTGGCGGCGCACCTCGCGGAACGCGGCGCGGACGCGATTCCGGAACTGCCATGCGCAGAAGACGATGACCGGGAACAGGGCGAACACGACGAGGGCGAGTCGCCAGTCGAGCCGCAGCATGACGATGACGATGCCGAGGACGAGGAACCCGTCGCGGAAGAGACTCACGAGCATCGAGGTGAAGAACTCGTTGATCGCCGCCACGTCGTTCGTGGCGCGCGTGACGAGCCGGCCGACCGGAGCACGGTCGAAGAATGCGACCGGGAGGCGGAGGATGTGCGCGAAGACCTCGCGCCGCATGTCGTACATGACACGCTGGCTTGTGTACTCGAGCAGGTAAACCTGGACGACGCCGAACAGGAATCGCACGACGAGCGCGAAGGCGAAGAAGAGCGCAAGGCGAAGGACACCGGCCAGGGCGCCGCCACGCAGGGTCTCGGTATCGCGCGGCGAAACCGTGCGCAGTGCCGACTCCGGCGCGAAGTATCCGCCCGGCGCGCGGGCGAAAGCCGCGGGATACCGCGCCGCCGTGGGCGCGCGGTCATCCGTATCCGCAACGAAGAGGTAACGCTCTGGCGCGAGAGCGTCGGCTGTCTCCCAGGCGCCCAACGTCTCGGAATCGACGGCCGCCGTACGGACTAGGTAGCGCCCCGCGCCGACGTCGATCGGTTCGCCCGAAGCCGGTGCCTTGTCGAGGGTGACGATAGCATGGGGGAGCCGCATGTACGCGTCGATGGCGGTCTTTGAGAAGTAGGGGATCGCGAGCTCAATCCCGGCGAGCCCCATCGTCAGAACGACGCAGATGGCGAAGATCGCGCGGTAAGGTCTAAGGAAACGCAGCATGCGGCGCGTCAGGCGGGTGTCAAACGCCTTTCCGACGATCTCGTCGTCGTGGAATGTGTCGCTCACGGTCTCACCGCTTTCCTCTCCGCCTGCTGCAGCGCCCAGATGCGAGCGTAGATCCCGCCCAGGGTGACCAACTCCTCGTGCCGGCCCCTCTCTACG
>CAYUSW010000100.1:0-4708 GCA_964447445.1 uncultured Thermotogae bacterium
CGGGGAGCGGGACATTGCGCGACGCGGCCCGCCCGAAGCTCGCGCGGATTCTCGCGAACGGATCGAACGAATGCCGAATCGGTGGCAACGCATGGATTCGGCGCGCAGCGCGAACGATGGATCGCAGGACGTCCGGCTCGCGGTACCTCCTCGGCATTTCGCTCCACGGCTCGGCCGGGATCCTGCGTGTGATCAGGTGCCCTTCAGGAAGGATGTGGCGAACGACTTCCGGTCCCAGGCTCGCCTCGTGCGCCAGTCGGAGGACCTGAGCCTCGGCTCGGCGGTTGACTCCGAGCTGGTCGGCGTTTCGGCTGGCGACGCGGAAGACGAATTCCTCGCCCCCCATCGTGAGGAGCCAGACGCGGTTCGAGAGGCCGCGGAGGGGCTCGATGCGATCTGGGTGCTCGAAGCCGGCAACGTGCGATAGGATGTCCAACGCTTGCTGCAAGGAGACCTCCTCGTGGACAAGATCGTGCCTGAGCTGGGGATCGCCCGTACCAGCGGGCCGCTTCGAGTGATACGGGCGCCGAGCATACGAGACGCCGCGAAGGAGCGCAAATGAAGTTGGGGACATGGCGCTGTGGTTGCACGAACGGTGCACTGCCGAGACGGTTGCGAGACGAGGCCCGCGGAGGGTGAAGTCATGGGCTCATGGAAGGAGTTGAAGCGCAGCTCCGCAATGCTTGTCCTCTTTGTCATTGTGGGATCGTGCGGCTGCGTGGGCGCTGGCCAGCCCGCCGGAGACGACTCCGCTGCGGCACGGGTTGTGCCTGCGGGTCAACCGGCAACGATAGACGGGTCGTTCGCCGAAGGAGAATGGACCGATGCCGTCGAGTTCACCGTGGACAACGCGTTCACTCTCTACCTGAAGCACGCCGACGACGTGCTCTACATTGGCGTCAAGGCTTCGGAACGAAGCGTCGCGAACGTACTGATTGCATCAGGGGATGACGTGAGGATCCTTCACTCATCGGCCGCGCTTGGCACCGCGACGTATCGACGAGACGGAGATCTATGGCGCCTCGTGGCGGACTTCGTTTGGAGGTGCCAGGCTGTCGAAGCGTCGCCCCAGGCTGTTGCCGCGCGGGAGCGGTTTCTCGAGGACGAGGGCTGGCTCGCGAGCAACGTCTTCATGGGGATTCCGGATGAACTGGAGTACCGGATCCGCTGGAGCGACGAGTTCGCGGCGATTGCCGTCCTGGTGGTCCCGATATCGGCCCCTGGAGCCGTTGCCTCTTGGCCTTCGGACGCAGGGCAGAGCGCGCTGCCCGGCCCGATACCCCGGCAGGCCCGCTTCGATGTCGAGACGTGGGCGACGATCTCGCTCGAGGCAGAGCCACGTACACTGGCGTTCAGCTCGGTACGGGGCAGCAACGGCGACATCTATCTCATGTCGGCGGATGGCTCCGATCTGCGCCGCGTGACGACGGCCCTCGCCGAGGAGCTCGAGCCGTCCTGGTCCCCCGACGGAGGCCAGCTCGCGTACCAATCGCGGCGCCCAACGTGGAGTCTCTACACGTCGCTTTCGGACGGGGCGGACGAGCGGGCACTGGGCACGTCGGTGAGCTGGAGTCCGGCGTGGTCGCCCGACGGGTCGCGCATCGCGTACTCGACAGGGTCTTCGATCCGATGCGTCTCGGTTGCAGAGGGTGAGATCGACATCCTCGTTCCTTCTTGCGGCGACTGCGGCCGCCCGGCGTGGTCGCCCGACGGCAGGGAGATCGCTTTCCACTCCAGCCGAGCCGGTAGTCTGGACCTCTATGTCCTCGATGTTGAGACCCGCACGTCGCGCCAGCTGACGAGCGGCCACGGGCGCGACCTTCACGCGACCTGGTCTCCCGATGGGGTATCCCTTGCCTTCGCGTCCGACCGGGATGGAAACCTGGAGATCTACACCGTGCGGAGCGACGGCACGGGCGTGATGCGCATCACAGACAGCCCGGGAGACGACATGCTGCCCGCGTGGTCTCCAGGCGGCGACAGGATTGCTTTTGTGTCGAGTCGCGACGGCAACTACGAGATCTATCTCATGAGGCCGGATGGATCCGACTTGCGTCGCCTGACCGACAACCCCGGCGACGACATGTACCCCGCGTGGCGGCCCGAGTAGCGGGCGACTTCGCGATCCGCGGCTCTCCGTTGCGCAAGCCGGTCGGCACTCCCTATGTTAGAGCCTTGCGGCAGGTGACGTAGGTTCTCATCGCCTTGTAGCCGAGGCTCTCGTACAGCTGGAGTGCGCCCATCGCGTTCTGGGTGTCGACTCCGTGGGCCGCTTCGGTCATCCCCATGTCCCTCCACAAGAGCAGGCTGCGCGTAATGAGAGCTCTGGCGAGCCCCCGTCCGCGCCACGGGCGACAAACGCAAATGGTTTCGGTGTACCCGCGTTTTCTGATGAAGTGCTCGTTCTCGGCCGCGTCGAATCGGTTGAGCACCATCCCCGCAACATCGCCGCCGGCCCACGCAACCTGCCACAGATGGGGTTGAAACGTCGGCGAGTCGCGCCACTCCGCCAGGTGCTCGTCTCTCCACTCGCCGTGTCCCCAATGGTCGCGGAACGCCTCCTCGGCAGCTCGCCAAATGGCGGAGATCTCAGTCTCCTGAACGGAGCGAACCTCGAGACCGTCTGGAAGAGAACACGCTGCGATGGGCTCTGCGAGCGAACGAACCATGAGGTGTCCCCAGCGGACGCGCGAGTAGCCTTCCGCCTCGAGAGTGCCTAGCCAGCCGGTCTCGCTCTCATCCCCTCCGGACTGGAAGGTCTTCGCCAGACTCGCCGGGTGCTCAGCGGCCACCTCGCGCATTCGTGCCTCGATCCAGCGCAGCATCGCACGGCGGATCCCGCGTCCGCGCCACTCCGGGTGGAAGTTCACGAAGAGCCCGTATGTGCGGGTTCCGCTCCACTCGTCGTCCCACCAGCCACGGCCGTAGCCGATCACGACGCCGTCGACTTCGGCGAAGAGCATGTCGCGGTTTGGATCACAGTTGACGAGGTGCTTGTACGTCCGTTCGACGTCGTCGACGGACGTCGCATGATCCAGCCCGTCCGCGGCGCTGGCGGCCTGGATCACTGCCACCATGGCCGGATAGTCGGCGGGATCCGCGAAGCGACGAAACGACAGGCCCGGCACCGCAGGGGCACCCGGCACGATGATTCGAGTATCTCCGATCCGCACGTCGGTCATGCTGGACTCCTCAGGGAAGAGATCGAGGCTGGTCGGCCGGTTCTTGGGTTCCCCGCGCCGATGGAATCAGCCTAGCGCGGTGCCCGTCTCGCGCCCGTCTCGACGGCGCGTCTTGTGCGGCCGGCTAGTTGTCGTACGGTCGCGCGCGCAACTTCCCGGCGATTCCGTTCTTTCGCGCCGCGCGGCGCCACATGATGTTCCCGCCGAGGCGGTAGAGCCACGCCGGCATCGTCTTCCTCAGCGTAACCTCTGGAATGGGTTCCCCGTTGGCGATGGCCGCGGCAACCAAGCTGAGCGCATCGGTTGCTGAGCCGCCGTAGGTCTCGAGGCCGCCGAGGGCGAGCCCACCGAGCCAATCCCATCCGACCTCGGCCGCGAAGCGCTCGGCGATTCGGAGCGCCGTTGTGTTCTGCTCCTTCTCTGGGAAGCCGCACTGGATGACGAGCGCGAACTGCACCCGCCCTCTGCCCGTGCCGCGGAGCGCGACGTGCTCGAGGAACGCGATGACGGGTGCGGGAAACGAGTCGACGTAGAGCGGCAGAGACAAGACCACGAGATCGGCCGCAGCGACGGCATCGAGAGCGGCCTCAAGACCCTGCGACGATCGGACAACTTCGTGAACGTGTAGCCTCTCGGTCTCGAATCCGCGCTTCTCAAGCGCATGGAGCAGTTCCCCGCCGAGGCGCCCGGACGTGCTCTTCTCAATTCCTCGCGGACTTCCGACGAGCAGGAGGGCCTTCTTCTCCGTCATTGCGTCACCGCCTCGACGAGCTCCCGGACGATCATCTCTACGGCGTCGGGTGTGTCCAGCGCAACGACGCCCACTGCCACCCGCGGACTTCGGAGGTTGACGGCGTTGTCCTCGACGAGGGCTTTGAAGAGGGTTTCAGCCTCGCGATCGGGGTGAGGCAAGACACCGAGTCCGATGAGAAGTGCTGGGCGCGGGTAGCGCTTCTGGTGGTGCGTCTCTCCCTGCACTCGCGTGAAGAAGGGTGAGATGTTCGGAATCAGCCGATCGAGTGCCTTCTTCAGCTCGGACGACACGCCGCCGAAGGTCACCGGGGAGAAGTACACAAGGAGATCGCAACGGGCGACGGCACGCGCGACGTCCCGGCCCTCGTCGTCGATCACGCACTCGCCGGGCGTCTGGATCCAGCATCCAAAACAGCCGAGGCAAGGCGCGATCGTCTTGTCGCGCAGCGGAATGACTTCCGTCTCATAGCCGGCTCCGGCAAGAGCCTCTGTGAGCGTCGCGAGGACGCTGTGCCCCTCGCTAATGCAGAACCCATCCAGCACCACAGCTCGCATAGTGCCCACATCGTAGCCCACGGCACGCACGGCGCCAAGCGACGGGTCGCAAGCGAAGCGGCTTCTACCGCACCGCGCTGTACAAGATCCCGAGGAACCGTTCGCGGCTAGCCTCGAGCACCACGTCTGCATTCGGCTCGAGGCCGGTGACCCGCAGGTGATCGACGACGGTCGCTCCGCGCGTCAGCTCGCTCTTCGGCTCAATGTCGACGCGCAGG
>CAYUSW010000101.1:0-2843 GCA_964447445.1 uncultured Thermotogae bacterium
AGGGAGCTCTTCGATCACATCGGCACCTGCGTTGCCGTCTACGAAGCGCGGGAGAATGGCGATGATTTCGCCTTCGTCGACTTCAACCGAGCGGCGGAACGTGTCGAGGCGATCGCGCGCAGCAAGGTCGTCGGGAAGAGCGTCCTTGAGGTGTTCCCCGGCGTTAGGGAGTTTGGCTTGTTCGACGTGTTCCAGCGCGTGTGGCGGACGGGGAAGCCCGAGCACTACCCGATCGCCGAGTACCGGGACCAGCGGATTCGTGGTTGGAGGGAGAACTACGTCTTCCGGCTTCCCTCGGGCGAGATCGTCGCAGTCTATGAAGACATCACGGAGCGGAAACGTGCCGAGGAAGCACTTCAGAGGAGCGAGGCGCTGTACCACGCAGTCCTCGACACGATCCCGGATGCCGTGACCCTATCCGCCCCGGACGGCACACTCGCCCTAGTGAGCCGGCATCTGGCTGAGCTCCACGGGTACGCAGATCCGCGGGAGTTGATCGGGAAGAACGGCCTTGAGTTGTTCGCCCCAGAAGATCGCGACCATGCCGCGGATGCGCTTACGAGAGGAGCGACGGCAACCCATGGTGCGATCGGGCAGTTCGAGTTCCGCCTCCAACGGAAGGACGGGTCGCAGTTCTGGGGGGAACTGCGCGCCAGACTTCTGTTGCCTCCTGCAGTGGTATCCCCCTCCCTTCTCACCGTGGTGCGAGACATCTCGGCCCGAAGGCAAACGGAGGAAGCGCTTCGGGACTCTGCACGGCGGTTGCACGGCCTTGCCGCGCGCCTTGCCGAAGCGCAAGAAGTTGAGCGCCGGCGCATCAGCCGCGAGCTGCACGATCAGGTAGGGCAGAATCTGACTGCTTTGGGGATGAAGCTGGACTCCCTTTCGGAAGCCCTCACGGATGGGACAGAGGCGGCGAAAGCGGCTCTCCGCGGCGCCCTGATGCTCCTGGGCGAGTCCATTCGCAGCCTGAGGACTGCGATGACGGACTTGCGTCCGTCGATCCTCGATGACTACGGCCTCTCTGCTGCGCTGAACTCGCATGCAACGTGGTTCCGCGGTCCGGAGTCGCTTGTCGTCACGATCGATGCTCCGGCCCTGGCAGCCCGGCTTCCACAGGACACGGTCACCGCCCTGTTCCGCATCGCCCAAGAGGCGCTGGCGAACGTCGTCAAGCACGCCCGGGCGACGAGCGTCACGATTCGCCTTCGAGAAGAGGATGGGGTCGTCCGGCTGGAGATCGGGGACAATGGAGTTGGCTTCGCCCCCGAGAAAGCAGCCGCCGGCGAAGCTCACTGGGGACAAGAAATCATGCGAGAACGAGCCGAAGCGGTCGGTGCGAAGATGACCATCCGATCCGAGCCTGGCCGAGGGACGCGCGTCATCGTGGAGCTGCCGCAACCATGATCCGCGTCGTGCTGGCAGACGATCACGTCGTCGTCCGAGAAGGCCTCCGCCACGTGCTGGAGGCGGACGGCGACATTCAGATCGTCGGGGAAGCCGGCGACGGGCAAGAGGCCGTCCGCATCGCAAAGGCAGCCCAGGCAGATGTCGCAGTGCTTGACATCTCGATGCCCGGCCTCGACGGCATCGAGGCGACCCGGCGCATCGCGCGCAACTCCCCGTCGACGAGGTGTGTCCTGTTGTCCATGCACACGGACCCGCAGTACGCGCGCAGTGCGATGGAAGCGGGCGCCTTCGGTTTCGTGGTGAAGGGCTCGCCCGGCCGCGAACTCGTGTCCGCCGTCCGAGCTGCCCACGCCGGCCATCGGCATCTGAGTCAAGAGCTGTTGGACTCGTTGGTCGGCGACATCGCGGATCGTTCGAAGACGTCCCGAGGGGGCACGGTGTTCGACGGCCTGAGCTCGCGCGAACGAGAAGTCATCCGCCGCGTTGTGGACGGCCAGACCAACGTGGCGATCGCCCAACTCCTGTTCCTGTCGCCAAAGACAGTGGAGACGTACCGCAGTCGGGCGATGGCGAAGCTAGGAGTCAAGAACCTCCCGGAGCTCGTGAAGCTCGCCATCCGGCACGGAATCCTCCCTCCGGACTAGGCTCTCGGGAGTTCCTGCCTCAAGCCCGGCGCGGTCGGTGTCAGGGATGGCCTACAAGCGACGTCAAGACTTCCTGACAGTCGGCGTCAAGACCTCCTTGCAGCTCTGCTCCTATATGCTGTGTACGCTCATCCTATGGCTTCCGCGGAAGAGGCAAGCAGGCACGGCGGAACTGATCTGCGAAAGTTTCTCGTGGTCGACGACAACGCAGAAGTCAGGAGAGCGGTCGCCGAGATGCTCTGCCTGGCCTTCGCAGGTTGCGACGTCAGGACATTCAGCAGCGGAGAGGACGCAGTCGCGATGATGAAGAGCGGAGCGGCAAGTGCAGTCATCATGGACATCAACCTGCCCGGCATCTCCGGCATCGAAGCGACGCGCAGGATCAGAGCCACGTCGGGCGACGTGCCGATTGTCATGCTGAGCATGCACGAGGAAGACGAGTACGTGCGAGCGGCCCTGAACGCTGGCGCATCGGCCTACGTTCTGAAGCGAGAGATCGGCGGGCAGCTCGTCAAGGCACTTCTCGCTGCCCAGGAGAAACGGAGCCGCACAGTCACGGAATAGTCGGAAGAGTCAGAGCACAAAGGAGGGGACATGGCAACAAAGGAACTGCTCGACAAGATCTCGATCTACATTCCCCAGAAGCGCAAGGGGGACGACCTCGTCAAGCGATTGGTCAAGCTTGGCGGCAAGAAGGACCGTTCGGTCAACTACCTCGTCGTAGAAGCGATCGCGCAGTACCTCGAGCGAGAAAGCGCATAGGACGAGACTGCAGAGCCAAGTCCAAAG
>CAYUSW010000102.1:0-5386 GCA_964447445.1 uncultured Thermotogae bacterium
GTGCCAGAGAGACTGAGATACAGGTTGGCGAAGTCCACGTTCCCGATAAGTTTCCCGATGATGGGCATGATGAGATCGTTGACGAACGAGCTCACCACCGTTCCGAAAGCCGCGCCCATGACAAAGGCCACAGCCAATTGCACGAGGTTCCCTTTCGTGATAAAGTCACGGAAGTCCTTCCACATCGTGGCACCTCCTCTGCCGCCCCTTCGCGATCAGTCTACGTGCAGTACGCCGCGTCGAGAAGTGCGAGCCGGCGCCTTCGGGGCAGATCGGCTGCCGCCAAGCGAGGCGACTCGTCGGCCCCGCGGGCCTTCGCCACACCTCTCTGAGTGCCGGGCGCACACGGCGGGACAGGATCGGCTCCCCGTCAGGAGGCATAGCGATGGACGAGGTGGTCAAGCTCCTCGAACAGGAGTCCGGACTGGAGGCGGACACCGCAAAGCGAGTCGTGACAACCGTAGCCGAGTTCATCAAGAAGAAGCCCTCGGCGCCGCTGGCCGGCAGATCGACGGACTTCTCGCCCGGATTGAAGCCGGGGATCTGGCAACAGGCCTTGGCGGCTGCTTGGGAGGCAAGCGGCCGCAGCCGGCGCTGTGCTGAGTGCAGCTCCGAGGCCCTTCTCCAACCGTGCCCAATGGCCCGCGGGACGTAGTCGTGGCGCACCGGTGAAGCGAGTGGGACGACGCCGTTTCTCTTGCTCTCCAAAGAGGGCTGTCGCTGGGCCTGATCGGGACTCGAACGTGCGCGGGGTCGCAGGAGGAGTGTCCGGCGGCCTCAACGAGACTTCGGCACGAGATCCAGCCGCCCGTACGAGCCGCGGCATGACATCCGCTCGACGCGGAGCCGCTGGGTTGTCCCATCCGCGATGTTGGCCCGAACCACCCGAGTGCGGCTAGACTGGCAAGCACGTTGAACGAGCGTCGGGGTCGATCCTCGGGAGCGCGTTCGGACGTCCGAAGAGGGAGGTGTGCGATGAAAGTCAGATGGCTTACCCTTGTTGGCCTGCTCACGATCGCCGTGCTCTCTGGGCTCTCGGGATGTGACTGGTTCATGCCGCCGGTCACTCCTCCGCCGCCGGCGCTAGGGTTTGCTCCAGTAGCTGGAGCCGTCCATACCCTAGTGACGGTCGTGGGGCAGGGTTTCGGCTCTGCGATGGGGGATGGCGGGGTCACCTTTGACGGCGTCGCGGCCACGATCGAAACGTGGAGCGACACGAACATCGTGGTCCACGTCCCGGTCCTCTCCACAAGCAGCGGCCAGCGAGTCGCGGCGGTGGAAGTGCGCCGATCGGGGATGCTTCTCGGAGCGGGCGCGTTCACCGTCCTTCGCGGCATCTTGTTCGAGTCGTATCGCGACGGCAACTCCGAGGTCTACGTGATGAACCCCGACGGAACCCAGGAGACGAACCTGACGAATGACCCAGACAGCGACGACTCCCCCGTGTGGTCGCCCGATGGGGCGAAGATCGCGTTCGAAAGCACACGCGATGGCAATCGCGAGATCTACGTGATGGACGCGGACGGCTCAGACCCGACGAACTTGACGAATCATCCAGAGGCCGACTATTTCCCGGCCTGGTCGCCCGACGGCGAGAAGATCGCCTTCATGACCGATCGCGAGGTCTCCGGGCCTGTCATTTCGAGCGCGACCGCAAAGATCACGATCGCGTTCGACGTGGAGATCTTCAGCATGAACGACGACGGCACGGGCCAGACGAATCTGACCGACGACTCCGCGTGGGACGGATACCCCTCATGGTCACCCGACGGGGAGCGCATCGTCTTCCAGACGAATCGGGACAACGGCGGAATCCATATTGAGATCCTGCCCCCCGACGGTCTGGGCTACGAGGTCTACGCGATGGATGCGGACGGCTCCGACCCGGTGCGGCTGTCGAACAGCCCGGGCGACGACATCTGCCCTCGCTGGTCGCCGGACGGCCTAAAGATCGCCTTCGAGTCCTACAGAGACGGCAACCCCGAGATCTACGCGATGAACGCGGACGGAACCGGCCAAGTCCGCCTGACAGACGACCCGGGAGCCGACTCGTCACCGACGTGGTCTCCCACAGGCAGCTGGCTCACGTTCCACAGCAATCGAGATGGGAACGCAGAGATCTACAAGATGACCGCTGCCGGCGGCTCGACCACACGGTTGACGAACGCCTCATCCTGGGACTGGGGCCCGAGCTGGTCGGTCGACGGACAGGAGATCGTCTTCCAGAGCGCCCGGGACGGGAACCCCGAGATCTACCGCATGGATGCGGATGGATCCTCTCAGGAGCGGCTGACCACCGAGGCGGACGCGGACGTGCACCCGTTCTGGGGCACGTTCGGATGGACGCCTCCCGCGTAGACAGAGGGTGACGGAGGCTCGTTGTGGAACGCTTCACGCAATGGCCTGCTTCGGCCTCTCCGTGCTAGCTTCATCTCCGACGGGAAACGCGTACAACATGCGAAAGGATAGCGGCGCGCCAGCCGTGAAGGAGGCGATGGGAATGAGCGATGGAGCAGGGGACACGCTGCGGAGCTTCGCGCGAGCCCTCGAAAGCAGGGACGTCGAGAAGGTGATCGGCCTCTTCTTGCCGGATGCCGTCTACGAGACGCCCAGCGGCACGTTCAGGGGCACGACACAGATCCGCAAGTACTTCGGCTGGATGTTCGACACAAACTCCGAGTTGCGGATCACCGAGTCCGGAGTCGGCATCCTCGTGTCGGGAGACAAGGCCGCCTTCGAGCACACGATTCGCGGCACATTTCGAGGTATGAAGTGGGAGCTTCCCATTCTGTGCACGTACGAGTTGAAGGATGGGAAGGTCAAGCGCATGCTGACCGTGTATGACCGACTGGCACTTGCCAAGCAGGCGGGCAAGGGCTGGATGGCGCAGTGGGCGGTCGGCGCTGTCGTGAAAGGGGCGGAGAAGGGGCTTCGGTAGTCGCGGCGCAGACGCCTGCCGCGGTTCCTGTGGGGGACGCTGTGTCTTCAAGGTGGCCGAGCCATCAGCACTCGCCCCCCACAGGCTCTCGTACCGCACATCACTTGTAGCGTCCGCGCGGACCGGAGCAAGGCGCGGTGTCCCTTCGGAAGGGGAGGGCGGTCCTCATCGGACCCCCCGCGGGTCACCTCCGTCGTGACGGCGGGGCACTCCTCCCCAACGCGCAACCGCGGAGATGCCCGCCGGTCGTGCAGTGACGCGCTTGAACAGCCGTCGCGCCGGAGTCGCCTTCCGAGGCGGACCAGTTGGCCGCGCCCGCCGTTATCACTACGCTCGTCCTGAAGCGGGGCGGCAGGCTCCCGGCACGGCAGCCGCCTGTGGGGAGGTGTGACGTGCTGCGACAGCTTGTAGGCGTGACGGCGATCGGATTCCTGTTGGCGCTGGTCCTGGGAGTCTCGGGATCTGCTGCGGGTATCCCGGCGGTGTCTTTCGACTCGACGGGCGATCTCATTGCAGGATGGTACTGGTTGCGCGACGCGGAGCTGAGTGACCGAGCCTCGTGGGAGTTCGAGGGCATACCCGAAGGGACGGGCGACCTCGTACTCGAGATCACGGCCTTGGCGACGTCCGGCGTGAGCGGGGGGCGAGGCGTCGATGCGTCTTTCCGTATTGGGTATGGCTTCCCAGGGGCAGGAGTGATGGGCGGGGTCTACATGGTTCAGGAGGTTGTCCTGCCCAACGTGTCTCCCGCCGACGATCCCGTGGGCTACACGTGTCGCAGCATGGTCGTGATCCCACGCTCAACGCCCGGCCTGGCCACAGGCCGCCTGACCGTCTTCGCGGAGCGAACGTCGGCCGAGGCTCCGCACGTGGCGTTCAACAGCGCAAGTGTGGTCATCCAGCCTGCGCTCGTCGGCGCTGCCGTGCTCCGTACAGCCACACCAGCTTCGTTCGCCTCGAATGGAATAGAGATCGAAGGTAGCACCTGGTGCCGTGCGGAGGGAGAGTACCTCGAGTGGACGTGGAGCGCACTCGACGCGGATACCGCGCGCGCCCACGACATGGCCGTGAACCTTGCGCTTCTCGTGACGAACGAGGCGAACGGGGGCAGCGGCTACGGCGCAAGCTTGCAGATCTCACTGGCCCTGACCAGCGGTTCCGTCGTCGCCGAGGGAACCATGGACGTCTGGAACCCGTTCTCACCCCAGTTCGCGGGGGACACGCACGGCGTCGGCTACACCGCCTACGGAGCTGTGTCTCTTCCAGACAGCCTGTTGCCAACTCTTGCACGCGGGTTCTCGCTCCGCGTCCTCTGGCCGCCACAGGGAACTGACTACCATGTCGCAGGTAGCCCGACTTCGGCGCTGCTCGCATGGATCGAGGGCGACAAGGAGTAGCTCGGCGCGCCCGATCCGGGGCGAGGTTCAGAAGAAAGGGGTACTTCATGTCGAAGGTCTTGGTCGTCTACTGCAGTATGACGGGAAACACAAAGGCCGCGGCCGAAGCGGTGGCGGAGGGCGCTCGGGCCGCCGGGGCAGACGTGATTCTCAAGACGGGCATCGAGGCGCAACCTCAGGATCTCATGGACTGTGACGCCGTGGGACTGGGCTCTTACGACGCGTTCAGCTACATCGGCGGCGGCCTGAAGGACTTCCTCGATCGGGCCTACTACCCAACGCAGGGGAAGATGACAGACAAGCCCTACGGTGCGTTTATCACCCACGGCGGAGGAGGAGAAGCCTGCGCAAGCGTGGAGTCTCTCGCAAAGGCCTTCAAGTTGAGGGAGGTCGCACCCACGGTCTCCGTCACGGGAAAGCCCTCGGGGCAAGCTCTTGCGAGCCTCAAGGAGCTCGGCGCCAAGCTCGCCGCGGCCGCTGGGAACTAGGGGAGCCATCGCCATGCCGCCGCTCGCCTCAAGGGTTCTCGGTGTGGCGCGCCGTGCGTTGTACACTGGCAGGCGGGGTGGACTGAAACGGAAGAGCCGACTCAACGCCCGTGGAAGACGCGCGCTCTCGTGGTCCTCGGAGTGGTCGCGCGGCTGCTTCTCCTTGCGGCCGTGGCGTTCCTCCTCTGGTACGTGGGCGTGAACCGCTCGGTCCTCTCGTTTTTCCGCTCCGTGCCGCGGCCGTAGGCCGTCACGGATTCAGAGTCCGGACCCGTGCCCGATGAGGCTCCCTTCGGGGCGCGTGGGAGAGCGTCACGAGTCGTCCTCTCTGACTCCTCCAGGCGATGTGCTCCGGCACGCAGGTGCCGCCAGACTCGCGCCAGCCGGCAGAGAGCGCCAGTTGGAGGAGAGTCGGTGACCCTGAGAGGAAGTCTTAGCTACGTTGCTTCTGTGGCCCGCGGGACGAACCGCCCCGGGATCGCCGGAGACCGCATTCCTTGAGAGGATGGGACTTCATAGGGCAGGGTCTCCCCGAAATGCGTGGGCGCGGATCTTCGGGACAT
>CAYUSW010000103.1:0-6574 GCA_964447445.1 uncultured Thermotogae bacterium
CGCGGCGTGCGCCCCGATCTGCGCGACTTTGCGCGAGCTGCGCGACGTGGGAAACCACAGGGTGCGTTCATCGTGCGCGGCGAGCGTCATCGGCCGCGACTGAGGGAAGCCGTCGGCGGCGAGCGTCACGAGAAGCGGGTACGGAACGGAATCGACGATTCCCCAGAACGAACGCCGGCCGAGCGCGGGGTCGAGCCGCCTGTCCTCGACGAGGCGAGCGACATGCGCGGAGCGCAGGCCGAAGCGCTCGATCACGGCCTGCACCAGTTCTGAGCGGACAAAGACGACCGGGACGGCGCGAGATGTCAGAAGGGCGCGCAGAGTCGCGGCATGGCCGCCGCCGTTTAGCTCCCAGCGGCCGATCTCATCCACGAGGACGACGTCGGCGCGATCGATGCCGTTCCGGAGGGCGCGCTCGGCGAATGCCCGTCCCGCGGGGCGGATGAAGAAGCGCCCGACGGCCTCGCCAGGAGGATCAGGGCGGGCGAAGGCGGCATCTTCTCCCGTGGAGACGTCGAGGATGTTGTAGCCCACCGTCTCGCCACGCTCGACGATCCGGGGCGCCAGGATGCCGCCCGCAGCGATGCCGGCCGCGCGAAGACGTTGGGCCAATTCAAGCCCAGCCGCGGTCTTTCCGGCGCCGATGTCCCCGACCACGAGGATAGACCTGCGGGGACGATCCCGGTCTTGGGCCGCCTCTTGCGCAATCATGCCGAACAACTCCTCGATGAACTTCCCGCGCGGGGACCCTGCACGGCGCGTGATCGTCACCGTGCGATCTCCTTTCGAAGGCCCACGTCATCGTTGAAAGCGCGGATCTGCTCCTCGATGGCGTCGACCGAATCGTGGATCCGGTCCCAGTATCCAGGGAAGTCGTTCCACTGCGCGTTCAGTTCGTCGACGGAATGGCCCATCTGCTCGACCCAGGTGAAGTACTTCAGGTTGTGGATTCGCTTCCGCTCACGCGTGCCCAACTCGAGCACGTTGTCCGTTTCCTGCCCGTGAAGGCGCCCCTCGAAGTCGACCGCTGCGTGGCGCTCGGTGTAGGCGCCCTCGGATTCCCGAAGCTCGGCGAGGCGAGTCTGGTAGAGCTCCATCGAGTCTGTTAGGACGGTCAGAACGATGTCCTCGCTCCCTAGGTCATAGAACTTGGCGAACTTGATCGCCGAGAGCAGATTGGCGACTCCGGAGATCCCGACGAGGTCGAGGCGATCCACGACGTCGGCCGGGATGCCGACCTTCCCGAGGAACGCGCGCCCGGCAGGCTCGTTGAACAGGCGGATCAAGGCCATCGGGTCCGCGTCGTCGATCGCGATGACCATGTCCGTGTTGCGGACATTGTGAATCCACGGGACGTGCTTGTCGCCGATTCCCTCGATGCGGTGCGAGCCGAACCCGTTCTCAAGCAAGGTGGGGCACTGCAGCGCCTCGGACACGACGAGCTTGCTGTCGGGCGCCTCCTCTTTGAGGAAGTCGCCGCAGCCGAGCGTGCCCGCCGATCCGGATGTGAGGACGACGCCCGCATAGCGGCCGTCATCCCGCAGCTGGTCCGCCAGCACCTCGGCCATGGCCGAGCCGGTCACGGTGTAGTGCCAGAGGTGGTTTCCCAACTCGTCGAACTGGTTGAAGATCATGACGTTGTGACGCGTGGCCTCGAGTTCCTTGCACTTCTGGAAGATCTCCCACACGTTCGACTCGGAGCCGGGTGTGGCGATCACTTCCCCCGCGATCCGCGCCAACCACTCGAACCGCTCGCGCGACATTCCCTCGGGGAGGATGGCGATAGACTCGCATCCGAGGAGGTTCGAGTTGTAGGCGCCGCCGCGGCAGAAGTTGCCGGTGGAAGGCCAGGCTGCCTTGTGGAAGGTGGGGTCGAATTGCCCCGTCACGAGACGAGGCGCCAGGCAACCGAACGTTGCCCCGACTTTGTGCGCCCCCGTCGGGAACCACTTGCCGACAAGCGCCAAGATGCGAGCTCGAACGCCGGTTAGCTCGGACGGGAACTCGAACACGTTGACGTCGCCGAAACGACCGCCTTTCCTGACGGGCTCGTTCTTCCACGTGATGCGAAACAGGTTGAGGGGGTGAAGATCCCACAATCCAACCTGGCTGAGCCTGTCGATGATGGGAGCCGGAATCGTCTCGGGGTCCTTCATCTCCGCGAACGTGGGAACGATGATTCCGCGCTCGCGTGCGCGCTCGACGGCTCTCTTGCGCCCGGCAGGATGGTTCTCGAGGTTGATCATAGCTTCCTCCCCGAGGCCCGATGCGGGAAACCGCGTTGAGGCCTCGCCGGATCAATGCTATCATGCTGCCTGACCGGTTCGCAACACGGCGCGCGACCTGCATTCCGCGGGTCGCGAAGACGGAGGGCGCGCATGTTCGATCTCGCGATACGCGGCGGCACGGTCGTGACGTCCTGTTCAACCGTTGCGGCGGACATCGGCGTCGTCGATGGCGTCATCGCTGCGGTCGCTCCCGAGCTCTCCGGCCGGCGCGAGATCGACGCGACAGGGTGCCTCATCTTTCCTGGGTTGATCGACGCGCACACCCACATGGCGCTTCCCGTCGCGGGTAGCCGATCGAGCGACGACTTTCTGTCCGGAACGCGTGCCGCAGCCGCCGGAGGTGTGACGACGATCGTCGACTTCACGATCGGCTCCGCCGACAAGACGATGGTCGAGGCCCTCGATGAGCGCTTGGACGATGCGCGCAACGCCGTCGTCGACTTTGCGTTCCACGGCGAGGTCGTCGGATGGCGTCCCGGGCGGGAGCGCGAGCTGCACGAGGCGGCGGCCCGCGGCATCACCAGTTTCAAGTTCTTCACAGCGTACGAAGCTTCGGGGCGCCGGACGAAACCGGAGGGGCTCCGCGCTGCCTTCCGCGAGATCTCGCTCCTCGACGCCGTAGCGGTCGTTCACGCCGAGGACGAGAGCCTGATCCGTTCGATCGCCGCGCGCCTGACACCGGACGAGCGAGCGAAGATGAGCACACTGGCGATTGCGCGCCCCGATCTCGCGGAGCAGACGGCCATCTCTAGCGTGGCACGCATCGCGCACGAGGCGGTGTGCCGAATTCACATCGTGCACGTGAGTTCGCGCATCGGGCTCGCGGCCGCCCGAGCGGCACGTTCCGACGGCTGCCCCATCACGGTCGAAACGTGTCCGCAATACTTGCTCCTGACCCGCGATGTCTACGACCGCGACGATGGCCACCTCTTCTCAGCATCGCCGCCTCTGCGGTCGGACGACGATCGCGCGGCTCTCTGGGCCGGACTGCGCAGCCACGACATCGATCTCGTGGCAACCGATCACTGCCCGTTCACGCGGGAGCAGAAGGCATGGCGAGGGGCATTCGACGACCTCCCGTACGGCCTTCCAGGCGTCGAAACCCTCCTTCCACTGCTCTACACCGAGGGCGTCGCGACGGGGCGGCTGGCCGTCCACGACGTCGCGAGACTGGCGTGCGAAGCCCCGGCGACCCTGTACGGCCTCCGCCCGCGCAAGGGGGCGATCGTGCCGGGAGCCGACGCCGATCTCGTCGTGTTCGATCCCGCGGTCTCTTGGCGCCTCGAATCGCACCGCCTCGAAACGCACTGCGACTTCTCTCCCTACGAAGGCTGGCCAATGGTGGGCCGCGTCGCGGCGACCCTGTCGCGTGGCGACGTGATCTTCTCCGTCTCCGAGGGAAGCGTCCGCGCGGCGCCCGGGCGGGGCCGCTACCTCGGGCGCGGAAGAGCCGCAGATACGTAGGTTGCTCGCTAGAATCCGTCAGGCTATCATGCAGCCAGACCGCTTGTGAACGAGGGAGTCCGATGCCGTTTGAACGTGTCCGGCCGCGAAAAGTGTCGGCCGTCGCCGCAGAGCAGATCGTTTTGGCCATAGAGAGAGGCGACTTCGCTGTGGGGAGCCGCCTCCCGTCGGAGTTCGAGCTTGCCGAGCAGATGGGGGTGAGCCGCCCGTCGATTCGCGAGGCTCTTTCTGCGCTTCAGGCGATGGCGCTCATCGAGTCGCGCCCGGGAAGCGGAAACTACGTCTTGCGTGCCCCCTCGCCACTCGACGAGCGGAATGCCGTTGGGTTGATCGAGAGCGAGGCGGGGTGCCTGGAGGTCATGGAAGCGCGCGAGGCGCTCGAACCGGCGGTTGCCGCGTTGGCGGCCGAGAAGGCTGCAAAGCCGGCGCTTGCGAAACTCAGACAAGCGCTCGAGCAGATGGGCCGCTTCGCGGGGGAGAACGACTTCGAAGCGTACTTCCGGGCCGACAAGGCTTTCCACCACGCACTGGCCGACGCTGCGGGAAACCCGCTCGTGACCTCGGCGCTCGGGCCGCTCATCGACACGATGGACCACAAGGTGTATCGCGAGTTCACGCGCCACTACTACCTAAAGAACGTGAGCGATCTCCAGCACGTCGTCGATCTCCACCACGAGATTCTCGATGCGGTGGAGGAGAAGGACGGCGAGACGGCCCGTGCAAGAATGGTCGAGCACTGGACGCGGATGCGGGAGATCTGGGAAGCCTAGGCCGTGGAGCCGGTAGAGAACGAGAGGATCCGAGGAAAGGGGATTGGATGGCAGTCGAGAAGAAGCTCGTCGTCGTCGCCTTGGGCGGGAACGCGATCCTGCAGCCCGGTCAGCGCGGCACGTTCGAAGAGCAGATGAAGAACGTACACCTGACCTGTGAGCAGTTGGTGCACATGGTCGAGTCGGGCAAGTACAAGATCGTCGTCACGCATGGCAACGGCCCGCAGGTCGGCAACATCCTCCTGCAGAACGAGGTGGGCAAGGACGTGGCGGCCCCGATGCCGCTCTTCGTCTGCGGCGCCGAGAGCCAGGGGTTGATCGGGTTCATGATCCAGCAGAGCCTGACGAACCTCCTGGCCGAGAAGGGCCGCGGCGACATTCCGGTTGCCACGATCGTGACGCAGGTCGTCGTCGACGCGAAGGACGACGCGTTCATCCATCCAACGAAGCCGGTCGGCCCGTTTTACTCTGCCGAAGAGGCAAAGCGGCTGCACGACGAGAAGGGGTACGACGTGAAGGAAGATGCGGGACGCGGTTGGCGCCGCGTCGTTGCGTCTCCGGATCCGGTCGAGATCTTCGAGAAAGAGGTCATCCGCCAACTCGTCGCGGCGCGCTCGATCGTCATCGCCTCGGGCGGCGGCGGGATCCCGGTGCTGCGAGAGGGTGGCACGTTGCGCGGTGTGGACGCCGTCATCGATAAGGACCTCGCCGGAGAACGCCTGGCGGCCGACGTCGGCGCGTCGATCTTCATGATCTTGACCGACATTTCCCAGGTGAAGCTCTACTACAAGACGGCGCAAGAGAAGGCGCTCGACCGGATGACGGTGGCGGAAGCGAAGAAGTACTCGGCCGAGGGGCACTTCGCGAAGGGATCTATGGAACCGAAGGTCCGTGCCGCGATTCGGTTCGTCGAGGCGGGTGGAGAGAAGGCGATCATCACGTCGCTCGACAAGGCCACCGACGCCCTGGACGGCAAGGCCGGCACAACGATCACGAAAGAATAGCTGCCCGAAGGATGCAGTCGCTCTGGAGGGGGCAGCTATTCAGTAAGGATGGCTTTCCAGCCGATCGAGAGGGCCATCCGGCGGGGTAAGGAGACAAGGGAGGGAACAATGTCCAACACGACGCTACGCGGACGGGACTTCATCACGTGGCTTGAGTTCTCGCGGGACGAATTGGAGGCCATGCTCGACACGGCCCACGATCTGAAGAGGAAGTTCATCCGCCGCGAGCCGCACCGGGTTCTCGATGGGCAGACGCTGCACATGCTGTTCTACAACACGTCTCTGCGCACCCGAAGCTCGTTCGAAGCCGCGATGACGCAGCTCGGCGGTCACGCCCACTTCCTGCAGTCGGATGCCGTCTACACGCCGGCCCTGAAGGGCGACGAGAAGGCCTACAAGACCGAGCGAATCAGTGACGTCGCCCGCGTTCTCGCCGAAATGGGCGACGCGATCGCGATCCGCATCTACGGCAGGTACACGGACTGGAAGTACGGCAAGGGCAACCAGATGATCCGCGAGTTCGCTCATTGGTCGAAGGTGCCGATCATCAACATGGAAGACGACATGTACCATCCGTGTCAGGACCTGGCCGACGTGATGACCATGCAGGAGAAGCTCGGCCACAACCTGCGCGGGAGGAAGTTCGTCATGAGCTGGGCGTACTCGGGCTCGGTCGAGAAGCCTCTGGCCGTGCCACAGAGCTGCATCATCGCCGCGACGACGATGGGCATGGATGTCACGCTCGCTCACCCGAAGGGATTCGACCTCGACCCGAAGGTACTCCAGGCGTCGAAGGACCTCGCCAAGAAGCACGGCGGGGCGTTCAAGATCGTGAACGACATGGAGCAGGCGTTCAAGGGCGCCGACGTGGTCTATCCGAAGGCCTGGACCGTGCAGCCGACCGACGGCAAGACGCCGATGGATCCAGAGAAGGCGAAGGCTCTGTTCGAAGCGAACAAGAGCTGGATCACGACGCAGGACAAGATGAAGCTCACGAACGACGCGATCTACATGCACTGCTTGCCCGCCGATCGGGACATGGAGGTCA
>CAYUSW010000104.1:0-7744 GCA_964447445.1 uncultured Thermotogae bacterium
CGGGCTAGCTGTCTCTACGCGACGCCTGTGTCGCACCGAGTACTGGAAGCCGACTTCCGCCAGCGGAGTCGCAGGCGCAGGCACTTCGGACCGCAGGCGCGTACACAGTCGCCGCACATGTAGCAGTCTGCCGAGCGGATCGCTCCGCCCGCGCACGTCGAGGTCGGGCACCGGCCTGTGCACACGCCGCAAGACGTGCAGCTTGCGCCGCTCTCGAGCCGGAAGAGGCTGACGCGCGACACGAGCGAGAGAAGAGCTCCCAGCGGGCAGAGGACTTCGCAAAAAGGTCTCCACGTGAAGACCGAGAGGACGACGAACGCCGCCGAGAGCCCGTACGTAAGAGGTGTCCCACCGAAGGCAAAGAACGCCTTGAACGGCGTCATCTCCTGGAAGATCTCCGTCCACGTCACGAGGGCGTGGACGGCGAGATAGACAAGAACCGCGTACTTGAGGAGGCCGAGCGCTCTGCGCCAGCGCGGCGGGATTCGAGGCGCCCACTTTCGGACATGCAGAAGCTCCTGCAGTGCGCCATACGGGCAGACGTAGCCGCAGTAGACACGTCCGACGATGAGCGTCAGGACAATCGGCAAGAGGACGAGAAGGAGGTAGGCCGTGTTCCACTTGATGAACACGTTCTGCACGCTGCACAACGGGCAGAGCAGGCCCGCAAGGTAGAAGCCGGCCACGCCGACCGAAACGAGGAGGAGCCACTTCCGGTACCGAAAGCCGAAGACCGTCACAAGGCCGAGCGCGAGGCCTGCGAGTCCTGCCATGACGCCAAGCTTGATGACCTGGTTCGTGCCGAAGTAGCCGCGCCCGGCGCCTTCGCCGTGCTTGCCTTCCCCGGAGCTGGCGTGCTGTCCCTGGCCGAGGCCCTTGCCCTGTCCCAGACCCTCGCCGGATCTTGCTCCCGGTCCGAGACCCTGAGCCGATGCGGCAAGACACGCCGCGGCGACCAGAACGACGAGCACTCCCACAACGGCCCAGCGCAGGCTGCGGCGTACAGGACTCACGATCATCAGACCTCCCCCAGATCCTTCTTCCCGAAAGAACGCGCGGCGTCTTGCCCGCAGCGATCGGCACGAGCGTACGCGAGCGCGCCGAAGCGCGCAATCGCCAAACCGTCTGGAAGATCAGGCGTCGAATCCCTTCTCGATCATGATGCGGAGGATGGTGCGATCTGTCTCGACCATCCCTTGAGTGCACAGCCGGCCGACGTTGCGCATCGTCTCTTCGGGGGAACCGGCCACGATGCCGTCGGTGCACTTCACGTCCAGACCATGGAGCGCGAACAGGGCGGATTGCACCGCGGTTCCCGCGGCGGTCGCCAGCTTGAGCGAGCACCCGGCCTTGGCGCCGTCGCAGATGACGCCGGCGAGATCGCCGACCACGTTCTTGATCGCGCCAGCGATGTGGCAGTGGTCGCCGCCCATCAGGTACGCGACGCCGGCCGTCGCCCCGGCGCCCGCGGCAATCGAACAGCCGCAGATGGCCGAGAGCCGCCCGGTGTGCGCCTTGACATGCGCCGTGATCACGTGGCTCAACGCGATCGCGCGCAGCACGCGTTCCTCGTCACAGGCCACGTAGTCTTTCACGGCCCAGATCGGCAGGATCGCCGTCAGCCCGTGGTTGCCGGAGCCGGCGGAGCTCATCGCCGGCATCTTCACGCCGGCCATCCGCGCGTCTGACGCCGCCGAAGTGAGGATCCGCGCCGCCAGGACCATGTCCTTCTTCAGGAGCCCCTCGTGAGCCAGACGCTCGAGCGCCAGACCGACGCCCAGCCCGGAGCCGTGGGTGAGTCCGTACTCGGCGAGCCTCATGTTGTCGTCGACGCCCTCGCGCAGGAAGGCGAGGTCGTCGCGATCGAGATCGTCGAGTAGCGCGATGAGTTCAGGCAGCGTCCTCTCCGCGAGCCAGGCCTCGAGCTTCGAGAGCGCGTCTTGGCCCCGCGACAGCCCGCGGACAAGGAGGTGGTCGACGACCGGCCGGCCGTCGAGCGAGAGAGAGACGACGTTGTCGTGGACGTCGGCGACGAGGGCTTCCGCGATCCGCTCTCCGGCCCAGAGTCGAGCGCAGATGTGGATGCTGCGCTCCTCGTCCATCACGTGGACGCGCACCCCGCCGTGGGCCACAAGCGCCCATGCCGCCTCGACGTCTCCGCGCGTGATGGGAGCCAGCACTTCGAGACGGAGAGAAGGGTCGCCGCCAAGTGCTCCTAGCGCAGCCGCCAGATCAATGCCGGACCCGCCCTCAGTGCCGGGGATGGTGACCGCGATACCGTTCTTGTAGATGTTCGCGTCGACCCACAGCTCGATCCCGTCGACCGTCCGCTCGGGCAAGAGAGACGCAGCGGCAGCCGCCGCCAGCGCCACCGCGATCGGCTCCGTGCAGCCGAGCGCCGGCGCGACTTCCATCCCTAGGATGTCCTTGATCGAGTAGCTCACGAGTCACGCTCCCCGAGGGGACCGTGGCAGGACCCCCGACGTCGGGAGAGGATCGCGAACGCGCGCACGAACTGCAACCGCCTAGTCCAGGTGCCAGCTGACTGGATCTATCGCAGCTTCGAGTACGGCGTCGGCTGGAGGATCGAGTTCGTGATCCTGGCCACGATGGGGCCCTCCTTCTCCGTTTCAGCGCGGGCGGCGATCCAGCCGGGATCGTGCATGAATGCCGTCCACTTCGCCTCGCGTTCCGCTAGGCTTTCCCACGCGATCAGGTAGGTGAGCGTCTGGTTCGACTCACCGATGAGCGTCGTCCAGAATCCCACCTGGCGGATCCCATGTTTGCGCCAGAACTCGAGCGTGATGGTCTGGAAGCGTTCGTGGAGCGCCGGTAGCCGACCGGGCAGACACTCGTACATGCGAAGCTCGTAGATCACTTGCTCTCCCCTCGCAGCCGCGGATCTCGCGCGTCATCGCGCGTGCCGTTGGCTTGCCTGGTCACGAGCGTAGCCTGGCTCCGATTGCTGCCGCAACAGGGGCGCACCCGGCAGGCGCGGCTCAGGTGTACGCGCCTACGTCCCGGCTCGGCGGTCCATGCGCCACTCGTCGCCGTCTTCGGTTCGCCAGACGAGCGACGACGCCCGGCCTCCCTCCATGACAAACGCGACCTGCTGCGTCCCGCGGTCGAACTCGAAGCGGTTTTCGGCCAGCGGGCCGAGAACGTGCGCGCGTCGGCCTCCCCACGACAGCGTGAGAGTACCTCCGCGCATCGCCACCTCGACCGAGGAGCCGTACGAGCCAGCGTATGTAGCAGGCGCGTCGGACATCGCCGCACAGCGGTCTCGACGCAGCCGCAAGACCTCCAGGGCCCACTCGCGGAAGCGACGCGTCTCGTCGTCGGCAGCTTCCGCGACGAGGCGCTCAAGCGCCTTCACGTGCGCGACGTCGAGAGCCTCGTCCGCTGGGGCCAGGATGTTGGGCGTCACGCCGCCCGCCTCCTCTCAGTTCGTGTGCGACACGGGGTTCTCGGAGTACGCGTTCGGGATCATGAGCTCGAGGCAGAGCTCGGGGAAGCGGTAGAACTCGACCGGGTGGGCACCGCCGCGGGTCTGCTCGCCGACGACGGTGACCCGACCGAGCTGCTGAAGGTTGTAGGTGAAGTCCTCGCCGGCCGAGAACGTGGATCGGCTGATGACGACGTAGACTGGCTTGTTCGGGAACCTGGGACCGGGCACGTAGCCGTAGGTCCAGTTCTGCTCGTCGTGGTCGCGGTATCTCGCCGTGTGGACGTGGGTGGGCTTGTCGAACAGGTAGCTCATCAGATGGTAGACAAGATCCTCGCCGCCGCCGTTGTCGCGCAGATCGAAGATGAGCGCGTCGGTGTGGGCGAGGAACTGCATGGCCGCTGCGGCCGTCGGTCCACCCTCGGCGGCGGGGGCAAAGCCGCGCAGGTCGACGCAGCCGACGTTCCCAAGCAAGACCTCAAGCTTGCGGAACTCGTAGTTGTGGCGCGGCATCCGGCGGTGCCAAGCATCCATCAATCCGTCCGAGTCGCCGCCCTCCGCCGGTGGGATCCACGGCATCGCAACAAGGTGAAGGTCGGCTCGGACCGAGTGGAGCACTTCCGTCACTGCGCTGGCCAGGTCGGGAATCGACTCGGCGTCGCGAAACACACCGTCCTTGAGCTTCGAGAGAAGAAGCTCGCACATCGTCTCTGCGTCGTCTGCGAAGATGTACTTGTCTCGAACGGTCGCTGCCGTCTTCTCGACGATGCGAGCCGTGAGCTCGGCGCTGAGAACGGGAAATGTCGACGGTTCGCCAGCCATGGTTTGGGCCTCCTGCATGGGGAATCGGACCTGTAAGGCACACTCGTAGGTACGCACATCGGGCCGCGCGGTTCAGCAATCCCGCTCTCGCCGGATCGCGTCCCCAGCAATCGCCGGATGAACCCGCCCCAGAGCCCACCGATGCAGACGAAGCGAACCAACGGCGCTTCGTCCCTAGCCGCTCGGCCTGGCCGAGCGGCCGGCTTCCTCAACGAGCTTCCACGGGACGGTTGAGGCCTTACAGTCAGGATTGGAGCACGGACCAAACGTGCCCCCGACATGGCTGAACGTGTGCCGGTTCTCGCAGCCGATGGCGGTGTGCTCGTAGATCCCGGCCACCGTGATGTTGTCGCCCATGCGGAACACCTGTCCGATGTATGTCATGCCTTCCTCCATCGTCGTTGCTGGACGACTCAGCTTGTTGGGTTCGCGGTGCGGCCCACTCTCTCTGTCGGCCGATCGAGACTAGAAGCCCTGCCTCAGCGGCAGGCTCGAACCGGCACAAAGCGCGAAGAGCTTCGCGGAGGGGGCTACCGGTGATTCTTCCGGCTGCCCATCTTCCCGCGCTTCGTTCCGCCCGTCTTCCCGCCGGTCTTCATGTGCATCTCAAGCATGTTTCCTCCCTTCGTGCTCTGATCATGGACGGGGGCTAACCCGCCCATCCGTCGCCCTTTCGTTCGGCCTCAGCCGTTGCACTGCGCTGGGATCGGCGCGTGGCGAAGGACTTGAGAGCGCCCTCGAGCTCTTCATCCACGATATGCGTGTAGATCTGAGTTGTGGAGAGATCGGCGTGGCCGAGCGCCTTCTGCGTCAGCCGGATGCTCGACGTCTCCCGGTAGATGTCGGTCGCGAACGTGTGTCGCAGCAGCTGGGGATGAACGTTCCTCCCGATCCCCGCTTTGAGTGCGTACCGCTTCACCATCGCCTGGACATAGCGGTTGCTGACCGGCTTTCCTTCGAGTGTGGTGAAGACGTGCCCCGGCTCTCCCTCTACATCTCGCGCTTGACGCTCGCGCCAATCCCGCAGGGCTTTGAGATCGGCGTCGCCAACCCACAAAACGCGTTCCCTCGCACCCCTACCCTGGTGCACCTTGAGACGTCCGGTGTAGAGGTCGATGTCCTTCCAAGAGAGGGCCGTCGTCTCCGCCAATCGCAGGCCTGCATTGAGCATCATCCGCAGGATGAGCCGATTGCGCTCGCCCGTCGGGTACCGCGGGTTCGGCTGCTTGAGCAAAGCCTGCTGCTCCTCCGCGGTGAGGATGTTGGGGATCTTCCGCCACTCTCGTCGACGTTGGGACATCATCCATCTCCCTGCCCTGTGCGGCGGAGGAGTCCGCCGCGAAGCGGATCAGGCGCTTCGTCTCGCTTCCTGAAGCGGAGTCTGGAGTTGCGATCGATTGGCAGCACGAGCCGCATACGTCGGGAAGCGTTCTGAACACTGCGCGCACGAGGTGCGTGGGAACTGATGAAACGATTGGCCATGTTGCCTGCCTCTTCGGAGTACGTTCTTTGCGTATTCTGCGTACTATATCGCTATCATACAGCGAGCGGGGTGAGAAGGCAAGCGCGAAACGCGCTTGTCTTCGCTCGTCAGGTAATCGGAAGCGACATGGATGCCGATCAGGACGCGTTCCCGCGATCGTCCGCGCGGACCTGCCAGTGTGCGGAGAAGCGATCATGGCACGGAGGGTCGGATCTCATCTCTCGCCGTCAAGACGTAGGAATCCAGCCGTGGGAGCCGGCCGCAGTCGGCCCCGGGAAGTCCCGCGGTCTCCCACCACAGAAGGACGTGGGCCCGCAGCGCGCACGGGACGGCATGCACGCCTTAGGTAGAATACGCCCATGTCTGGCAAGATGAGCAGGAGACACTGGCCGGCAGGCTGGTCAGATCGTGCCCCCACCCTGGCCGATGTCGATCGCGTTGTGGAGATGCTGAATGCGCGGTCGCAGAAGTCCCGCGGCGCGAGCCAGTCCACACGAGCGCGCGTCGAGTCGTGGTGGGAGAAACCAGGCTTCGCCCTTGAGACGGACATGCGCCTCGCGCTCGATCCAGATAGCGTCGTCGCCGGGCTGGCATTCATCCTCGCCGATGGCAAGCCGTACACACAGATCGGATGCTCCGCTGTGGTCCACCCGCAGTACGAGGATGACGCCCTGCTCTGGGATTGGCTCACGAGCTGGAGCCTCCGTCGTGCAGCCGAACTCGTGCCCCTCGCAGCTCTAGGGCTCCGCGTCGCGGCAACCTGCGCCGCTCTTCCTGAGGACTGGGCACACTGTGCGGCGCTCGAACGCGCCGGCCTCACGCCCGTCCGGGTCGAGAGTCACATGCGAATCGACCTCAACTCGCCCGCGCCCATCGCGCAGTGGCCGGACGGCATTTCGGTACGCATCGCCGACCTGGACGCCGACGTGGACGTCATCGTCGCGACATACCTCGAAGCCATGCGTGACCACTGGGGCTACGTCGAGCGGCCGCGCGCTGAGGTCCTCGCGAGCTTCGTGAGCGAGATCGAAAGCCGCTGCGGCCCCATGGACCCGACGCTCTGCTTCCTCGCGATCGCAGGAGCTGAGATCGTCGGCGTTTCCCTCTGCATTGACGGTCTTCCGGACGACCCGACGGGCGGCTACGTCTATGAGCTCTGCATCCGCCCGGCGTGGCGGAAGCGGGGTATCGCACTCGCGCTCCTGCATCACGCGTTTGCCGAGTTCTGCCGCCGCGGTCGCACCGCCGTCGAGCTCGACGTGGACTCCGAGAGCCTCACGGGGGCACTCCGCCTGTACGAACGTGCTGGAATGCGGGCCGTGCAGCAATCCGTAACCTACGAGAAGGAGCTGCGCCCGGGCATCGACCTTGCAACACGCGAGCTCTCGGCGTAGCGAGGGGGCGGCGACTGCCGCGGCCTCCGCGTCGCTCCGCGCGCTCCGCGGTGGAACTGCCGGAAGCTCAACCGCAGAGGACGCGGAGATCGCAGAGAGAAAGGACTACAGCGAAGCCTTGACTCCCCTTCCTAACGAAGCGCAGAGCCCAGGTCTAGATCGCCTACCCTTACCTCCGTGACTCTCTCAGTACCCTCTGCGCGGCGCTCTGCGGTGAGGCCGGCCCGGTGTCGGGAATAGGGTTTGTGTCCCGGTCGGTGACACTACAGACCGCACAGCAGGCAGCTGAGTCGGCGTCCGCCCCCGGCCGCCTCCGCGCCGCTCTGCGCGCTCTGCGGTAAAGTCCGGCCGGTGTAGTCGGATTCGTGCCCCGGTCCTTCCTCTCACTGCCCTCTGCGCGCTCCGCGGTGAAGCGCTTGTCCCTTCACACCGTGATGACGATCTTGCCGCGGGCGTGACCTTGTTCGAGATAGCGGATGGCCTCGGGAACCTGATCGAGCGGGTAGGTTCGGTCGATCACGGGCGTGACCTTCCCGGCCTCGATGAGGCCCGAGAGGAACTCGAGATCCGCCGAGCTTCGCTTCGCCACAACGGTCTTCA
>CAYUSW010000105.1:0-3634 GCA_964447445.1 uncultured Thermotogae bacterium
ATGCCGACCTTCATGCGTCGTCGTGCTTCCTCACCGAAGATGACCTCTTTCGCCATCTGAATTCCCCCTTTGACTAGTCCTTGACGATGGCGAGGACCTTCGACTCCTCGACGAGGATGTACTTGTCTTCGCCTTCTTCGATCTCGGTTCCGGAGAAGCTCTGCACCAGGATGGTGTCGCCCACCTTGACCTCAAACTTCTCGTCGGTGCCGATGGCCACGACCTGCGCGCGGATCGTCTTCTCGTTCTTCACGGAATCGGGAAGTACGATGCCTCCTGCGGTCGTGCGCGACTCCTGCTCGAGCTTCTTCGCTAGAACTCGCTTGCCCAGCGGCTTGACTCGCTTGCCCAACGACTTCGTTGTCATTGTCGTCCTCCTTGGTGAGCCCTTAGCACTTGCATCGGGAGTTTGCTAACCGATTGTAGCTGTCGTGTGGGGATCCGTCAAGGCAATCTGCGAGTTGTGGGGAAGGGCCTTTTGTTGCACAGTACAGCCATGCCCTCGGGGAGGACTCACCTCGTCATCGAAGCCGGCGTTCTCGCCCTCTGTGCGGCCGCGGGAACGGTGCTGGTGCGCGGCGGGGCGATTCCTGTGGCATCGGCAGGCGCGTTTCTAGGCAGCTTCGCCTTCTCTATGGTCTTTCTCACTCCCGACCTCGATCTGGTCGCAAGTCGCCCGACCCGGCGGTGGGGGCGCCTATCCTTTCTATGGTGGCCGTATGCGAAGATCTTCCGGCATCGAGGCGTGTCTCACCATCTCATCTGGGGTCCACTGACACGAATCGCCTATCTGCTGTTGCTCGCGACGGGGGCGGCAGCAGCCGTCGGTGCTGCCCTCGGCCGTCCTCTCTCGTTCACTACTCCGCACGCAAACGTCTGGGCGATCCTTGCCGGACTGTACTTGCCCAACATGGTTCACACGATGGCTGACGCGGCGCTGCCGACGCGCGGCCGGCGGACGTGAGCTGATCGATGGGGACGCATGCGCGTTGCGGGTATCATGGGCATGCGACGTCCGTGTAAGGAAGCAGCCAGGGAAGAAGGGAGCGAGGAGATGGGGCTTTCGATTAGCGAGCTGAGAAAGGGGATGACGATCCTCTACCAAGGCGAGTTGTATGAAATCGTCGACTACGAGCACAACAAGCGCGGGCGCGGAAGCGCTGTTGGATCGGCGAAGCTGAAGCATCTGAAGTCGGGCAAAGTGACGAGCGACACCTTCCGCGGGTTTGAGGACACGTCGGTCGCGTTTCTCGAGTCTCGCGAGCTTCAGTACCTCTTCCACGATGGAGACAACTTCATCTTCATGGATGTCGAGCGGTTCGACCAGTTCCCGATCGCGAAGACCGTCCTGGGACCTCAGGGCGAGTACCTCGTCGAGGGTACGAACGTGATCGGCTACTACTACAATGCCGACCTAGTCAAGGTGGATCTGCCGAACTTCGCCGAACTGAAGGTCATGAAGACGGAGCCCGGCGTGCGCGGAGACACCGTGTCGAACGTGGACAAGGAGGCCATCCTCGAGGGCGGAATCGTCGTACGTGTCCCGCTGTTTGTCAAAGAGGGAGACACGCTCAAGGTGGACACGCGTACCGGCACGTACGTCGAGCGCGTGTAGGAGGACGCCATGGCGGAGAAGCGGATCGAGATTGCCGACCAGAGCGGACGCATCACGATGGCCGAAGAGGTAATCTCCGCGATCGCGAGAATCGCCACCGAGAGAGTCACGGGCATTGCGCGGTCACCAGCGGGATCTGGCGGCCTGAAGGGGATCTTCGGCGGGGAGGATGTTGCGCCGACGGTGAAGATCGAGCTGGCCAACGACCAAGCGCGCATCGAGCTGCGCATTGCCGTGGAGTACGGATACCCTGTCCACTCCGTGGCTCGCGGCGTGCAGGAAAACGTGGAAGTTGACGTCGAGAAACTCGCTGGCGTGGCCGTCTCATCCGTCGATGTCTACGTGAAGAAGGTTGTGCCGCCCCAGACGCACGACGCGGCGAGCCGCTAGGAGGCCGGGATGGCGACTCAGGAGAAGGGAAACGTTGGGATCTCGCGCGAAGTCGTCACGGCGATCGCGGGCATCGCGATCTCCGAGATTGACGGAATCGCCAATCTCCGCCCCGGCGACACAGCGTTTCGCCGAGGGGAGGGCATGAAGCGCTATGTCGATACGAACGTGGACGGAGACGTCGTGTCGGTCACGACGCGCATCACGGTCGTCTACGGGTACCCGATTCTCAAGGTCGCAAGACAAGTGCAGGCACGGATCAAGTCCGAGATCGAGCGGATGACGGGCCTGCGAGTGAGCGCCGTCAATGTCGACGTACAGAAGGTCGTCAAGTCTGAGAGTCCCCTCGAAGAGGAAGCGAGCGAATGGGAAGATGACGATCAAGGCTAGCGCGCCCGACGAAGGGGCGAGTCGCGCTGTCGACAGTGTGCCGACCGGCGGGCGCTTGGACTCCTCACTGCGCGGTCGTCGGCCCGGGTCGTCGGCCCGCGCTTCCCGCTGATGCATCGCACGCGCGCCCGCGAGCTTGTCCTGTTCGGGCTCTACCAGAGCGAGTTCCTGGCTGTGACGCTTGAGGACGTCCTCGATGAGGAGGATCCCGGCGATCAGCGCGACTACATGGCCGGGGTCTTCCAGGGCGTGAAGGATCACCAGGAAGACATCGATCGCCGGATCGGCGAGCGGACGGTGGGCTGGCGATTCGAGCGGCTTGCGCTTCTCGACCGCAACATCCTACGTGTCGGCGTCTACGAGCTCTTGTACCCAGGCGGAGTGCCACCCGAAGTGGCTTTGGACGAGGCCGTCGAGCTGGCGAAGAAGTACGGAACGGAGCAGGCTCAGTCGTTCATCAACGGGATCTTGGATCGCATCTGGAAGGAGGAGCGTGAGCGCGCTGCGTCTTAGCGGCGAGCAACTCGCCGAGAAGAGGAAGGCGACGCTTCGGGCGGAAGCCCAGGCGGTTCGAGCGATCGCCGGGCGTGCTCCTCGACTCGTCGTGGCCCTGGCCACGGACGATGGCTCAGCGTTGGCGTACGCGGACGCAAAGCGACGCGCCGCGGAATCGGTGGGCGTCGACGTCGACGTTGTGCGGCTGCACGGAGCCACGACCGACACGCTCATGCAGCGAGTGGCCGAATGGGCTCAGGACGACTCGATCGACGCGATTCTCATCGAAACGCCGGCCGCCCCAGGCGTCGATCTTCGGGCAGTTCAGGACGCGCTTCCGGACGCGAAAGACGTCGATGGAGCCGGTGCGCTCTCGCTCGGGCGCCTGTTTTGCGGCCATCCCCGGTTCGTCCCGGCAACCGCCGCGGCGGTCATGGTGCTTCTTGACGAGCACGGGATTCCGCTTGCGGGGCAACGCGCCGCGGTGATCGGGCGGAGCCTCGTGGTCGGACGACCGCTCGCCCAGCTCCTCGTGGCGCGCGATGCGACGGTCACGCTCTGTCACTCGCGGACGCGCGATCTGGCGGAGATCACCCGCGAAGTCGATGTCCTGTGCGTGGCCGTCGGGAGGCCTCGATTCCTCACCGCGGACATGGTCAAACCCGGCGGGGTGGTCGTTGACGTCGGGACGAACGCCGTGGATGGCAAGCTCGTGGGCGACGTGGACTATGCCGCGGTGGCCGC
>CAYUSW010000106.1:0-3346 GCA_964447445.1 uncultured Thermotogae bacterium
AAGACGAGGGAAGGGAACCTCGCCTATTTCGAGGCGAACCGCATGGCTCCGATCTACGAGGAGCTCCGCGGCCTCGTGCGCAAGACGGCGGGCATTCCTGAGCTCCTGCGCACGGCGCTGCTTCCGCACGCGCCTTCCATCGCGCGCGCATTCGTCTACGGCTCCGTGGCCCGCGGCGAGGAAGGGGCCGCAAGCGACATCGATCTGATGGTCATTGGCGACGTCTCGTTCTTCGACGTGGTCGCCGCCATGTCGCCTCTGCAGCAGACGCTCGGGCGGGAGATCAACCCGACCGTCTTCGATTCCGCAGAGTACGCCCGAAGGCTTAGAGCGAAGGACTCCTTCTTGACTCGCGTCGAGAAGCAGCCGAGGATCGATCTCATCGGAGGGGATGATGTCGCTCGAAGCGTGGCGTAAGGCAGGATTGCTTGTCTCCCACGAGGCAACGCCAGAGGAGATCGCGGACCTCTTCGCGGTCGCCGAGACCGATCTCCGCGACGCGGCCATCGCCAAACTGAGCCCCGAGCGGAAGCTCGGATGCGCCTATGGCGCGATCCTCTCCGCTGCGCGAGTGGCCCTCCATGCGGCCGGATACCGAGTTCCGAAGGGCAACCCCAGCCATCACCACCACGTGATCCAGTCGCTGCACTACACCGTAGAGCTGACGCCGTCGATCGTTTTCCAGATCGAGGCACTTCAGAAGAAGCGCAACACCGCCGACTACGTTCGCGTGGGCGGGGTGTCGGACACCCTCGCCGCTGAGGCGTGTGCCCTAGCGCGAGACACTCTCGGCGGCGTCCGACAGTGGCTCGTCACGAACCGCCCGGATCTGCTTCGCCCGTAGCGTCGGGGGCCGCCCGATCGCGCCTGCGGTCCCGTCAACGACGCGTTCTTCCATTCGGCGGGCACTCCAGTGCCAATTGCATTGGGTGTGTGCCCCGGTTCTTCGTCTTGGACAGCGCCGGACCCGTCAACGCACCTGACGGTGCCGCGGAGTCGGGTGCTGGAGTGCAAGACCAGGTCCTCGCGCCCTCGCTACCGCCCAAGCGCGACGTCGATCGCAGCGAGGACGAGGTCGAGCTTCGCGCGAGACAGCTTCCCCACTCGCTCTGTGAGGAGACACCGATCGAGTGTCACGAGCTGGGTCGCATTCGCCACGGAGTCCTTGGAGAGCCCGGAAGCACGCGCCGCGAGCAGCACACAACCCGGCGCCTCACCCCATCCCAGGTTGCTCGTCAACGGAACGCAGATGACTGTGCTGAGGCGGCTCTGGTTGAACGCATCGCTCTGGACGACAACCACCGGGCGGCGGAAACCCGGCGCGGACCCGGTCGGCGCGGGCCGATCAGCCCACCACACGTCGCCCTGGGCAATCACCAGTCGCTCCGCTCCAGCGTCGTTCGCGCCGCTTCGGCAGTGAAGGCGTCTCGCGATTCCCCTACCGCATCGCAGACGCGATCGATTGCCGCGGTGACCTCGTCCGGCGCGTGTCGCGCCACGTACTCTCGCACGGCGCGGCTGTAGAGACCGCTCCGAGTTGTGCCGACGCGCCGAGCCAACCGCTCGGCCTGCTCGAAAAGGTCGTCAGGAACAGACACTGCCGTCTTCATACCCGGAGTATAACCATCGGGCATCGAGAGACCAAGACTCCTCCTGGGCGAAGACGCCGAGCCGAAGCAGCCTTCGTGTGCCGCCCTGAGGGGACATGGCCGCCATCCGGGCCCCCCATCAGGACGGATTGAGGGTCGCGTCCCCAACGGTGAGTCACTCGGAGCGACGGCGTGAAGTCGGGCCGAGCGGCACTGAGTGACGTGTCACTGCAGGACCCCGTCACCCGGAGGCGGAGTGTCTACATGGGTCTTGTCGGGGTCGGGGATCTGCCACCCCGTGGCAGGTCGCCCTCTCCTACCGTGAATCCAACGCGAAGGGGTGAGGTCAACTCCAAGGACAGCCTCGAGAGCCCGCTTGGTGGTGATCTCGACGGACCTGTAGACCTCGCTTTCGATACGGTTCACCGTCGTGAATGGCATCCCGGCTTGCTCCGCGAGTGACTGCTGCGTGAACTCCTGCTCGATCCGAACGGTTCGCAGTCGCGCCGCGTCGATCCTCACCTTCGCGTGGGTTCCATACGCCATGTTCGCCCCTTTCGCCCTACTGTACCGTTTCAGCACGCGAGCTGCCGCATGGTGAGGCTCATGTCCACACCGCGCCGCAGACGAAATGGGGATCGTGACCGCGGTTCCCCGCTCCGGCAGACGGAATGGGGTTTGTGTCCCGCTAGTACAGACAGGCGTCGAGCAGCGCGAGCGCCTCTTCGAGGACGCTCTCCGGCGCCTGGCCGACTCGCTTCACCTCCCGCGCCCGGTAGTCGATCGAGCGCGTCTGTTCCACCATGACGGTTCCCGTCACCTTGCCGCCAGCGGGGACACGGACGTGAAACGGGTAATCCCGCTCGGTGCGGGTCACCGGCGCGACGAAAGCCAGACCCGTCTTCCGGTTGAAGAGATCGTGACTGAGGACGAGGGCCGGCCGGCGGCCGCGCTGCTCATGACCCGCCTCTGGACCGAGCGTAAGCGAGACGAAATCCCCGCGACGCGGAACGTAGTCGACCACCTACCACACCTCCCGCCCGGCGGGCGCTCCCCACTTGAGTTCCTCGGGCCTGTAGCCCGCTGGGATCTCGCGGACGAGCTGGGCGAGACTCTGGCGCCCCCGGATGCGCCGCGCCGGCGTGATCACGAGACCGCCGTCGCGGACCTCGACCTCGACCTCATCCCCCACAACGAGATCGGCGCTCTCCAAGAGGTCCTTGCGGATGCGCACTCCTTGGCTGTTTCCCCACCTCTGGACCTTTGTCGTCACCGCGCCACCTCCGACGGATAGCCGCAGTATAGCCATCGATGGCGCGTTGGGCCAGTCGGCGAGCGCCAAACGTCAAGCCACATCCATTCCACGACTCGCTGCCACGTGTCACGCGTCCCGTGACGCGTTCTGGCGGGGACGTCAGAGTGTTCGAGATCAGGTGTGTGTCACCGCTTCCCCGCTCCGGCAGACGGAGTGGGGTTTGTGTCCCCGGATCTCCGTCACTCGCGCGAGCTTAGGGTGTCCGCGTACCCGGCCGCCACAAGGTCCTCTTTGGCAATGAACCGCAGGGTCGCCGAGTTCATGCAGTACCGCTGGCCCGTCGGGGCCGGGCCGTCATCGAACACGTGCCCGAGATGCGAGTCGGCGATGCGGCTGCGGACCTCGATGCGGCCGAAGAAGCCTCCCTCATCGCGCGTCACGACGGCCCCCGGCTCGATCGGGCGAGTGAAGCTCGGCCAGCCGGTCCCGGAGTCGAACTTGT
>CAYUSW010000107.1:0-10722 GCA_964447445.1 uncultured Thermotogae bacterium
TCCGATGTGGAGAGCGACCGAAAGAGCCGCACGACTTGCACCGGCCCGAAGCGCTGGATGCTCTGCGTGGATCGGTCCTTTCGCTCGGGGCCTACGTCGACGAGCGTGAAGGCCGCAGGCAGACGCACGTTGCGACGGTACGCGTCCAGAAGAGAAAGAGCGCGGAACAAAGCCTCGACCCGCGTCATGTACACGCTGACGGGCGTCCCCGTCGTCCCCGTAGTGTGCCGGCAGACGAGCCTGCGGGCGTCTGCGCCGGCTCGCAGGAAGCTCGCACAGCCTCCCGAGAGGAGTTCGTCGCGGCGCGTGATGGGCAGCCTCGGGAGATCGCCCGCGCCGTGAATCTCCGCGGCGCGAACTCCCGCGCGCGCGTACGCGTCATGGTAGAACGGTACGCGATCCGCCGCGTGGCGAACCAGATGGCGGACCACGAGGTCCACGTCACGCGGGCTCTTGCGCAGTCGGAATCGGCCCAGGCTTGGATTCATACGGCCTTTCAGCTTTGCAGCTCTGTGTCCGCCGCCAGTTCGTCGCCCGCGAGAGGGCGCACGACGCGCGCCGGCGTGCCGTAGCAGAACGAGCGCGGCGGAAGACTCTTCAGCACGACGGAACCAGCGCCGACGACGCTCCAAGCGCCGATGCGGACGAGCGGGGCGACCTTGGCGCCGATGCCGAGAAACACGCCTTGTTCGATCACGGAGCCGCCGCCGAGGTTCACGCCGGGGGCGATCTGGGCGTAGTCCTCCACGACGCAGTCGTGACCGACGGACGAAAGCGTGTTGAGGATGACGCAGCGGCCGACCCGCGCGCCGGCGTTGACGACGCTCCCCGCCACGGCGATGGTCCCCTCGCCGATGAGAGCCTGCGGGGAAAGCGCGGTGTGGGGGTGAAGCACAGAGACGAGTCGCCGTCCATCCTCGGCCAGCCGCTCGGCCACGCGGCGACGCGCTTGGTTCTCGCCAATCGCGACGAACACGTCGCGCCACTCTCGTGCCTCGTACAGAGCGGCGACCGGACCCAGCACGCGGACGCCGTCCACGTCCTTGACCTCTTTCCACCGGTCGTCGAACAAGACAAGAGCGATGTCGTCTCCATAGCGCACACGAAGGCAGTCCACGGCAACGCGACCGTGCCCGCCGGCTCCCACAATCGCCACCCGCATGTCCGTTCACCTCTTCGGGGCCCGCCGCCCGCGCGTCTGGCCTTATTCTCCCCAGCCTACGCGCTCGCTCCTCTGCGAGCAATGGACGCAGCCGCGCGGCTTGGCGTCCGGAGACACTCCGACTACGCTCAGCGGTCGAAGATCATGGCAAAGCCTACTCTCGTTCGGCTATGGAACACGGCGCATGTGGGGCTGCGCGGCCGCTTCGAACGGCGGCTGCCTTTCCTCCCTTGGTCTTGGCTCGAGAGGCTGCAGCGCCACCGGGTCCGCGCTGCGGTCGCGCACGCCTACCGCAAGGTGCCCTTCTACCGCGACGCGATGGACCGCGCGCATCTGCGGCCAGAGGACTTCCGAACCGCCGCGGATCTCGCTTGGCTTCCGCTCGTCGACGGTCCGCTTGTCCTGCGCGACCTCGACCGCTTCCTCGCCACCGACATCGCTTCACGCACGATCTACAGGCTCTTCTCGACCGGGACCTCTCGCACCGGCCAGAAGCGCATCCTCTGGGACGAAGCGGCCCTGTTGCGCCAAGTGAGCCACGGCGAGCGGGATCGTGTCGTCTTGTATCGCCTCGTCGGACGCTCGACGGGCCTGCGGCGGCTGTCGCTCTTTCCCCCCGAGTCGTCGACGGCCGAGGTAACGCGGTTTCACCACGACTCCCTCTTCGTCCCGCAGAGCTTCGCGCAAACCCAGTCTCTGTCTTCGCACGCTTCCTACGAGGAGATCGCCGCTCGAGTGAACGATCTGCGGCCGGACGTCGTGTTCTCGTACGGCTCGGTGGCCGAGGGCTTCTTCCGCCATGTCGCGGCGCACGGGATCGAGCTTCGACCTCCTCGCGTCTGGGTCTACGGCGGGGACACGCTGTCCGACGAAGGGCGGGCGCTCATCGAGGGGCGCTTCCACTGTCTCGTCTACTCGACCTACCAAGCGGTCGAGATCGGGCGTCTCGGGTTCCAATGCGAGGAGCGACGAGGATTCCACATCAACGCCGACTACTGCCCGGTCCGCGTCGTCGACGCCGAGGGGCGAGAGGTCTCGCCCGGCGAGACGGGCGAGATCGTCGTGTCGAACCTCGAGAATCGGGCGATGGTCCTCCTCAACTACAAAATCGGCGATCGAGGCGCCCTGTCGGCGTCGCCGTGCCCCTGCGGCCGCTCGCTGCCGCTCTTGGCACGCCTCGAGGGCCGCGCGAGCGCCGTCCTCCACTTGCCCGACGGACGCGAGATCCTCGATCACGTCGTGACACACGCCTACAAGGACGCGCTCGAAGACGCTCTCGGCTTCCAGGTCGTCGAACTGCGCCCCGGGAACTTCCTCTGGCGAGTCGTGCCCGTCCCCGGAATCGACACCGAAGCCCTGAAACGTCGCATTCTCGACGCCGCGCGCAGTGTGCTAGGCGACGAGTGCACGCTCGAGCTCGAGTTCGTCGACCGGCTCGAGCGAGGGCGCCTCGGCAAACTCGACCGCGTGATCCGGCGGCCCATCCAAGACAACTAGGTTCCCGTCACATCGAGCCAGGGATGGTCCCTGGATTCGAGTGCATGGCCTGAACGACTTTGCGTGTCTTGCCCGACGGCTCCGGCTGAATGGCATCGACGAGGCGAATCGAGCATCGCAGATCGGGGTGAAGCTCGGAGAACGTTCGGCTCAGAATCGCCTCGAACGGAGCCTCGCGGTCGGCATCAGGCACAATCTCGACGGTCAAGTGGTCCGGCGCATCCTGGATCACGCGGAACGCTCGGATAAGCCGGTCCACGCCTCGCTCGGCGGCTGTCACCTCGAGGGCTCGGATGAGGGCAGTCCCGACGAGCCGGGGAGAGACCTTCCGACCACTGGGCAGGACGACGAAATCATCCTCGCGCCCGGCCAGGACGCCCATCCGCGGGGCGCGGCTCCCGCAGGAGCAGGCGGCTCCCTCGAACGAGAGGAGGACGCCGCGATCGCGCACGTCGTAGCGGATGACCGGCGTCGTGAGGTGAATGAGTGAGGTGAGGAGGACGCGGCCTTCGACGCCTGGGGGGACGGTCCGACCTTCGTCGTCCACGACTTCGACGATGCACGAGTCTGTGTTCACGTGGAGAACGTCGGGGTTCCGAGGACACTGCCGGGCAATGCTGCCCACTTCCTCGCAGTTGTAGAAGTCCCCAACCGGAGCGCCGAAGGCGCCCCCGATCGTCCGGCGTGCCTCCGGAGTAAGCACTTCCCCACGGGTCGCGACGAGACGCGGACGAATCGAACTGCTTGCGGTCCCGAGCTCCTGCGCCAAGAGGTCAAGCGCTGTGGGATGCCCGGAGATGACGTGAGGCCGATGTCGCGCGATCACGTCAAGCTGCCGCTGCACCGGGAGAGCGACCGAGACTCGGACGACCGAGACCACACCGCGACGCGTTGCCGCGACGCCCGACGTGCTCTTGACCCACGCCCCAACGTCAGCCACTCGCAGGAGAGGCGGGAGTCCGGCCACTTGGCTCCACGCCAAGTAGAGGAGGATCCTTCGCGCGACGGCCTCGGTACGGCTCATGTGGACGACGACGGGGAAGCCCGTCGACCCGCTCGTTGACGTGCGCACGCATCGAGCGGGACGGACACGATCATGGATGCGATTCTGGACACTCGCCTCAAACAGGTCTGCCTTTCCGACGACTGGCAGCAAGCCGAGCTCGGCAGCCGATCGGATGGACGAGGGATCTGCTCCTCGCTCGCCCCAGAAGCGGCGATAGAACGCAACGTGCTCGAAGGAGGACGAGACGATCTCTCGCACGACACGATCGATCTCGGACGGCGACTTGCCTATCTTGAACCTCAGCAGGCGACTGCCAAATTCCCTCATCCCCACCTCGCGCCGCCATCTTCCGCGCTCCCCTCCGATCAGGCAACCTGGCATCGCGCTCCCGAGCAAAGACGGCGCTGCGCGGATCGCGCTTGATCCGCGGCGGCGATGTAGGATACGTCATGGCTCGAAGACTGGGGGAGATCCTGAGCCGATTCAAGACGGCGCCGGGCCGCAAGAGGCTTCTCTTGGGCGCGTTCTTCCAAACCTGGTACGTTCTCTTTCCCCTGGCAAGGGCGTACAGGAGGACGGCGATTCGCCGCACGCGCGTGGTCGCCGTGGTGGGATCTTTCGGGAAAACGACGACCACGCGCGCAGTCTGCGCCGCGCTGGGCCTGCCGCGAGACCCGTACAAGGGGTGGAACGCCGGCGCCTTCCTCGCTCTCGGACTCCTACGAATCCGTCCAGGAACGCGCTACGCCGCGTTGGAAGTGGGTATCTCGCGCAGAGGCGTCATGGAGCGTTGCGCGCGGCTCCTGCGTCCCGACATCGTTGTCGTTACGTCCATCGGAAGCGAACACCACCAATCGTTGGGCACGCTGGAGAGCACGCGCGACGAGAAGGCCCGAATGGTGCGAGCCTTGCCGCCAAGCGGATTGGCCGTCTTGAACGGCGACGACCCAAACGTACTGTGGATGAGCACTGTGACCAAGGCCCGAGCGATGACGTTCGGGTTCGCGGTCCACTGTGACGTGCGGGCGAGCGACGTTCGGATCGACGTTCGAGACGGGACGCGATTCCGACTCCACGCAGGAGGGATATCGCACGAAGTCGCGACGCGATTGCTCGGCCGCCACATGGTCTACCCCATCCTGGCCGCCTCCGCAGTGGCACTTGACGAGGGGTTCTCTCTGGAAGACGTCCTCCCGCGGCTCGAGCAACTTGCCCCCACGCCCGGCCGTCTGGACCGCATCGTGACTCCCGACGGAATCCATCTCATCGTTGACACGTGCAAGGCCGCACGGGAAACGATCGTGAGCAGCATCGACACGCTGGCCGCGCTGCACGCCGACCGAAAAACCGTCGTCATCGGAGACATCGAGGAGCCGATGGGCAGCCAGGGTCCTCTGTACAAGGACATCGGCGCGCGGCTTGCTCGCGCGGCGACGCGCGTTGTTTTCGTCGGCGGGGAGAAAGCCTACACAAGCTTGGCCAGGGGAGCCCGCGCCGAGGGGATGCCGAGGGAGCGCGTTGTCTACGCCGGACGCAGCCCGCGTCGTGCGGCCGAGCTGGTGCGGGAGGATGCTCGCGCCGGCGACGTCGTCTTGATCAAAGGGCGGTCGACGCAGCAACTCGAACGAGTCGCCTTTCATCTCATCGGCCAGCCGATCGCGTGTGACATCGAGACCTGCGGTCTAAAGCCGGGGTGTACGGCGTGCCCGAGGGCCCGGCGCCGGCGGGCGTAGATATCGAGACGCAGAGGAGAAGACGCTCATGTGCGGAATCACGGGAATCGCGCCGCGGGACCCGGCAAGCCCGGTTGACGTCGCGCTTCTCCAGAGGATGACGGACCGCCTGCGACATCGCGGACCCGACGCCGAGGGCATGTTCTCCGGCCCGGGCGTCGGCCTCGGCTCGCGGCGGCTAAGCATCATCGACCTCCAGACGGGCGACCAGCCGATCGCCAATGAGGACGGATCCGTCGTCGTCGTCTGCAACGGCGAGATCTACAACTACATCGAGCTGCGCAGTGAGTTGCTGGCTCGGGGGCACACGTTCCGGACGCAATCGGACACCGAGGTCATCGTGCATCTCTACGAGGAGAGCGGCACTGACTGCGTGAAGAGCCTCCGTGGGATGTTCGCGATCGCGCTGTGGGACTCCGGCCGGCGACGACTCTTCCTGGCACGAGATCGCTTCGGCATCAAGCCTCTCTACTACGCGGAGACGGCGCAAGGGATCTACTTCGCCTCGGAACAGAAGGCCATTCTGGAATCCGATGACGTCCCTCGCGAGGTCTCCGCGAGAGGGCTGAACGACCTCCTCACGTTGGGGTTCATCGTCGCGCCTGCCACGCTCCTCCAGAGCATCCGCCAGCTCATGCCCGGCACGAGTCTCGTGTATGAGGCAGGTGTGGTCTCTACTCTGCGGTACTGGGACGCCAGCTTCCCGCGCCGCGGCGAGCCGGTCCCGCATCGCCGAGAAGAGGAGTGGGCCGAGGAGCTCGGCGAGAGACTGGACGACGTCGTGCGACTTCATCTACGCAGCGACGTCGAAGTCGGGGCGTGGCTGAGCGGAGGACTCGACTCCAGCGCGATCGTGAGCCTGGCTCTGCGCCACCTCGGGCGGCCCATACACGCGGCGTCGCTGAGCTTCCAGGAAGAGAGCCTGGACGAGATCCGCACTCAGAAGACGCTGCTCAACTTCCCTCAGTACAAACTGATCTCCCGCGTGCACACGTGCTCGGCGCACGATTTCGCCCGCCTTCCGGAGGCTCTCTGGTTTGCCGAGGATCCAAGCACGTCGTGTGCCGAGATCCTGCGCCTGCTGACAGGAGAGATGAGCCGGGAGGACGTCAAGGTCGTGCTGACGGGCGAAGGAGCCGACGAGATCTTCCTCGGGTACCCGTGGTTCCGGTTCGACAAGATCTTCCGCCCCATCGCTCACCTCCCGCATCCGATCAAGCGCGCGATGCTTCTCGGCCCGCTCCTTCATGCGCGCCACCCGAGAGCGAGCGGAATGATTCTTGCCCCGCCCGCCATGAACATCGATCGCTACCGGATCACCGTGGGCCGGGCACGCCAAGCCATGGTTCGCGGAATGCTCGCGCCCGGTACGCTGGCGCAGGTGGATTGCCGCGAGAAGACGTGGTGGGAACTCGAGCTTCCCAGCGGATTCGCGCACTGGCAGTCAATGTCTCAGCTTCAATACTACGAGCTGAACGTGCGCCTCCCCTCGTTCATCAACCACATCTTGGACCGGGGCTCGATGGCGTTCTCCGTGGAAGCACGCGTGCCGTTCCTCGATCACGAGTTGGTCGAGTTCGCGGCGCAGATTCCTCTGTCGCTGAAGATGAAGGGCCTGCGCGAGAAGCACATTCTCCGCAGGGCGGTAGCCGATGTCCTGCCGCGCGAGGTGGTCGAAAGGAAGAAGCGGGGACTCCGCGCGCCCGTCACGGCGTGGCTTCGCAAGCCGCTGCCCGAGTTCGCCGCCGCCCTTCTGTCGGAGTCCTCGCTTCGCCGCAAGGGATACTTCGTCCCTGCGAAGGTGCGCGCGCTGTTGGCCGAGCACCAGGCGGGACGAGGCGACTGGGCGTACGAGCTTCTCTGCGCTCTCAACCTTCAGCTCTGGGACGAGATCTTCCTGCAGGGACATCGGCCGTAGCTGCGGCCTCATCCGGATCGGCTATCCTCGGGGCCGCGATAGACCAGGCGAAAACGAGTCACGCAGAGCCCGTGACGAAGGCGGCGTTGCGATGGCGAGAGCACTCAAGCGGGCCGGGGATCTTCTCTTCGGTGGCGTCGCGCTCCTCGCGCTCGCCGTCCCTTTCGCCGTGATCGCGTGCCTCATTAGGACCGGCGACCGCGGCCCTGCGTTCTTCCGGCAGGAGCGCGTGGGCAAGGACGGGCGTGCCTTCCGCGTCTGGAAGTTCCGGACGATGGTGGTCGATGCGATGTCCAAGGGCCTCGGTGTCACCGTGGCGAAGGACGACGAACGATTCACGCGCGTGGGGAAGCTTCTCCGTGCCTGGGGGCTCGATGAGCTACCGCAGGTTCTCAATGTCCTCGCCGGGGAGATGAGCCTCGTCGGACCGCGCCCAACTCTTCCCTACCAGGTCGAGCGCTACAGCTCCTCCCAGAGGCGCCGCCTCGAGGTCCTTCCGGGCATCACAAGTCTGGCCGTCGTGTCGGGCCGCAACGCGCTCTCCTGGAACGAGCGAATCGAGCTCGACGTGTGGTACATCGACCACTGGTCGCTCTGGCTCGACGCAAAGATCACTCTGCGCACGCTGTGGTGCGTGCTGATCACGCGAGAGGGGCTCTATGGACTCGATGGCGTGAACGACTCGTTTGCCGATCCGCGCGGCGGAGCAGAGGGCGACGGCCGGGAGGACTAACCTGCTCGTTTGCGTGTTGGACCATCCCTTGCGGAGCAGCGGACGCTAGGGAGTGTCCTCCGCTCTGATTGTCCGCGCCAACGACACGACGATCGGGCGGAAGTGCGTGAGCCAGAAGCGGACGCCCTGGACGTTGGCCGTCTCGAAATCGACCGACAGGCGCGCGTAGCCCTGCTCGCGCGCCCAGCCTACGGCACGCGCCAGGAGACCCGTCGCGACGCCGCGCCCGCGCGCGCCGGGCTCGACGTAGGCGCCCGTGATGCCCGAGGTTTCCGGGTCGACAACGATGTCGCACGCATCGCCCTTGGCGGGACCCTGAATGAGGTAACCCACCCCGTGCAGGCCATCATGGGCAAGCCAGACCGCATGCGATGGATCGGAGAGCGTCGCAGACCACTCGTCCGCGCTCCGCGGCGATCGAGGCAGGAGGAAGATAGGCGACGAGGCGTGGTGAAGAAGCAGCCCTCGTTCGAGCTCGACCAGCCGGACAGCATCCTCGGCCACCGCGCGTCGCACATCGTACGGCGTCTGCGGGTCGGCAACTGGGGCGAGCGACCGCACCGCGTCACAGACGATACGCCCGAACCCCAACCAGGAATAGGTCTCGACAGCCACGGCGTCGCCTGCCAGGAGACACACGAGGTGCGTCTCGATCTTGGCTCTCGTCCATTCTTCCGCGACCGCCGCGTACAAGCCCTCACAGACGCGCCGCTCGTACTCCGGCTCGAGTGCCCGCGCCACCCCGTTGCCCCACTCGGGAGACATCATGCTCCGCCGGCCGGCGTAGCGGATTGGCATCGCGCCGAGAAAGCCAACAAGGTGGTCGCCACGGAGTGCAGCGGCTCCGAGCCCCTGATGAGCGAGGCTCGCGATTCGAGCCACAAGCGTTTCGGGGGAGCCGCAGCTATCCGGAAGCTCGGGCACGCCGCTCCGAAGCGCAGCGAGTCTTTCCCGGACAAGGATTGCCGCGGGCTCGGCGTGCTCGCTGGCGAGCGGCAAGATGGTGACGGGCACGTCTCCTCCTCGTTCGAAGCACCCATTGTATCCACGCGATCCGAAGCCGCTCACAGCGCGGTTGCAGCAGAGCCCGGCGGGCCGGTAGGATGCACAGGCTGTGAGAGCGACACGAAGGAGGGCGCGATGAGCACAGGGAGAATCGTAGGAATCGTCATCGGCAGTCTCGTGCTTCTGACGGGACTGGCCTGCATCCTCGGCGGCGGCGGCGTGCTCGTCGCCGAGCGCGTGCTGGCTGATGAGAGCGGGTACGTCTCGCTCCGATCGAGGACGGTCGAACAGGATGCCCACGCCGTCGTCGCGCCGATCTTGATCGAAGGATCGTCGTGGTTCTGGAGGCAGTACGCTGTCACGCTTCGCCTCGATGTCACGGGGCGAGGAGCCGACGCTGAGCCCCTCTTCATCGGCCTCGCCGACCGCGTCGACGTCGATCGCTATCTGGGAGGCGTCCAGACGGCGAAGGTTCGGAGCCTGCACTTCCCGGAAGGCAATCCGCAGACCCGGCCGCTCCTTCGGTACGAGGTCACCACCGGGACGATCGTGCCGGAGGCGCCGACCGCGCAGCGGTTCTGGCTCGAGAGCGCCTCGGGAACCAAAGCCCAGTCACTCGAGTGGCGGCTCGAGGCGGGCGATTACAGCCTCGTCCTGATGAATGCCGATGGTTCCCGCGGAATCTACGCCTCGGTGTCCGTGGGCGCCAAGGCGCCCATCGTTCTGACGGTCGCCGCGGTCATCTTGGGTGTGGGCGCCGTCCTCTTCGCCCTCGGTCTCGTCGCCATCATCTTGTCGGTCCACGGTGTCCGGGGAGTCGCCGCAGCGCAACCTCCCGCCGCGGGTGGCGACACCGGGAGTGCGCTGGGCACAGCGCCGCACTTCCCTCTGTCCTTCCAGGCCGAGTACAGCGAGACGCTGTCTCCCGCGCTGTGGCTCGTCAAGTGGTTCCTCTTGATACCGCATTACGTGGTCCTCGGCTTCCTATGGACGGGATTCGTCTGCTCGTGGGGCTTGTCGCTCCTCGCGATCCTGTTCACGGGGCGCTACCCGCGTGGCTTGTTTGAGTACAACGTTGGCGTCTTGCGCTGGACGTGGCGCGTCGGCTTCTACGGGTACCAGGCCCTAGGAACCGACCAGTACCCGCCGTTCACGTTGCGCGCCGGCGGCTACCCGGCGGACCTCGACGTGGTGTACCCGGAGAGGCTCTCGCGGCGGCTCGCGCTCGTCAAGTGGTGGCTCCTCGCGATTCCGCACTACTTGATCATGGCCTTCCTCGTGGGGGCAGGTCCGCATTGGGGAGCACTCGTGGCGGTGCTTACGGTCGTCGTCGGCGTCCTCCTGCTCCTCTCGAGCCGCTACCCGCGCGAGCTATTCGCGGTGATCGTCGGTGCCAACCGTTGGGCATTCCGCGTGCTCGCCTATGCGGCGCTGATGACGGATGTCTATCCGCCGTTCCGCATCGACGGCTAAGACCCCGGGTAGGTTGACGCGAGGGAGACCCTCTCGTACCTTGGCGGGGTGAGTCTTCTTCTGTTCAGCCGCAGACGGGCACACGACCCGAAGTGAGCGCACCGGATCATGCGAGTTCCCAAGAGCGCTGGCGCCCGATGGCGCCCGCAAGGAGGGGTCATGCGACATAGACCCAGGGCAGTAGGAGTCCTCAGC
>CAYUSW010000108.1:0-10496 GCA_964447445.1 uncultured Thermotogae bacterium
CCTCTTCTTCTGTCCGTTCTGGGGTAGCGACGCTTGCAGTTCGAGGTACGATCGCGCGCTCTCCGTTGCGGCCGGTGATGATGAGAAACTCCATTCCGTACGCGGCGCGAAGGACGTCGGCGGTGACCGTCTCCGCAGGCCCACCGGAGGCCAGCAAGCGCCCTTCCCTGAGGAAGGCCACACGCGTTGCGTAGAGGAGAGCGCTCTCCGGATGATGCGACGCGACGACGAACGCCGCTCCGTCCGCAGCGAGGGATTGAACCACTTCAAACACCGCCTGTTCATGGTGAGGATCAAGATGAGCCGTAGGCTCGTCGAGGAGAAGGCAACTTGCCCCCTGTGCGAGGCCGCGGGCGATCCAGACAAGCTGACGTTCGCCCCCACTCAGTCGAGAGACCGGCCGTCGGCGCAGCTTAGCGAGTCCGACGGCGTCGAGGGCTCGCTCTACGGCCAGGCGATCCTCTCGCCCGGGGCGCGAGAAGAGCCCGACGTACGGCACTCTTCCGAGAGCCACCGTCTCCTCGACACTGAAGGCGAACGCTGGCTCGTGAAGCTGCGGGACTCTGCCGAGTCTCTTCGCGCGTTCCCGCAACGAGAGGGCGGAGAGCGGGTGGCCGTCGAGCAGGACAGTCCCCGACGCGGGCCGGCGCGTCCCGTCGAGACAGCCGAGGAGTGTCGTCTTGCCTGAGCCGTTCGGCCCGAGGATGAAGGCGATCTCGCTTGACTCGATGGCAAACGAGACCCGGTGCAGGCACGGCGCCTCCTTGCGGTAGGCGAACGAAACGCGTTCTGCCTCGAGCTTCACGGCGTGCCTCCCTGGGTCCGGAGGTACCCGACGAGCAGGACGAGGAACGCCGGGACGCCGAGGAGGCCCGTGAGGATTCCCAGAGGGATCTCGCTGGGCAACGCTGAGCGGGCGATCGTGTCCAGCCCGACGAGAACAGCAGCGCCGAGCGCGGCGGACGCTGGGACCAATCGTGCGTGGTCAGGACCCACCCACGCGCGGGCGACGTGGGGAATGACCAGGCCGATCCAGCCAATCGTCCCGGCCTGCGACACCGAAGCCGCTACAAGAACCGACGATGCCACGACGACCGCGGCGCGCAGAGGCCGCACGCGAACACCGAGCGATGCGGCCTCGTGGTCTCCGAGCGTGAGGACGTTGAGCCGCCAGCGGACGAGGAACAGAAACCCGAGACCCAGAGCGGAAAGGACGACAAGCGGGGCGAGACTCGACCAGCTGGCACCGCCGAGCCCACCGAGCAGCCAGTACGTAATCGACGGGAGCTTGCTCAACGGATCGGCGACGTACTTCACGAGGCCCAGGAACGCTTCGAACAGCGCGCTGACGGCGATGCCGATGAGGAGCAGAACCAGAGGCGTCGCTCCGAGACGCCACCCGACGATCAGGACGAGAACGATCGCGAGGAGCGCAAACGCGAAGGCTCCTCCCTGGACGGCCAGCGCACTTCCCGAGGCGACGATGGCGAGGGACGCGCCGAACGCAGCGCCCGAGCTCACTCCAAGAATGCGTGAGTCGGCGAGAGGATTGCGGAAGAGCCCTTGCAGCACGGCACCGGAGACCGCCAGGTTCGCCCCTACGAGGAGGGCGGTCAACGCGCGGGGCAAACGCACGCGTAGAACGAGCGACCGGAGAATGTCGTCCTCGTTTCGGGAGAAGAGCGCGCGCACGACGTCGCCTACGTCCCCCCCGTATCGTCCGACGAGAAGGGCGACGAGGAGAAGGAGGACCGGCAGAGCCCAGAGGAGAAGGAAGGCGCCGCGTCTCCGCGCGCTCATGGAACGAGGAAAGCGTCCGCCTCGCCTGAACTCAACGCGTAGTCGTAGTACGTCTCATAGAACGCCAAAGCCTCCGCACGAACGTCGAACGCCGCGCTCTCCGGAAAGAAGAGGGACGACATCCACTCCACACCGAGCAGAGACTCAGGCAGCGGTGTGTCCATCGGGGCGAAGACCCGAGGCATCTTCACCACTCGTCCCGCCTGAATCGCTTGCACCGACCGCCAGTCCGGATTGGCCAGGAGATCCACGGCGGACACACTCCCGTAAGGCGGAATGATGATGACGTCGGGATTCCACAGGAGGACCTGTTCCAGGTTCACCGTGTTCCACCCACCGGTGAGATCACCCGACACCGACACGCCGCCGGCCGCCCGGATCAGGCTTGTTTGGTACATTGCGCCGCTCGCCACCTGAAGCGGGCTCGAACCGACGAACAAGACCCGCGGTCGCTTGCTGGCGGGGACATCGGACGCTACGGCGAGAGCCGTCGAGTAGACTCGCCAGAAGTCGGCGGCCAACCGCGCTGCGCGCGCGGCGGCCTGTTCTCCCAACGCTGTGCCCAACGCAAGGGCTGTGTCAACCACGCCCTGAGGGGTCTCGGGTGCGAAGAGGAGGGTAGGGACTCCGATGGCCTCCATCTGCGACGCGAACGCCTCGAAACGGGACGCGTCGGCGATGACGAGATCCGGTCCGAGGGCGGCCAGCTGCTCTACGTTAGGGTCCCCAGCGAACAGCAAGGTGTCGAGCCGAGGCTCGAGAGCCCGAAGCGAGGCCGGCGCCTGCGACGACGACTTGATTCCGGTGTACCACGCGGCGACGAGCCGATCGCCGGCCCCCAGGGCATAGACGTAGAACGTGCCGATTCCGTAGGTGCACGCGACCCACTTCACGGGTTGCGGAACCGGCACGCTTCGCCCCGTCGCGTCGACGACCGTGACGTTCTCGGCCAGCGCGGATCCCGCCAGGGCCATGACGAGCGTCGCGACGGTCCAGAAAACCGTCATCTTCTTCATCTCTTGTCCTTTCCCTCGTCGCCGAGCGAACGGCGCACGTCTTCGATCCACGCGAGCGCGCTCTCTGTCTGCCGATGTCGAAACGACGCAGCGATCGACGCGACCCAGGGATCGCCGCGCTGATCCCTCGTCCGCTCCTCCAGCGCTTGTCGGAGGGCCTCGGCTTGGCGTGCCAGCGCCGGACCCAGCTCCTCCGGGCGCTGGCGGCGGAGGAAGTAGAGCTTGGCGAGGAACTCGACGCGCACGTCACGCAGGCGCGCGACCGGCGCCTCAGCCCAGCTGAAGAAAGCGGCTCGGCCTGCGGCCGTGAGGATGTAGGTGCGGCGCGGAGGCCCGTCGGATGCCGAACCTGTGGTTCCACGGATCCAACCGCGCTGTTCGAGACTGCGGAGCACGCTATACAGCTGACTCCATGCAACGCGCCAGACGGGGCCGAACCCAGCGCGGAGGCGTCGCTGGAGGTCGTAGCCATGCGCGGAGCCGTCCAGAAGAAGGCCGAGGACGCCGTAGTTGGTCGGCAAGCCGCGCGCGCCCGGGTATTCCATGATGGAATAGTCTACCGAGTGCGCGCCGCCTCGCCAACCCTTTCGCTACGGAGCCATCAACAGAGGCGCTGCGGTCGAGATGTCGAGTGTGCCGCCGACCAGGTAGACAGGCTCGATCTCGAGGTCGAGGCGGAAGACAGACGTGTGGCGGGACAGCGTCTCTCCTCTGAGGTTCTCCACCGCGACCTCGCCCGCCGGCGTGACCCAGAGGGCGCCTTGCCGCACCCAGGGGTCTTGCCACAGCACGGTGACTCTCTCATCGCCTCTCTCGAAACGGGCCCACGAGATTCCATCCGCTGACACGGAGTCAGCGAGCGACGCCCCCGCAAGTCGGTTCACGAGATGGACGTACGCGCGGTATCCTTCCTTCTCCACTCTGGCGCCGCGATCGGCGGGCCCGATGCCGTCGTAGATGAGTCCCGCTTGGTCGAAGAAGCCTTCTCCCGTTCCCTCGTACTGCGGTTCGGTCAGATACGTCCACAGCGCCTTCTCGACGCCCAGCGTCCGCAACAGAACGTAGCGCTTCACGAGATCGGCCGCCTGTTCCGTCTCGCTCTGCCGGATCGGACCCAACGTGCCGGAGAAGGTCGCCATCTCGGTCACCCAGATCGGGGCGTCGCCCGCGCCGTGGGCTTCGAGTGCCGCACGCATGGCGTCGACAATGTCGATGGCGGAGTCGTAGAGCTGATCGCCGGGAGACAGAGGAGACGGCCTGGCGAGGCCGTAGTAGTGAAACGCGTACACGTCAATCCACTCTCCGCCTCCGGCGTCGAGGAAGCTGTCCAGATAAGGCGCGAGCGCCATGTCACCCATCGCGGCGCCGTCGAGCAGGCCGCCCATCACGATCCGGCACTCTGGGCAAGTCCCTCGGATGCCGGACGCGACGATGGCGACTCGGCGCGCGTACTCCTCGGGCGCGCACGACGTTCCCCAGACGCCGTTCTCCTCGTCGCCCACTTCCCAGTACAAGACCGGTGCGCCGACGTCGATCGCTCCTTTGCCGGACGTGTAGTACTCGACGATTGTCCGCGCGGCATCGGTCGCTCCCGCGTCCACGTTTCCGAGGTAGAACGTCGCAATGGGCGTAATTCCATAGCGGACGAAATCGCGCATCTGGCGCGTGTGCAGAGCCTCTTTGTTCGAGCCGACGAAGCCCGCCGAGGGTCCGATCCAGAACCCGGACGTTGCGCATTCGACCCGGAGTTCATCGAAGTACGTGAAATCCGGAATGATGCCGGAGATGCCGAAGAACCCATCGCGTAGTCTCTGATCCGGTGCGCCGACGGCCGAGAGTGCGACGACAAGCACGAGTGCAGGAGCCCAGACTCGTTGTCCCATGATCTTCCTCCTGCGGAACATACCCGCCGAGTCCCTGAGGGTTACCGGCACGCTCGGGCACGCGGCGAAGCGCGGCGCTATCATGACATCCATGACGTCCCCCGAGCGGCACAGCATCCACCCCGTGCGGATCCACCTCGCGAGCCTCGGCTGCGCGAAGAACCTCGTCGACTCGGAGCGGCTTCTGGCACGGCTCGCGACCGCCGGGGCGCTCGTCGGAGCCCCGGCGGACGAGGCCGACATCGTGTTGGTCAACACGTGTGGCTTCATCGATCCGGCGCGGCAGGAGTCGATGTCCGTCATCAACGAGTACGTGGCGCTCAAGTCCGAGCGGCCGGGGCTCAGACTCTTCGTCCTGGGCTGCCTCGTCGTCCGCGACGGGGACGCGCTCCGGGGGAGCCTTCCCGATGTCGATGGCTTCTTCGGAATCGATGCGCACGAGGAGATCGTGCGTGCGAGCGGGCTCGCCGACGAGGAGACCGGCGACACGCGCCTGCTCCTCACGCCGTCCCACACGGCGTACTTGCGCATTTCCGATGGGTGCAGCAATCGCTGCAGCTACTGCACGATCCCGTCCATTCGCGGCGCCTTCCGCAGCCGCTGCGCCGACGATGTCGTCGCCGAAGCGGCCTCGTTGGCCGCGCTCGGCGTGCGAGAGCTGAACCTGATCGGCCAGGATACGACGGCTTACGGAATGGATTGCCCCGGGGGTCCCGGTATCGTCGATCTCCTCGAGCGACTGGACGAGATCGAAGACGTGCGCTGGATTCGTCTCTTGTATGCCCACCCCGCCCACCTCCGCGACGATCTCGTGTTCGCCTACGCGCGGCTTCGAAAGCTCGTGCCGTACATCGACCTGCCGCTGCAGCACCTATCGGATCGCATCCTTGCGGCGATGGGGCGCCGCGTCGACCGAGCGGCGATCGACGGCCTCTTGCACCGACTCCGGGATGTGGTGCCCGGCCTGGCGCTTCGCACAACGTTCATCGTCGGCTTCCCCGGTGAGACCGAGGAGGAGTTCGGCGAGCTGCTTCTCGGGGTCGAGAAGATTCGCTTTGACCACCTTGGCGCGTTCGCCTATTCGCCGGAAGCGGGGACTGCCGCGGCCCAACTCCCCGGCCGTCTGCCGCCCGACGTGATCACCGAGCGCCTCGAGCGACTACTGGCGGCGCAGCAAGCGGTCGTGGCGGAGAAGAATGCAGCTCGCATCGGAGACGTGGTCGACGTGGTCATCGATGGCGGCGGTGAGACACCGGGCATCTCGATTGGACGAATGGCGACACAGGCTCCCGACGTTGATCCTGTCACGCTCGTGCGCGGCCGGCTCCAACCGGGACGCTTCGCCCGCGTCCGGATCACGGGGAGTTCGAATCTCGATCTGACGGCGACGGTCGTCCGCTAAGCCGAGTCGGCTCCGGCCACAAGCTCCCCAACTCGAACGAAGAAGCGTCCAACGTCGATTCCATCGACCAGGGCATGGTGCGCCTGAACGTTGAGCGGAAGCAGGACGCGACGACCCTGCTCGCGGAAGCGTCCCCACGCGATGCGCGGGACGGAGTCCGGAGGATTCAGCGGAACTGGGTGCAAGACCGCCGTAAACGAAACCCATGGCAACGTCGTCATGTACAGGAGATCGTCGCGATCCGGCTCGGACCAGAGAGACGGAGATCGCTTCGCGGCGTCGATGCGCGTCTGTGCATCGTGGGCGAAGCGGTGGAGGTCTGGATCGTAACGAAGCGTGGCAAAACGGAACGTGTCGCCCTCGCCGAGCACGGTGATGGAAGGAGCGACGACGAGGTGCTCCATCACGACGTCCCCGCGGATGCGGAGGCGGAACGCCGGGATCTCGTTTGCGGCTGTCGCAAGCGCGTGGACGAGGCCGACGGTGAACGAGAAGCCGCGCCGGCGGTGGGCCCTGCGGAGCTTCGACACGTCGACGTCGGCCGTGACGCTGAGGTATGGAAAGGCGAACCCGCGAAAGAGCTCGTAGGCCTCGCGCCGGCTCCACGTCGACGTATCGATGATGCGCGGGCTGTCGCCTTCTAGCTCTCGATCCATGATTGCACGGCGTGTGCGACGGTCGCCCGCCGTGCGCCGTCCGCGTCCTGGATTGCGAGGACCTGGAACCAGCGCGCCACGACGCTGGGGCGGTCCGCGTAGTCTGAAACGTGAGCCACGACGGCGAACAGCTCCTCGTCGCCCGTTGCCGCGTAGAGGGATGCGAGTTCGCCCGGCTCCGGCTCGACCAGCAACGCGTGGTGAATCTGGATCGCCGAGCACCCGTTGATCGTGATGGTCGTAGGCTCGGAGACTGCGTCGGCCAACGCGTGGCCGAACGTTGAGTAGCGGAGGCCGCAGGTCCAGTCTGCTGAGTCCTCCTCCCCCAGACCCATGCATCCCGTGTCGCGGATCCCGGGCAGCGCCGAGAGAAGCTGCCAGTAGTCGCTCATCGTGCCACGGAAGCGGAGTCGATCCGCCGGCGCAAGCTGATCGAGCGACGTGTTCGTGTAGCCGTCCCACTGCGCTGCCTGATCTTGCGTCGCCCAGTACGCGTGATGGTGCGCGCCGATCTCGTGCCCGCCCGCGAGGAACCCCTCCACGACGGTCTTCTTCGATGCATCGCCCAGAATCAACTCCGCCCACTGCGCGGTGAAGAGTAACGTCAGCGGGACGCGATACTGGTCGGCGAGCGCGACGAGATCGACGAGCGCCTGGAACGCTGCGGCGTCGACATGCGTCGGATCCGCGTGGATGACGAAACACGAAACCGGTACCGCGCTCGCGCCGCACGCTGCGGCGAGCACAACGAGCCCGCTTGCGAACAGAGCTCTCTTCCTCATAGCCCCTCCTTCCCGCGCGCCTCAACCCATCGGGTCGCGACAGATTGCTCACGAGGCCTCCACTCGGGCAGTCTACCATTCCTCGCATCGAAGAGGGAGTTTGGTGGACAAGAAAAGATCACCGAGCCGGTGCAAGAGGATCGTTTGGGTGGCCCTCGCCATCCTTGTCCTCACGCTTCTTGCGTTGGCCGTCGCGTGGGTTCTCACGTCGCCGTCTCCAGAGCTGCTTCCCGAACCTGTGGTCGAGAAGCCGATCCCCGCGAGCTGGGCAGCTCCGTCGGAGGACACTCCGGCCGCGGTCGAGGACTCCTCTTGGACGTCGGTCGGCGCTCTTGCGCTGGTTGCTGACGGTCGAGCGTTCGGCGACGAGTCGTACCGTCTCGACGTCTTGCAGGATGGAGCTCGACTCGCTTCGACAGGTCGCTTCTGGTTCCGTGTCGTCGTCGCGAATGTCACGATCGCCTTCCGCCAGGAGTGGACGGGAACCGCACGCCTCGAGCCGATCACCTTCTCTCTCCACGTGGACGCTCCCCTTGGGCGCGGCTACGAAGTCAAAGCGACCTTTGCGGACCGTGCGTTCGTCGTCGAGCGCGGCGGCGCCACGACGGAGATTCCCGTGGACTCAGATCGCGTCGTCGTGCTTGGGATGTTCAGCACCTACGCCCTGATTCCCGCCCAGTTCGCCCAGCGTGAGCAGGACGGCGTCGCTGTCTTCGACGCGCTCCTCTTCGGCGGGCCTCCGGGGGCGGACGCGTCGCTCGGGAACGCTCTACTGCCAACTCTCGTGGTCGAGCGAGCCGGAGATGAATCGGTCGTCGTCGCAGATCGCACCGTGTCTCTCGATCGATACCGAGTCAGCAGTCCCTACGGGGATAGCTTGCTCTACGCCAAAGGGAAGGAGTTCCTCGCCTTCGTTGCCGGCACGTCCGAGCGGCCGCTGGTCGTCTATCGCAGCGACTACTTCCGCGACGGGTTCCCGCTCGCGACGGCTGAGCGCTAGGCGGGGCGAAGATTGCCCGCCGCCCGCTCCCGGGCGACACTCTCGGTATGCAGCGTTACAGCGAGCTCTCTGACACCGAGAAGCAGGAGAGAGTCCAACGATTGGCGCAGAAAGCGCTCCTGGCCTACGGTCTCTCCGGCGATCTGACTCTGGTTGGAGGCTCGACGAACACCGTCTTTCGGCTACGGACGGGCGGATTCTCGTACGCTGTGCGCGTTTCTCCCGCTGGCTGCGATCATGCACCTCTCCGACGGGAGCTGACGTGGCTCGCTGCGCTAGGACGGGACACGCTCTTCCCCCTGCCGGAGCCGGTTCTGAGCTTGTCGGGGGATCTCTTCCGCAGTGTCTCGATGGAAGGCGTACCCGGGACGCGCGCGTGCAGCGTGCTGCGTTGGGTTGACGGTGAGCGTCGGGAAGCCGAACTCACGCGCGACGAGGCCACGGCCATGGGACGCCTCGCGGCTACGTTGCACGCACACGCTGAGGTCTTCCGCTGGCCGGAGGAGCTTGCGTCCGAGTACGTCGACGCGGCGAGCCGCTCGCTCGCCGCGGCGGACGCGCTGCGCGTAGCGCTTAGATCGGACAACGATCGTGCACTCCTCTGCGACGCCGTGGCCTGCGTGGCTGCGGCCACGAGCGGGCTGGGCGACGGCGCGGATTGCGTCGGCATCATTCACGGGGATCTGCGCCTGAGGAAGCTCCGGCACGACGGGGAATCCGTGGGCGCGGTCGGGTTCGACGCCTGTCGCGTCGGAGCGTATCTCGACGACCTCTCGGTTCTCTGGAGCGAACTGGCTGGCCGCGAGGCGTCGACGGCGCTGCAGGCCGCGCTCCTCGAGGGGTACTGCTCCCTGCGCTCGGCTCCCGTCCTCCCATCGGTGCTCGATGCCTTTGTGACGCTGCGCAAGCTCGAGGATGCGGCATGCTCCTACAGGCCGGGATCTGCGGCCCGGGGACTGGACCGCGCGGCGGCGGAACGCGCTGTCGCGATCCTACGGCGCGGGCTCGCGCCCGGCGCGTAGCGGCGCTGAGAACGGCGCCACGCCGCTGTTACCGAGGAGTGTCCGCGTGACATCGCCGGTTTCCTGTTGTACCTTCGGCAAATGCACTTCAAGACGCCGTCCCGAGAAGAGATCCTGAATGGCCCTGCGCTGGGCGTCATGGTGCGCATCGGCGGACCAGCGGCTCTCGGGTCACTCATCTTCACGTTCTACAACCTGGCCGACGCATTCTGGGTCGGCCGCTTGCCGCTCGACGACGCCGGCGCGGCGCTTGCGGGGATCCAAGTTTCGTGGCCGTTTGTCTGGCTCCTCATCTCGTTTATCGGCGGATTCGCCGGAGCGGCGGCCAGCGCTTTCGTGGCTCAGTACACGGGAGCCGGCCGGCCGCGCGAAGCGAATCTCGCTCTGAATCAGTTGGTTCTTCTCTCGGCTGTAGGGAGCGTCCTCCTCGGACTCCTCGGGTTCGCCATCACCCCGGGGGTCCTGTCGCTCCTCGTCGGACAGGGGGCGGTCGCCGGCGCGGCGAGTCTGTACCTGCAGGTCATCTTCCTCGGCCTGCCGACGATGGTGCTGCCGGGTCTCTTCTCGCAGGCGTACATCGCGACCGGAGACGGCGTCACGCCTCTCCTCGTCAACGGAGCTTGCACTGTGCTGAACATGGTTGTCGACCCGTTTCTGGTCCTCGGCTGGGGACCGTTTCCCCGGCTCGGCATCCTCGGGGCGGCGTACGCGACGGTTGCAGCGCAAGCCATCTCGACGGCCATCTTCCTCCTCTTGTTCGCGCGCAGTCGCGGTGCGCTTCATCTGCGCTGGAACGATCTCCGCCCGCGGTGGGACTGGATCATGCGCTCGCTGCGCGTCGGGCTGCCGGCGGGGCTCGGTCAGTCGGCGACGGCGTTCGGATTTGTCGTCATGACGTGGGTCATCGGGCACGTGCCCAACGCGGAGACCGCGCT
>CAYUSW010000109.1:0-2140 GCA_964447445.1 uncultured Thermotogae bacterium
ATGGTCGCGTTCCGCAATGGCGCGGTCGGCGTGCGGCCCGTCGACGTTTGGCGAGGCGTCAACGCGCGCCCAGTACGAGGCCTCCTTGGCGATCGAGACGAGGTGCGCGAATTGGCACGACAGCTTCTTCTGATCCCCGGCGAGCTCGACGGCGTACTCGACCATGCGGGCGACGCCCGATGGCGCAAACGGGAGGACGGTCGGGTCCTCGACCGCGCAGCCGGCGAGGAAACGCGCCAGTTCCTGCTCGTGCTCCGGCGTGCGTTCCATCTCGGTCCCGAAGTCGACCTTGACGTTGAACAGCTTCGAGAAGTCCTCGTCGTAGACGTGGAGGAGCTCGTAGATGAGCGGGCTGCCGATGATGATCAGCTTGATCCGGAACGGTACGGGCTCGGGGCGCAGGCCTTCGGCCGTCGAGTAGCCGAGCATCTGCCAGGGATCCTCGATCTGGATCTCGCGCCGCTTGATCGCAATCTTGAGGGCCTCCCAACTGACGCCGAGCCGGAAGAGATTGTTGGCATTCACGGCGAGGTAGCCGCCGTTCGCACGATGCAGTGATCCCGGCTTGATCATCGTGAAGTCGGTCATCGCAATGCCCATCTGAACCCGGCGCTCGATCGACCCGAACAGATTCGGGTACGTCGCGTTGTGCTCGACGACGACGGGTGCGCCGTGGCTGTCGCCGTGATCGACGAGCAGGTTCACGGTGTACCGTTTGAACGGATCGCCCTGCTGGGGCATCGCGAACGGGAACGGCGACTTCTTTGCTTGGCCGGAGTTCTGCTGAAAGTCGTCGAGGCTGTCGGCCACGTTTCGCTTGACGGCCTCGATGTGCTCGATGACCTTGGTGAGCCCTTCGTAGTGGTTCTTCAGCTTCGCGAAGTGGGGCTCAATCATGAATAGCACCGCTTCCTTCGCCAGCGTCTTGACCTCTTCCTCGCGTTCCTCGTCCAGTTGCGCGACCGCCTGAAGGCGCTCTTGGACGACGGCCTGGACCTCTCCTTGGTGATCGCGAATCGCGTCGCGTTTCTCCTTGGGCAGGGCGTCGTACTCTTCCTGGCTGAGCGGTTCGCCGTTGTCGCGCAGCGGAAGAGTATTAATGCCGATCGGCGTCCGCTGGATGGCGAATCCGAGCTCGCGGCAGCGGGCCTCCATCTCATCGAGCATCGTCGTCCGCCGCTCGCCGAACCGCTCGGTGACTTTCTTCGAACGTGCCTTGAACTCGTCTGACTCGAGCAGCTTCGGGATCTCCCGCTGCAGGCGCTTGATGTGCTGCTCCAGCTCGCTGCGGAGCTGACGTCCTTTCCCGGCTGGAAGTTCGAGGCATCTCGGGTTGTACGGGCTGTCGAAGTTGTGGACGTAGCAGAGGTCCGGGGGCGCCGGCTCGTCGGCGCTGGCGCGACTGAGGAAGTGCTCGACGGCCGACATCTTGCCGGTGCCGGGATCGCCGGCCACGTAGATGTTGTAGCGGTTCTTGACGTCCTTGATTCCGAGCCCGAGCTTCAACGCCTCGACGGCTCGCTCTTGGCCGATGATCTCGTTGAGCGGCTCAAGGTCGGCGGTCGTCCGAAAGGCAAAAGAGGATGGATCACAGGTGTAGCGCAGTTCTCGACTCGCCAATTCTTTGACCATGAGGTTCTCCTTAGCCTAGGATTCTAACGGAGATGCGGATGCTAAGAAAGGCACGAACCCGAGCGGTCTTGGTCGTTCTGATCCTCGCCGCCACTGCAGCGGCAGCTCTCGTGGCTGATGAACCCACCGCGGAAGCCCCGGCGGCCGCCGTCGGCGCGTTGGCGGTCATGGCCCCAGCTGTTGCGGTGTGCGATGCAACAGCCCTAGCCGTTCCTGAACTCGTCGCGGAAGCCCCGGCGGAGGCTTCCGCCCTAGCCGTCGCCCCGCCTACGGCGACGGCCATCTGGCCACTCGTTGGGCGTGAAACTCCCTGCGTCTATTGCGACGTGGCCGCGGCGGCGTTCGGCGAGGCGGCGGCATCGATCGACGTCTTGCTCTCGACCATGGAAGTGGAAGGCGATCCGGTGGTGGAGGCGCTCGTCGGCGCGTGCGCACGCGGGGTGTCCGTTCGCGTCCTCCTTGACCAGAGCGACTTCGAACCGTCGATCACGGAGAAGAACGCCAAGGC
>CAYUSW010000110.1:0-4083 GCA_964447445.1 uncultured Thermotogae bacterium
AGCTTGAGCCTTACGGCGTCCTGGCGAGTGTCGTTCAACCCGGCGGCATCGCGACGAACATCGGCGCTGCTTCGCAGGCCGGCACGGTCGCGCGATTCCGGCGGGCACAGCCTCCGTTCCGCGAGGAGGCGGAGCAGATCCTCGGCTTCCTCACGGCCTTGCCCGCGGGCGGTGCCTCAGCGAACGATGATGCCACCGCCCAGGAGGAGTCCGAGTCGAACCGCAAGCCTTCGTCGCCCATGATCGTGGCCGAGGCGGTCTACGACGCCCTCTTCTCACCGGCGCCCAAGCTTCACTACCTTGTCGGAACGAAGTGGGAGGGCGACCGCGTCCTCAACACCCTGATCGCGAAGCTCCTCGACGAGAACGACAACCCGAAGCACAACTACTCCCGCGAGCAACTCGTCGCCTTGCTCGACCAACACATCAAGGAGCGGGAGAAGCGCGAATAGCCAGCCTGCCGAAGCGGGTCCTGTTTGTCCCGCCGGGGAGCCCGAGAGGTGATGCGATGCGAGACCTGTGGAGCGGAGCGTACAAGGAGCCGGCGTGCTGGGCCGCGACCGCCGAACGCCTGATCGCGGTCGCCGAGCTTCCAGCGGGCGCAACCGTCCTCGACGTCGGCACGGGCCACGGCGGGACGCTCTTCCGGACACTCGGCCGAGTGGGTGCTACCGGTCGGGTGGTCTCCATCGATGTCAACGAAAACTGCACGGAGTGGACGCGGAACGAGATCGCGAAGCGCGGAATCACGAACGCCGAGGTTCTCCGGATGGATGCGCACGCAATGGCGTTCGCGGACGCCAGTTTCGACGCTGTCATCGCGGGTCTCGTAGGGTTGGATCAGGACTACAACTTCGATGCCGGGAAGCCGATCGACGGCGCGCCGATGATCCGCGAGATCTTCCGCGTGTTGAAGCCGGGCGGGCACCTATCCATCAGCGACTGGCTGTGGCAGGACGACAACGAATGGATGGGCGGGCTCGTCCGCCGCTATCTCCCCGGGTGTCGGAAGCGTGGATACTCCCGCGGCACGACGCAAGGCCAAATTGACCTCTTGGCCGGTGTCGGATTCGAGGATGTGCAGGTCACGACGATGGAGGGACGCTACACGTTCGACGATGCAGCAGAGTGGATGGCTGTGCTCAAGCGGCAATGGGCGGAGGAACTCGACCAGATTCGCGCTCAGCCCGAGGTGCTGCGCGCGTTTGAGAGAGACGCGTTCGATCTCCTCGCGAAGCACACGGACGAGGATGGGAAGGTCGCCTACGCGCGTCCGACGGCGTTCATGGCGGCCCGAAAGCCGGGCTCGCGCTAGGCCGGCCAGTTAGAACATCGGGTGCGCAGAGTCTGCCTGGACGGGCGCGTCGTCGCTCAGAACGCGATCTCGTCGACGGGCTTCACCTCGGCGAAACACGCGGCGAGGATCTCGTTGTGGTGCTGCGCGATGGTCGCGGCTGGCAGGATCTTGCCGTCGGTGCAGCCGTGAGCGTCCTTGGCGAGGATGACACGATAGCCGAGGCCGTTGGCGCGGCGGACGGCGTTTTCGACGCACCACGGCTTCGCGATGCCGGCGACGACGACGGTCTCGACGCCCTCGTGATCGAGGATCTCACGCAGGCCGCTGTCGAGGAACGCATCGTACCGATGCTGGCGCACGACGGGCTCACCTGGTTGCGGGGCGACGCTCGGGTGGATCTGGTACGCGTCCCAGACGGGACTCCCCGGCGGGTACTTCGCCTCATCGAAGTCCTCGACGACGTGGACGACGAGAGCCCCGGCATCGCGCGCTCGGCCGAGGAGGCGCACGACGCTCCGGAGAACCGGCATGCCGCCGCAGTTGCGGAACGACTCGTCCCCAAACGCGCTGGCCAGCATGTCGATCAGCAGAAGCGCGGACTGGTGTGGCATGGCGTCCATGGTAGCTCGGTGGAGGTCGAGCCTCCAGGGTGGCATTGCCACAATGGCAGAGCCACAGTGGAGTGGTAGCGCCACTCTTAAGCCTGAGCTGGCTGAACCTCGAAGGTCTCGTACTCCCCACAGGCCGTGTAGCCGAGCTTCTCGGCGAGATGGACCGAGATGTCGTTCGACGCGAGCCAGAGGGGCTCGATGTCATGCTCGAGGCAATCGAGTGCCAGGGCCGCGCCGATGGCGGCTCCGAGGCCTTTGCGGCGATGCGCCGGGGCCACTTCAATGTCGATGTCGATCGCCCGCGAGCTCGACACAGCCGAGGCGGCGCTCGCGACAACGCGGCCTTCGCACAGAACGACGTAGCCGATGCCGCGCGCGAGGAAGTCGTCCATCGACGCGTAGCTACTGAGCAGCCACTGCTTGCCGAGATCTCGGATGAGCGCCTCGGCGAGTTCTGCGTCGATGCGGGCAACCGTGAAGCCCGGCGGAAGCGCTTGCGCCAACTCATCGAGTTGTCCGGGATCGAGCTCCTCGGCGGAGAGTTCGACGAAGCGAATCCGTCGGATGCGGCCGGCGAACTCGGCCTCCAGGAGAGCGCGCCACGCGTCGGTCTCGGGCGTGACCCAGTCCATTGGGGCATAGCGCAGGAGTTCGCGGGCCGCTGGCAAATCAGGATCCCCGCCGAGCGCAGCAAACGGGCCGCAGTCGAGGCGCGCGACCGTGGGCGTGATCAGGTCGTCGGCGAGCGCTTGCCCGACGTGGCCTTCGAGGACGCAGTCAATGATCGCGCGATCGCGGCGATGGGCCGCGAACAACGAGACGAGGACTTGCCGCGCTCCAACCGGGACGATGACGATAGACACCGTCAAGCTCCTTGGCGATCGAACCACAGGCCGCACAAGTGCCCTCCGGGTCGCATGGGCTCAGTGTCGACTGGATCCTTCCGCGAACGAGGGGCCGCTACGGACTCCTACCGTGAGGTCCGATCATACTCGACTCTCTGCGTGCGGCCTCGACGCGTGGGCCTACGCCGACCGTGCTCTCCCGGTGAAGGGCGGGTGCGAGAGCCGGCTTGCAGCGAAGGCAAGAGCGATCTCCTGGCCTCCGTACAGGCGCTGCCGCTGATTGCCTGGGCCGTCTCCGCTCCGTACACTGGGCGTGGGAGGTGCACGATGATGCACAGGGGAGTTCTGGTCTTGGCGACGATGGTCCTGGCCGCCGCGTGGCCCGTTGGAGCCCGCGAGATTCGCTTGCCGGAAGAGGCCCCCCTCCGAGGCACCGTTCTCGTCGCGGAGGCCTTCACTCAGGTTATTGGAAAGGAAGTCCTGCCACTGGAGTACCCCGTCTGGCCTGGCAGCGATGGAATTAGGCCAGCGACGTGGTTCTCCGTCCTCATCGAGGCGCATCCTGGGGATGTTCTTATCCTCGCTCCTGAAGATTACGAGGTGCAGATCTGGATCTTCACTCCTAACCTCACCGTGCGCACCGACCCGGAGGCGTCCCGTCTTGCCCTGATCCGTGGGACGATCGAGGTCGACGCCGATGGTGTGACGCTCGATCGCCTGGCGGTCACTTCATCGAGCCAGTCCGGGACGAGCGGCCACGGGATTGAGGTGAATCGTAACCGGGTACGCTCGATCACAATCCGCGATTGCTCCTCATCCCAGAATCGCTGGACGGGGATTCACATCATCGGGGTGAACGGCACGATCGAGGAGATGCGCGTCGAGCGCTGCACTCTTCAAGACAACGGCATGGACGGCATGGACTCCACGTCGATTCGCAGTCTCATCGTCGTCGGATGCACGATCACGGGCAACGGGTGGGGGCTGGCAACGGGGGTCGGCATCCGCATCGGCCACTTCGTCGATGACGTTCAGTTGACGGACAACGTCGTTACCGACAACCGATACGCCGACGTGTACCGTGCAACCGGATAGCGGCGTCCGTGCCTCGGCGCGAGCCGTCTGCGCTGGCTGTCCGAATTCCCCTTGCGCTGGCGGGCTCTAGCCCGCTAGTGCCTTGAATCGTTCCCGCAGCCAGGTCATTCGTAACCCAAGCTCCTTCGACTCTCTCGCGATGACGGCCTTGATCTCTGCGCATGTGTCGTACTCCGCGCACGCGGCGCAGTTCTGCACGCCCTTGGCGATGGCGCAGACACGGACCTTGCAGGTG
>CAYUSW010000111.1:0-3802 GCA_964447445.1 uncultured Thermotogae bacterium
GGTACCCACGCGAAGTGGATCCACATGCGCCCGCGGCGTGCGAGGCGGCAAAGACGCTCCGCGCGTTGAGCGCGGAGATCGGCCCGGAGCGCGTGATCTGGCGCTACGATCCGATCATCCTGAGTACGCGTACTCCGCCGAGCTACCACGCCGAGCGATTCTCGCAGCTTGCTCGCGAACTCGCGGGGTACGTCCGCCGCTCGACGATCTCGTTCTGCGACCCGTACCAGAAGACGCTCCGCGGTCTGGCCCGCATCGAGGCCTCCGGCCGTTGGGGGTTTCGACTCGGAGACCCCGAGGAGCGAAGAGCGTTGATGCGAGGACTCGCAGACACTGCGGAGGCTTGCGGCATGCGACTCTCCACCTGCGCGGAAGAGGGGCTCGAAGTCCCGGGCGTCGAGCCTGGCCGCTGCGTCGACGCCTCGTTCTTCGCGCGACAGAGACCAGATCTGCGGGTCCGTGCGCGCCCCGCCCCGACGCGGCCTGGCTGTGGCTGCGTGGAATCCATCGACATTGGCGCGTACGACACGTGCAGCTATGGATGTGTCTACTGCTACGCGAACCGAAACGAAGAGCTCGCGAGCCGCCGCCGCGCCGAGCATGACCCCGGGGACTGGATGCTCGGCCGGGGGAGCACCGGCGCCTCGCCCGCGGTGACGTAGGTGGACGGCCAATCCTCTGTGAACAGGAGCGCGCAAGACGTCTTGACTCCGGAGCCAGGTTCGCTGTACGGATGATGCAGAGCGGCGGGATTCTCGGGTGGGCAAGGCCGTGGATCAGACAGGAAAGAGGTTCGCTGGGGGGTGGGTGAGATGAAGGGGTTCGTGTCAGTCGTAGGGATCCTCCTGCTCGTTCTTGGAGCGGGGATGTCGGCAACAGCAGTCAGCATTTGCAGCTACGTTTCGCCCGAAACAAGTCTTCAGTCACTGGGGCTCTCTCTGAGCTACAGGTACTTCGACGACTGGAGCACCGCGGGAGTGGACACGAGTGGGGGACGGGCGGCGCTGGACTACAACCGCTTGTACGACTCGCCGGACTTCGGATACACGCTAGACGGAGACGCCGAGGTCCTGCTGAAGAATCTCCTGCCCACGAGCTGGGCGGGAAGCGCGGCCGGGACCATTCGCTATTACTTCATGCCCGACGTTCCCGCGTTTGGATTCGGCGGAATCGAGGCGTGGACCGCGACAGGTCAGCCGCAGCCGGCCGTTCACATCAGCGCCGGACTCGGGTACGGCCGCTTCTCGGACGTGACACCCATGGCGAAGGCGCTCAAGATCGAGCAACAGCTGCACAAGGCCGACGCGATCGGGGCTCCTCTTGGCGATGAGGCCCTGCTCGCAATCGCCGAAACCATCGGCGGAACGTTTGCCTCGGCGAAGGACCAGACGGCTGAGGTCGTGAACAAGATTCAGGCAGCCGCCGGAACCACACTGCCACCGCGTCAGGTGCTTGGAGTGGAGGACCTTGTTCTGGAGACGGGAGACTCGCGCTACTGCGGCTGGGCCGTCGATGCGGGCATCGGCTATCAGCTTCTGGATCCGAACGGCCAGCCGACCAGCTTCCTGGTCACTGCTTCGGCGGACGCCGCGTTCGTGCCGGCTCCCGAGGGCCAGATGCTGTTCCACGCTGGCTTCTCAGGTCCGCTCAACATTCTGAGTGAGAACAGCCTTACGATCCGGGCGTCGTACGACACGGTGCTGTGTGAGACAAGCTCGCTCGAAGCTTCTTACACCTTGCTTCGCGTCCAGCCTCTGGGCCTGCCGGCCTATGCGAGCCACAACGCAAGCTTGCTTGTCTCGTTCACTCTCGGCCGTGCCGACCTAGGACTCCAAGCGTCTCTTGCGAAGGCCGCCAACGCCGCAGCCTGGACGCTTGACATCTCCGTCTCCGCGGCGATCAGCTTCAGCGACTAGCAGGAGCATCGGGCGTTGGTGTGCGACCCCCTTACAGAGGGGACGCTTCTTGTGGGACGGCGGGCGGGACCTGCCGGAGCCCACTCATAGGAGATGTGCTGCGGCGTCGCGCCGCGCAGGATTGACGGGGTCACCCCAAAGGCTCATGATTGCCGCGGGGTTGGGAAGGAGGACTTGATGCGACGTGGGGCGCTGACTCTGTTCGGTGTGGTGCTTGTCCTGCTCGGCGGGTGTGCGCTGTTCGACAGCGGGGTGCTGTACGAGGAGACGTGGTCGGATCCGAACACGAAGTCGTGGCTCCTGGGAGATACGGAGGCGGCCACGAAGAGGATCGACGAAGGGCGCTACCACGTCACCGTGAAGCAGAAGACGACGGTGCGATACATGACGACAGATGCGGGGCCGTTCGGCGACGCGCAGTACGATGTGGACATGAGGCACGAGGCGGGTACGGAGAACCTCGCGGCGGGCGGGTTGCTGTTCCGGTTCGCGAGCTCTGAGCACATGTACCTCTTCCAGGTAAGCCCTGCCGGGACCTTCCAGATTGGGAAGTGGGTCGCGAACACCTGGGCGACGCTCACGGCGTGGACCACCTCCGCCGCGATCAACAACGGCGCTACCGAGAACCACCTGACCGTGATTGCTGACGGGACGTCACTCACATTCCTGATCAATGGCACGGAAGTGGCGGACCTGGCGGATTCGTCAATCCTGGCCGGGTATGTCGGGGTTGCTGTGTCGTCGTACTCGGACGCCGCGATCGAGGAGTCGTTCGACAACCTCGTCGTGCGCGAGTTGGAGTGAGAGCGGAAGATCGGCGAAGCGGTCGGAAGCGATCGACGCACAGCGACTATGTCCCCGGGACGTCGGGGTAGCGAGCTGCGATCTGCCGGGCGAAGTCGGCGACCGAGGCGCGCAAGGCCGCGGGCGCGACGACTTCGGCCGCTCCGCCGAGAGACAAGACGAGCCGCCGCGCCTCCTCGAAGTACGTGAATGAGACGTCGATCTCGGTCCACGAGGTCGTGCCTTGCGTCGCTTGCAGAAGGACGCCGCGCCGCTCGCCCAGCGCGTCGCGCACGTAGCGTAGGGCGTCCACGCGCACACGAAGGCGGGCGCGGTACCCAGGTTCAACGTCTTCTCGCTCCTCGCACCACGTCCGCCAGAAGGACTCAAGGTCGAAGTCGCGCGGCCTCACGAAGCTGTCTGCCTCGACCCCGACCTGACGAACGAGCGACGCGTCGTCGACGCGGATCAGGCCGTCCTCGCCGGCCCAGACCACGTGCCATCCGCCGGCCTTGGCGACAAGCCCGTAGACGGCGATGCGGCATCGGGTCTCGACGTCGAATCGCCGGACGAACGTCGCGCGGACGTAGCGATCTTCCATTGCCGCCTGGTAGAGGAGCGAAACGGGGCCTGCCGGCCGCGCGTTCCGTTTCCAGGGAAGGGAGTCGATGACGACGCGCTGCGCCAGACGGGTCGCGGCCGCCTGACGCGCCTCCGAGACAGTCGCCCGAAGCTTGAGACGGGCAGCACGTAGCTGGGCGGCAAGGCCAAGGTCCTCGAGCGGCTGGTGGATGCTCGAGAGGAAGAACGTTGCGACCTCGCTTGTCGTCAACTGAGTCAGCGCGCTGCGGTACTCCTCATGGAGGTAACAGCCGCCGTGCGAGCCGCGCTCGGTGTAGAGCGGGAACCCAGCGACGCGGAGCGCATAGAGATCCCGCAGAATCGTCCGCTGTGACACCTCGAACTCGCGCGCCAGTCGATCGGTCGTCGAGCGGCCGCGCGTCTGCAGGAAGAGAAGGATCGACAACAGCCGGTCCGCGCGCATGGGGCCTCCGGGTGGCGAGTCTACAACCTGACACTGGATGTCACAAATAGACGTCACA
>CAYUSW010000112.1:0-2902 GCA_964447445.1 uncultured Thermotogae bacterium
GGCGGCGCGGCGAAGGTCAAGAGACAAGACGTGCCCCTCCGCCTGCAGTGAGTGCCAAGAAGCGAGGCGTGACGACCTTCGCGCAAGCGGAAGGCGATGAATAAAGAGCTGACCCCGCCGGTCCACAGCTTCCGGTTGCCCCTTCCTCCATCAGATGGCTTGACAAACGTACGTTCAAACGTATCATAAAAGGACGTTAGGAGGTACGCCCAATGCGTGTGCCGAAGATCATATCGATCACCGATCTGCGTCAGGGTGCGGCCGAGATCGTCGAAGAGGTGCGCGATTCCTACGAGCCGATCGTCATCACCCAGCGCAGCCACGCGGTGGCCGTCCTCCTAGGAGCCACTGCGTACGAGAAGATGACGTACGAGCGAGAGGTCCTCGGGATCCTCGCGAAGGGTGAGGCGGAGATTCGCAAGGCGAAGGGTCTGAGTCTCGACCAAGTCCTTGCGGAGGCCTCGAAGCTCTTGGAGATGCCATGACCGCCCGCGTCGCGTTCAACGACTTCGGCCGCTGGCAACTTCGCGGAGCGGTCGAGAAGCTCCGCCGCGTCGATCCCCAGGTGGCAAGAGAGTTCCTGAACGAGGTCGGGACTCTTCTGAGATCGCCGAAGAAGCTTCTCGCGCGCGAGGCGCCGATCGACGGGTTCCCCGAGTTTCCGTCTCGCGAAGTTCGGGTTGGCGGCTACCGGGTCTTCATACGCCGTACAGAGGACGCGACGTGGGTTGTGGGCGTCTGGCCCACCCAGCGCGAGTCCAGCACCTAGTCCTTGAGGAGAGTGAGTTCCATGGAGCGATTGGAGAAGGATCAGTATTCGTCCGTACGAGTCGTCGCACGCGGGCTTTCCGACCAGGGCATGGCGCTCTCCGCCCTGGCCGGCGTCCGCCCGGCGGTTGTGCTCGCCGACTCGGCAAGCGCTCCGACCGCCATCTGTGTAGTAGCGCCGGAGGCGGGCTTCACGTGGCTCTATCTTGCCGGCAACCCGCACAACCGGAGCTTTCGGCGCGAGCTGCGCGACTGGCTGTTCGTCGAACGTGCCCTCGGCGCCGACGTGGTGTTCGGCTGGCTCACCTGCGACTCGCTCGCGTGGGAGGAGTACCTGCCCGAGATCCTGGCTCCGCGGACGGCGATTCCCGACCGTCGCCTCCACTACGAGTGGGCGCAGCCGGCAACCGGCTGGAGGGATGCCATCCCTGCAGGCTACGACGTCGTGCCGCTCGATCGCGCGCTCCTCGCGTCGGAGATCGAGGTGGACAAGAGAGTCGCGGTGTGGCTCGACGCGAACTTCGGCTCGGCCGACGGCTTCCTCGAGCACGGCGTGGGCGCCGTCGCCGTCCACGAAGGCAAGGTCGTTGCCTGGACGCTGGCCGACTCGTTCATTGACGGGCTGTGCGATCTCGGCACCGAGACCGACAAGGCGCATCGGAAGAAGGGTCTGTCGTATGAAGCAACCTGCCTCGCCGTCGAGCTGGCCCTCGCCCGCGGCGCACGGCGCATCGGCTGGCACTGCCACGCCGTGAACGTGCCGTCGGTGCGCACCGCCGAGAAGAGCGGGTTCGAGCTGCGCTACCCGTGCACGATGTACCCCGTGCACTTCGACGCCGCCCGGCACGAGGACCTCGTTCGGATCATCGCCGACGAGTATGCCGAGTCAGCCCACGAAGCCGTGGCACAGAAGGAGTACGCCGAGGCTGACAGACTCTTCACGCGCATGCGTGGATTCGACTACCAGCCGAACGCTGATGCTCTGCACGCCGCCGCGCGAGCTGCCGCTGCCCTCGGTGCGCACAACCGCGCGTTCGCCCTGCTCGACGCCGCTGTCGATCGCGGCTGGACCGACGCCGAGGCGACCGCGGCGCAGGCGGAGTCTGAACCTCTGCGCGGCGATGCGCGCTGGGCTGACCTCCTCAAGAGAATCGCCGCGCGGAGAGCGTAGGCCGCGGCGCAGAAGGGGGCGCGGGGGTCAGCCCTAGGCAGGTGGTAGCAGCGCGACGCATGCCAGGAAGCCAGGTATCAGCCCCTGCTTGCAGCAAGTGGTGAAGAGTGAAGATCGGTTCTCGCCTCCTGACGCCGAATCCGAATGGCCCCGTGACGCGGCGATCGGTGGCGCAGAATCGGAGACGCGTGGCAGTTAGCATCGAGGACGTGACTCGCTCATGCGTCCTTGACTTCCCGCCCGGGTTCTGTAGCATCTCCACATCGTGAGATAGCGGATCCCGAAGGATGGGACAACCGCGGGGAGCGAGAACCCTGAACACACTCGAGAAGTGCGTGCGAATCTTGACCTTGTTCACCGAGACGACGCCGGTGTTGGGCGTCGCCGAGATCGCGGCGCGCCTCGACCTGCCGCGCTCGACGGCCTATCGCTATATCTCGGCTCTGCGGGCGCATCGGTTCGTCGAGGAAGCGCCCGGCGGCGCGGGGTACCGGCTCGGCGGCCGGGTCCTCGAGATGGCGGCGTCGATGGCGCGAAAGCCGCTGCGCGAGGTGGCTCTGCCGCACATGGAAGGGATCGCGCGCGAGACGGGCGAGACGGCGCTTCTCTGCGGCCTGCGGGAGCACGTCGGCGTGTGCCTCGAGAAAGTCGACGGCACGCACGCGCTCCGCGTCTCCTACGAACTGGGCGAAACCTACCCGCTCCATGCCGGAGCAACGGGCAAAGCGATCTTGGCCCACCTCGACCCTGGCGAGCTCGAAGCCGTGATCGGAGACGTGGGCCTGCCGCGATTCACCAAGGCGACGATCACGAGCGAGGGTCGGCTCAAGAAGGAACTGGCCAAGATCCGCGCTTGCGGCTACGCCGAGAGCGAGGGCGAGTCGCTGGCCGGAACGCACGGCATCGCCTCACCCATCTTCTCCCCGTCGGGCCGCGTCGTTGGCTCGGTCGGCGTGTCCGTGC
>CAYUSW010000113.1:0-5605 GCA_964447445.1 uncultured Thermotogae bacterium
CGTGGATCGAGCGGTTACAGCGCAGGCGTCTTCGGGCCATCGTCGCCCACGCCTACAGAACTGTGCCCTTCTACCGAGATGCTATGCAACACGCGAGTTTGAGGCCCGCCGACTTCCGGATAGCCGACGACCTGTCGCGGCTCCCATTGATTGACGGAGCCTTTGTACGAGCCAACACGGTCACCTTCCAATCGACGGGCTACCGGCCGCAGGACTGTCACGCCCTGTTCTCGACGGGGACATCGGCCACGGGACAGAAGCGGATCCTCTGGGACGCACGGGCGCTGTTTCGCCAGCTCGTCTACGGCGAGCGAGATCGAATCGTGCTCTACCACCTCCTCGGCAAGACGTGGGGCCAGCGGCGCCTCTCCCTCTTCCCCACGGAGTCCTCCACGGCCGAGGTCACGAGATTCCACCGCGACCGTCTGTTCGTGCCGGCAGCCTTCGCGCGCACAGAGTCGCTGTCGTCCCAAGCCTCGTACGACGAGATCGCCCGACGGATTAATCAGCTTCGACCGGACGTGGTGTATTCGTACGGTTCGGTCGCGGAGGGCTTCTTCCGCCATGCGGCCGCTCACGAAGTCGAACTGAATCCACCGCGCGCCTGGGTCTACGGCGGCGATGACCTGTCCGAGGAGGGACGCGCGCTCATCGAGGAACGCTACGACTGTCGGGTCCACTCGACCTACCAGGCGGTAGAGGTCGGACGGATCGGTTTCCAGTGTGAGGAGCAAAGCGGATTCCACCTCAACGTCGACCTTTGCCCGGTCCGCATCGTGGATGTCGAGGGCAACACCCTGCCGCCGGGGCAGGTCGGGGAGGTCGTCGTTTCGAATCTCTACAACCGCGCGATGGTCCTCCTCAACTATCGCATCGGCGATCGTGGCGCGCTGTCGCCGACTCCCTGCCCTTGCGGCCGTTCGTTGCCGCTCCTCAAGCGGCTGGAGGGGCGCTCAAGCTCTACGCTTCACCTGGCAGACGGCCGCGAGATCCTTGACCACGTTCTAACCCACGCCTACAAGGACGTGCTCCAAGACGCGATGGCCTTTCAGATCGTCGAGAGGCGAGCGGGCGATTTCCTGTGGCGCGTCGTCGCCGCTCCGGACGCGGACCGCAACGCGCTCCAGCGCGGCATCCTCGATGTCGCCCAGCGCGTACTGGGGGAAGGGAACGCGCTCGCGGTGGAGTTCGTCGATCGCATCGAGCCCGGGCCGGGTGGCAAGCTGGAACGCGTCGTGCAGTCGGGCCGGGATGGCAAGTAGTCTCGCTCGCGCAGGACATGTGGCTGGGTCCGCTTTCACCGTCACCCCTCACGAACCGCGTTTGGAGAAGACGGGGGCGCACCGCGGTCCGTCGGGGCCATGGCTTGGATCACTTTCTTGAACTTCCCCGACGGCTCGTGGGGCAGGGCGTCGACAAGGTCGACCGTGCAACGCAGCTCTGGATGGAGCGACTGCAGTGCGGGAGCAAGGATCTCCTCAAACGCGGCGGTGCGATCGGCGTCGGGAACAATACGGATCGTGAGGTGATCGCACGCGTCCTGCACGACTTGGAACTTCCAGAAGAAACGGTCGACGCCTCGTTCTTGAGCGAGCGGGTCAAACGCGCGAGTCACGGCGGTCGCGACGAGGCGCGGCGAGATCCTCTGTCCGCTCGGCAGGTAGAGGTAGTCATCGTCACGTCCGCTGAGGATGCCCATTCGTGGGCTCTGGCTCCCGCAAGCACAACGGCCTTCGCTCGACGGGAGTAGGACCCCACGGTCGTGGAGGGCGTAGCGGATGAACGGCATCGTACAGTTGTAGAGGTTCGTTACGAGAATCTGGCCTTCCACGCCGGCAGGCAGCGGATTCCCCTCCGAGTCGACGATTTCGACGATGCAGGCGTCGCTGTTGACATGATAGGCCTTGGGGTCCCGCGGACACTGCCAAGCGATGTTCCCGACCTCCTCGCAGTTGTAGAAGTCGGCCACGCGACAGCCGAACGCGCTCTCGATCGACCGTCGGGTCGCCTCGTACGCAATCTCGCCTCGAGTGGCTACGAAGCTTGGCGAAAGCGCCGTGGGAGAGGCGTGGAGCGCATGCGCACGGAGTGCGTCCGCCAGGATCTCGAGGGCCGTGGGATACCCCGAAATGATGTGCGGTCGGTGACGGACGAGGAGCTCGATCTGGCGCTCCATAGGAAGCGCAATGGAGATCCTGACGACCGAGGCGCCTGCCCGTCGCTTGATCTCGACGCCGGAGTCGCTCCCAACCCAAGAGCCCACGTCGGCGACCCGCAGAGGGAAGGGAAGCTGGCCGAAGCGTCGCCAAGCTGAGAAGAGCAGGAGCCGGCGATACAGCGCCTCGCCCCGACTCATGTAGATGCTGAGGGGGAACCCTGTCGAGCCGCTCGTACTCGTCCGAACGCAGTGGGCGAACTTGGCGCGGGCGTGGACTCGGTCGCGGACGGAGCCGTCCCGGAAGAGTTCTTCCCTCTCGACGATCGGCAACTGAGGGAGGTCGGCGACGGAGCGAATCTGTTGGGGAAGCACCCGTCGCTCATCAAGGAGGCGGCGGTAGACCGCAACGTTGCGGTAGCAGGAGCGGACGAGGAAATTGAGAATGCGGTCGACGTCACGCAAAGTCTTACGCTGCTTGAATCTCAGCAGGCGGTCCCCGGGCTCACCCATTCCCACCTCACGACGTCATCTTCCACCCCAGGTTACGGCTGCACAAATCGCGATGAGCCCGGGGAGCCACCGATTGGCGGTGCTGCGTGATCGCCGCGGTCTCCGACTGCTTAAGAACTCCATCAATTCCTACTTGAGGCTTCCCGGGACCGCCGCAGCAGCTGGGGTCGACTCGTCCCGACATTGTGTAGGATGAGGGCATGGCTCCCAGGCTGATGGAAATCGTCCGCCGCCTCGGAAGCGCGCCGGGTCGCAAGAGGCTCCTCTTGGGCGCGCTCTCCCACACGTGGCCGATCTTCTTCCCGATCGCGCATGCGTATCGCCGCACGATGATTCGCCGCACGCGCATCGTCGCCGTGGTCGGATCCTTCGGAAAGACGACGACCACCCGCGCCGTCAGCGCCGCCCTCGGCCTGCCTCGGGATCCCAAGGGATGGAACTCGGGCGCCTTCCTCGCGGCCAAGCTGTTGCGCATCCGCGCTGGGGCACGCTACGGCGCGCTCGAAGTGGGGATCTCCCGCAAGGGAACGATGGCGCGTTACGCTCGGCTCCTTCGCCCCGACATCGCGGTGGTGACGTCCATCGGCAGCGAGCATCACGAATCGCTCGGCACGCTGGAGGGGACGCGCGAGGAGAAATCGGTGCTGGTGAGAGCTTTGCCGCCCGCAGGTCTAGCGGTGCTGAACGGCGACGATCCGAACGTCTTGTGGATGCGAGAGACGACGAACGCTCGGGTCGTCACGTTTGGGTTTAGCAGCGCCTGCGATGTTGGCGCGAGCTCGGTCTCGATCGACATCCGAGAGGGGACACGGTTTCAACTGCACGTGGATGGAAGGGCGCGCGAGGTCGTCGTTCGCCTGCTCGGCCGCCCGATGGTCTACCCAATTCTTGCGGCGATCGCCGTGTCCCTCGGCGAGGGCCTGTCGCTGGACGAGGTCCTGCCACAGCTCGAACGGCTCGCTCCGACGCCCGAGCGGTTGCAGGTCATGCGCATGGACGAGGGTGCGTTCCTCATCGTCGACACGTTCAAGTCTACCCTGGAGACGATCCACGCGAGCCTCGATACGCTCGCAGAGATCGATGCAGACCGGAAGATCGTCGTCCTCGGGGACATCGAGGAGCCGAAGGGAAGCCAAGGGCCTCTGTACAAGGATCTCGGCGCGCGTATCTCACGAGTGGCAACGCGGGTAGTGTTCGTGGGCGGCAGAAAGGCCTTCGAGAGCTTGGCGCGCGGAACTCGCGGCGCGGGGATGCCCAAAGAGGGCGTCGTCTACGCGGGCAGGGGCCCGCGCCGGGCAGCCGAGCTGGTGCGAGAGGATCTTCGCGCGGGTGACGTCGTTCTGATCAAGGGGCGATCGACGCAGCATCTCGAGCGGGTCGCGCTCCACCTCGTCGGTCGCCCGGTTCCCTGCGACGTCGAGGCCTGCGGCTGGAAGCCGGGGTGCGCCGAGTGCTCGGCGGCCAGACGTTTGCGCAGGCGCCCATAGGGTTCGGGAACGGAAACCGAGAGCGGAGAAGAGACAAGGAAGAGCATGTGCGGGATAGCGGGAATCGCGCTCAAGGAAGGGACGAGGCCGGTCGACGCCGCGCTCCTCCAGGCGATGACAGATCGCTTGCGCCACCGCGGCCCCGACGCCGAGGGGACGTTCTCCGCTCCGGGAATCGGCCTCGGCTCGCGGCGGCTGAGCATCATTGACCTCGAAACCGGCGATCAGCCGATCGCGAACGAGGACGGCTCCATCGTTGTCGTCTGCAACGGGGAGATCTACAACTACGTCGAGCTGCGCGACGAGCTGCAGGCCATGGGGCACGAGTTTCGAACGCAATCGGACACCGAGGTCATCGTGCACCTCTACGAAGAGCGTGGCGCCAACTGCGTCGAGCGCTTGCGCGGCATGTTCGCCCTCGCCCTGTGGGACTCGAGTCGGCGGCGCCTGTTTCTGGCACGGGATCGGCTCGGAGTCAAGCCCCTTTACTGCGCCGAGACGGCGCGGGGCCTCTACTTCGCCTCCGAGCAGAAGGCCCTCTTGGAAGCGGATGATGTGCCGCGCGAGATCTCGCCTCGCGGTGTGAACGATCTCTTGACCCTCGGGTTCGTCGCCGCGCCCGCCACGATGTTCGCGGGTATCCGGCAGTTGATGCCAGGCACGTGGCTCCGGTACGAGGGCGGCTCAGCATCCATCCACCGATACTGGGATGCGAGCTTTCCCCCGCGAGACGAGCGGGCCCCGCGGGTCCGCGAGGACACCTGGGTGGAGGCGCTCGGAGAGAAGCTGGAAGAGGTCGTGCGCCTGCATCTTCGAAGCGACGTGGTGGTGGGAGCGTGGCTGAGCGGTGGACTCGACTCGAGCGCCATCGTTAGCCTCATGTTGCGCCAGCTCGGCCGACCCGTGCACGTCGCGTCGCTCAGCTTCGACAGCCCCGGAATCGACGAGATTCGCACGCAGCGCACGCTGCTCGATTTTCCAGAGTACGACCTGATCTCGCGCGTCCGCGTGTGCACTGCGAAGGACTTCGCCCGACTCCCGGAGGCGTTGTGGTTCTCGGAGGATCCCAGCGCCTCGGGCATTGAGATCCTGCGTCTACTGGCCGCCGAGGAGAGCGCGCAAGACGTCAAGGTCATTCTGACCGGTGAAGGAGCCGACGAGGTCTTCGGCGGGTACCCGTGGTTCCAGTTCGACAAGCTCCTGCGCCCGCTGGCTAAGCTCCCGCAGCCGATGAAACGCGCCATGATGCTCGGATCGTTCCTTCCGAACCGCTATCCGCGCATCGGCGGCATGTTCCTCGCCACGCCGGAAATGAACGCGGAGCGCTATCGCGTGACCGTCGGATGGGGGCGCCCCACGGTGACCCGCCGACTCCTCTCGGCGGACCTGGCGTCGCGCGCCGTGGACGTCGAAGGCTGCGCGTGGGAACTCGATCTCCCGAAGGGATTCT
>CAYUSW010000114.1:0-2459 GCA_964447445.1 uncultured Thermotogae bacterium
GGCGCTCCGCGAAGTCGGTTGCTGCGTGGAGCGCGTCCCTGCCGCCCCGGAGTGCCCCGACTCCGTGTTCATCGAAGACACGGCCGTCGTCTTGCCCGAAGTCGCCATCATCACGCGGCCGGGAGCACCGTCACGGCGCCCGGAGACGGGAGCGGTCACGGTGGCTCTTCGAGCCCACCGCAGGATCGCCGCGATCGAGCCGCCCGCAACGGTCGATGGAGGCGATGTGCTCGTCGTGGGACGACGAGTCTTCGTCGGAAGGACAGCGCGATCCAACACAGACGGGGTTCGGCAGATGCGAGCCGTCCTCTCTCCGCTCGGCTACGAGGTCGAGAGCGTTGCGGTGAGAGGCTGCCTGCACCTCAAGTCGGCCGCCACGGCCGTCGCGGAAGGGACGGTCCTCGTGCAGCCACAATGGGTCAGCCCGAGTGTCTTCCGCGAGTTCGCGATCGTCGAAGTAGACCCGGGCGAGCTCTACGGTGCCAACGCAGTGCGCGTCGGAGCCCGCGTCATCTACCCGACTGCGTTCCCGCGGACCGCAGAACGCCTCGCGGCCCGCGGTATCGAAGTCCGCAGTGTGGATGTCAGCGAGCTGGCCAAGGCCGAGGGCGCCGTCACGTGCTGCAGCCTTGTCTTTCCAGGCTAGTGCACGCTCGCGGAGCGTCCCCGGCCGGCTCGCGTGAGACGAAGGCGAGATGCACCGAGGGCAAACTCCCTGGCAAACGAAGGAGGAGTCGATGGCAGCCGTTCTCATTCTGATCGCCGCAGGGCTACTTCTGATCGCGGTCCTTCTCTCGCCGCGCGATTCCACAAAGTCCGAGCGCCAGGGGATGGTCACCGACTGCCAACTCGATCCGCTGCGCCGCTACGGCCGACATCGTCCTGCGAGGCGCATGACGGATACCCGGGGACGTTAGCTCGTGCACGCCGGGAGCGCCACGCAGCCGGTCCGCCTCACTCGACGCCGGACGCCGCGCCCACGAGCCGTCGCTCGATCGCCTCTTCTCCCCTCTCGATTTGCTGAAGGAGCCAAGCGAGCGCCGGACTCACCATCAGTGTGTACGCAGACACGCTCGCCAGATGCTTGAGCGTGAACGGGATCTGTCCGACGAAGGCCTGACTGAACGACATGCCGAACATCGCGCTCGACAGAATCGGCCCCGTGATGAAGTCGAAGAGGAGCACGCCGACAACGCCAGAAACCACGAACGTCGCAACGCCTACGGCGTGCCCGCGCCGGGCGAGCGCACGATAGGCGGACGAGAACGCAAGCCCAAGAAGCCCGTAGGTCCCCGCCGTGACGGCGGTCCAGACTCCTACCCTCCCCGACAAGACGTCGAACAGGATCATGGCCGCAACGGGGAACGCGATGGCTGCGGCCCGCCCGCGCTTTGCACACGGCAGCATCACGGCCATGATCGGGTCGTTGTTCGGGAAGAGTCGAGCCCATCGAAGCGCGGTGGTCACGCCGAGACAGATTCCGAGACTAGCGAGCCTCGCCGCCGCGGCAAGGCCGATGCGAAGTCCACGTGCGGTCATCGTGCGTCTCCTTTCTTCCCCTCTTTCTCTCTGCGGAGTGCTTCCCTCTTCACGAGCGCGCCGAGGTTTCTCGGCAGGTAGTCGAGAAGATCGATCAGCCGCCACGCCTCGAGATCCGGGCGCACGGCCTCCGGCCGGTCGACCTTTTTCACTTCGGACAAGAGCCATCGCGTCGTCGGCTCGTCAAACGTCGGTCCCTCGAGGACTCGATCGACGTGCACTCGGTTCTCGGGGCAGACGCGCTGGCAGTGGAGGCAGCCGAAGAGGGCGTTGTGCCACTCCGGCTCGATCCAGTCGGGGAACTGAACCTCGTGCGACTTCTCGTTCCAGAACGTGATGCACCGCTCGGCATGGAGGAGGAAGCGGTCGTCGCTGATTGCGCCGGTAGGGCACGCCTCGCGACAGGCATGACACGTCGTGCAACGCGGCAGCGTCTCCTGCGACTGAGGTGGGGCCTCGTCGCATTCCATGTCAGAGACAAACGTGCTGAGGGCGATGAAGCTTCCGAGCCCGTCGACGTAGCTGATGTTATTGCGCCCGTATCGAGCGAAGCCGGAGATCGTGGCCATCGTCTTCTGCGGCCCGTCAACGCGCGCGGCTGACAGCCCGAACGGCGACAGGAACTCCTGGATCTTCTCTATCGGCTTCGGCTGGACCCCTCGCAAGTAGCCGGGCGCCGTCATGACCGGGAACCCGACTCCGTCGAGCGTGAAACGCATGCGCACGGAGTGACTTGGCGTCGCCACGAGGATGAGCGAGCGCGGCGTTGGGGTCTCCGGCAGGGGCTCGCTGAACATCGGCGCGAGGTACTCCTGGTAGAAGGCCTCGTCAAACTCGCCCTTCTCGTGGCGGTCGACGATCACCTGGATGGCTTCCGCTCGGCGCGCGAACGGAACGACGGCCGCTCGCCAGCCCAATAC
>CAYUSW010000115.1:0-2172 GCA_964447445.1 uncultured Thermotogae bacterium
CCCGGACCTTCCGATCGAGGCGGAGGACTACGAGTCGGCAGCGAGCTACTACAACCTCTGCCGCTCGAAGGGGATCCAAGGCTCGAACACCGATTTCCTGATCTGCGCTGTCGGAGTGCAGCATCGGCACGAGATCTATACAACGGACGCAGACTTCGAGCTCTTCGCGCGATGCCTGCCGATCGTCCTGCACCGGGCGCAGGCGTCGCGTGCCGAGCGCGGAAGCGCTGGCGACGGCTGGGAACTCCCTGCGGGCGCAGAAGGACGCGCCTGCGATTGAAATAGAACAGTATGTTGTGTTACTGTCCGGTCGCTGCTCTCTGAGCAAGGAGGACGCCAACACTGTGGCCATCATCAAGAACGCGAGAAAGGTGCTCTACATCCTCTGCGACGTGGAAGGCGCGTCGGGGATCTCGAAGGCGAACTGGGAGGCGATGAGCCACGGGTCCGATCTCTGGCGCTCGGAAGGCAGAGCCCTGATCACATCGGACGTCCGTGCCGTGTGCGAGGCGGCGAACGAGTTCGGAATCGACGAGATCATCATCGAAGACGAGCACGATGGCGGGAAGCGGCTCTCCAACCTGCTCGTTACAGGCCTGCCCGCGAATGCCCGCGTCCTGCGGCGGCCGCACCTGCCCGGGAAGGCACGGAAGGCCGTCCGCGGTGAGCCGTACGGGATGATCTTCGTCGGCCAACATGCGATGGCCGGGGGCGGTGGGTTCGCACCGCACACGGTCGCGCCGCACATCGGTGCGGTGACGCAATGGAGTGCGCGTCGGCGAGATCGGTCTCGAACTCGCCACGTTCATGAACGCCAAGTTGCTGGCTGTCGTCGGGGAAGAGGCTGCCGTGGCCGAGGCCCGCGCTCTCTGCCCGCACGTTGTCGGGATTCCGGTGAAGAGCCTCGAGAAGAGCTGGTTCCCGCCGGCCGACGAAACGCACGAGGCGATCCGGCGCCAAACCCTTGAGGCTCTGCGATCGCAAGATCGGGCGACGGGCCTCCGCCTCGCGCCGCCCTTCCGCTTCACCATGACGCCGGCCGACGGCTATGTCTTCGACCCGGACAAGAAGATGCCGCTCCGGTGGCTCACGCGGCTCTTCTTCTTCGGGATCTACAAGGGGCGGTTGAGCGAGCGCGAAGCGTCGTGGGAAACGAAGAAGGTCGTGAGCGGCCTCTACGCGCTCCAGGTCGTACGCCTCTTCCTGAAGAAGCAGGCCGTCGCGTAAGCTGTCGCGCCTGGACGGCGTGGACGTCCCGGCCGAGGGAGGTTGTTCATGCCCATCGCATTTCCGTCGAGCGGCTCCGCGCCCCGAGAGATGCGGACGGGGCGTCTGGTTCTCCGTCCGTTGCGCGCGTCCGACGCGGAGCGCGACTACGACGCGGTGATGTCGGATGCCGCCGAGTTGCGCCGCTGGAGCGGCAGCGATTGGCCGTCCGACGACTTCACGTTGGCCGAGAACCTGGCCGACCTCGAGCGCCACGAGCGCGAGCATGAGCGCGGGGAGGCGTTCACCTACACGGTGCTTGCCCCAGACGAGATGCGCTGCCTCGGCTGCGTCTACATCGTCCCGGTCTGGTCTGAGGCTGTGCCTCTGTGCGGTGCGGCCGCCTGCGCTGCATGCGTCGGCTTCTGGGTCCGCGCGTCGGACTGGGCAGGCGATCTGGATCGACACCTCCTCACCGCCCTTCGGGAGTGGTTGGGAACGAAGTGGCTGCTGGACTGCGTCCTCTTCACGAACTACGCCGCCGACACGCGGCAAGCGGTCCTCTTCGCTGAAGCCGGAATGCCGCGATTCCCGCTCGCATGGCCGGATGGCCGCACGGGCTGGGCCTTCCGTGTGGAGCGTCCCAAGACCGCCGGCCGCGCGGACCGCAAGGCGCTCGTTCGCGAATACCTGGAGACGCCGCGCCCTGCGGGCGTCTACGGCATCCGGAACACCGCGTCCGGGAAGATGCTCCTCGGATCGAGTCCCAACCTCCCAGGAGTCCTCAACCGCCAGCGGTTCCAGCTCGAGAACGGCTCGCATCCCGACAAGGAGCTTCAGGCGGACTGGAACGAGCTCGGGCCCGAATCCTTCGTGTTCGAGACGCTCGATCTCCTGACGCCGACAGACGAAGCGCGCGACGATCGATCCGCGGATCTCCGCGTGCTGAGAGAGCTGTGGCTGGAG
>CAYUSW010000116.1:0-3199 GCA_964447445.1 uncultured Thermotogae bacterium
GGATCAATTGACCGACCGCAATGGAGGTGACGAGGAAGACCAGGGCACCCACGAGGTCCGTCGCGTGCTTGATGGCCAGCGTGTACTTCGGCGCGATGAACAGGAAGTCGAACGCCAAGAAGCTGAGGATCGCGGTCCAGACCGACGGACCTAATCCGAAGGACAGGGCGATCACGAGCGTCGAGAGGAGATAGATCGCATAGAGAGAGGTCGGGTTGGCGTACGGCTCGATGAGAAGGTTTGCGCCGCTTGCTGCAGCCAAGATGAACAGAGCGGTGATGTAGCCGCGGTTCATGCGGCGCCGCGGAGTCGGTTGCCCGGTTCGTTGCTTGGGGACGGTCGGGGCAATGAGCACGAGATCGAATTCGTTTTGCTTCCGCAGCAGCCAGTAGACCGGATACCCACGAAGCGTCCCGAGAAACGTCGTTTGGCGAGGTCGGCCAACCACGATCTGGCTCACGTTGTTCTCGCGCGCAAACTGGAGCAGCGTAGGAACCACATCAGGTCCGGAGAGAGTGATCGTCTGCGCGCCGAACCTCTCGGCAAGGTTCAGCGCTTCGGCCAAGTACGCTTGACGAGATGCGGCTTGTGGCCCCACGACCGGCACGGCGACATGCACGGCGTACCATTCGGCGTTGCGGTCTTTGGCCATGCGATACGCCTTGCGAACGAGTTCGGGAGCGCTGGTTGTTGCGCCCACGCAGACCATGAGCTTCTCCGCGGCCGGCCACGGCACGTTGATCGCGCGGGCGCGGCGATAGTTGAGGAGCTCCACATCCATCTTGCGTGCGACGATGTTGAGCGCAATCTCGCGCAACGCCACGAGGTGCCCACGCTGGAAGAACGCCTCCACGGCGCGCTGTGCCTCTTCCGGAACGTACACCTTCCCCTCGCGGAGCCGTTCGAACAGCGTCTCCAGAGGGACGTCGATGATCTGAATCTCCTCAGCCTCTTCGACGACCCAGTCGGGCAGGGTCTCCTTCATCCGAACGCCCGTGATTCGCGTGACGACGTCGTTCTGGCTTTCGAGGTGCTGGACGTTGAGGGTTGTGTGCACGTCGATGCCGGCTCGCAGGAGCTCGACTACATCCTGGTAACGCTTCGGGTGCCGGCACCACGGTGCGTTCGAGTGGGCCAACTCGTCGACCAGAACGGCCTGCGGGCGACGCAAGAGGATCGCGTCGAGGTCCATCTCGCCGAGCTCGATGCCCTTGTAGTTCCCGATCAGACGCGGGATGACCTCAAGGCCCTCGAGCAGGGATGCGGTCTCGGATCGCCCGTGCGTCTCGACGACTCCGACGACGATGTCGTCGCCTCGGCGCCGTCGGATCCGCGCCTCAAGGAGCATCGAGTACGTCTTCCCGACACCCGGTGAGTACCCGAGGAAGACCTTGAGTTTGCCCTGAGGCGGCTCCGTCTTCTGGATCTCGCGAAGGAGTGCGTCGGGATCGGGTCGACCGCTCTCGCGTGAGTCATTCGGCATGTTGTCCCTCGCTCGCGTCTCGCGCGACGCTCGTCAGCATCTCAAGATAGCGTATCGAGAGCAAGATTCAGCAACAGGACGTTCACGCGGAGCTCGCCGAACGCGCCCAAGAAGGGGGCGAGGACCATGCGTCGGACCAAACCCCTTACATCGTCGGCCGGAAGGCCGCGCGACGCGGCGACGCGCTCCACCTGAACCAGTGCCGCCTCAAGGGTGATCTCCGGGTCGAGGCCGCTGGCCGACGCAAGGACCAGATCCGCCGGGACGGGGACGCCCTCGGGGAGACCGTTTTCCTCTCGCACCCTCTCAACCCGCGCGCTCACCGCCACGATGAAGACTTGATCCGAGGGACCGAAGTTGGATGCCCCGGAAGACATCGGATCGTAGCTCGAGGCCGATGGACGGCCGTGGAAGTACCGCGGAGAGGAGAAGGCTTGCCCGATGAGCTCCGACCCCACGACGCGACCCGCCGATGACACGAGGCTGCCGTTGGCGCGCCACGGGAAGATCAGTTGGCCGACCCCGGTCACGAAGAGCGGGTAGAAGACGCCAAGGAGGAGGGAGAACAAGAGGACGACGTAGACCGCAGTTCGAGTCTCCTTCATGGTTCCTCCTCTAGGCCAGGCCCGACGCGGCCAACAGCATGTCCACGAGCTTGATCCCTATGAACGGGAGGACGAGGCCTCCGCCGCCGTACATGACCAGATTCCAGCGCAGAACAGAAGATGCCGAGCGCGCGCGGAACCGCACTCCGCGCAGCGCAAGGGGGATAAGCGCCGGAATGATGATCGCGTTGAAGATCACGGCCGCGAGGACAGCGCTCGCCGGTGTTGAAAGCCGCATGACGTTCAGGATCCCGAGCTCCGGGTACGCTGTGGCGAAGATCGCGGGGACGATGGCGAAGTACTTGGCCATGTCGTTGGCCACGCTGAACGTAGTGAGGGCGCCGCGAGTGATCAGGATCTCCTTGCCGACCTCTACGATGTCGAGGAGCTTCGTCGGATTCGAGTCGAGATCGATCATGTTCGCTGCTTCGCGCGCCGCTTGAGTCCCAGCGTTCATCGCCACCGCGACGTCCGCTTGAGCCAGCGCGGGGGCATCGTTCGTCCCATCGCCGATCATCGCCACGAGATGGCCGTCGCTCTGGTACTTGCGGATCAATCCGAGCTTGGCGTCGGGCTTCGCTTCCGCGATGAAGTCGTCGAGCCCTGCTTCAGCAGCAATGGATGCTGCTGTGAGCGGGTTGTCCCCCGTGATCATCACCGAGCGGATTCCCATCTGGCGAAGCTCCGCAAGGCGAGCCTTGATTCCCTGCTTCAGGACGTCCTTCAGGCGCACTGTCCCAAGAACGCGCTCCCCGTCTGTGACAACCAACGGCGTGTCCCCGTTGCGGCCGATTCGGTCGACGTCGGCCCTTACGGCGTCGGGGAAGTAGCCTCCCAGTCCGCGGACGAGCACCTCCATGGCATCGATCGCACCTTTGCGCACCCGCCGCATTCCGATGTCGGCGCCGCTCATCCGTGTCACAGCGGAGAACGGCACGAAGGTCGCCGTTTCCGGAGCCCGGATGTCGCTTCCACGGACGCCAAGTTCGTTCTTGCACAGAACGACGATGCTGCGTCCTTCTGGTGTCTCGTCGGGCAGTGAGGAGAGAAGTGCCACATCGATCAACTCCTCGCGCCTGACGCCCGGAGCCGGAAGGAATTCCGTCGCCAT
>CAYUSW010000117.1:0-17719 GCA_964447445.1 uncultured Thermotogae bacterium
ACGACGAGCGCGAAGGCGAAGAAGAGCGCAAGGCGAAGGACACCGGCCAGGGCGCCGCCGCGCAGGGTCTCGGTATCGCGCGGCGAAACCGTGCGCAATGCCGACTCCGGCGCGAAGTATCCGCCCGGCGCGCGGGCGAAAGCCGCGGGATACCTCGCCGCCGTGGGCGCGCGGTCATCCGTATCCGCAACGAAGAGGTAGCGCTCTGGCGCGAGAGCGTCGGCTGTCTCCCAGGCGCCCAACGTTTCGGAATCGACGGCCGCCGTACGGACCAGGTAGCGCCCCGCGCCGACGTCGATCGGTTCGCCCGAAGCCGGCGCCTTGTCGAGGGTGACGATAGCGTGGGGGAGCCGCATGTACGCGTCGATGGCGGTCTTTGAGAAGTAGGGCAGCGCGAGCTCGATCCCGGCGAGCCCCATCGTCAGAACGACGCAGACGGCGAAGATCGCGCGGTAGGGCCTGAGGAAACGCAGCATGCGGCGCGTCAGGCGGGCGTCAAACGCCTTCCCGACGATCTCGTCGTCGTGGAACGTGTCGCTCACGGTCTCACCGCTTTCCTCTCCGCCTGCTGCAGCGCCCAGATGCGAGCGTAGATCCCGCCCAGGGCGACCAACTCCTCGTGCCGGCCCCTCTCTACGATGCGGCCCTCGTCAAGGACCACGATCTCGTCGGCTTCTTTGACCGCCGACAGGCGGTGGGCGATCAGGATGCAGGTTCGGCCGCGGAAGAACTGGCGGAGATTGTCGAGGATGACTTCCTCGCGCTCGGCATCGACGGCCGACAACGGATCGTCAAACACGACGATCCGCGGATCGCATAGAAGGGCACGCGCGATGGCGACCCTCTGCTTCTGGCCGCCGGAGAGGGACAGGCCACGCTCGCCGACGCGCGTCTCGTATCCGTCGGGGAACGCCGTGATCTCATCGTGCATGCTAGCGAGTTGCGCCGCGCGGATGACCTCCTCGCGAGTCGCCGCCGGGCGTCCGAAAGAGATGTTCTCGGCGATCGTGGCTGAGAAGAGGAAGGCGTCCTGGGGAACGAATCCGACCGACGAGCGCAGGTCTGCGAGGGAAAGGTCGCGCACATCGGCTCCCCCGATGAACACGGTCCCGGCCGGCGGATCGAACACGCGCGGAATGAGATGCGCGAGCGTGCTCTTCCCGGATCCCGTCAACCCGACGATGCCGAGCGTCGTGCCATCAGGAACCCGGAGACTCACGCCGGACAGCGCTGCGGCATTCGCACGGTCCTCAGATCCCGGGTAGGAGAACGTCAGATCGCGAACCTCGATCGATGCAGCAGTGAGCGGACGCGGATTCTCTGGCTCCGCGATGTCCGCCGGCAACCCGAGGAGCACGTTGATACGCTGGAGCGAGGCCGAGCCTCGCTGGATCAGGCTGACCGCTTGCCCCACGGCGAGCATCGGCCAGATCAACATCATCAGATACTGCGCGAACGCGACGAAATCGCCGAGGCTCACCTGACCGCGAATGACGCTCGCCCCGCCGACCCAGAGGATGATGGCCATCGTCGCGCCGCCGAGGAGCTCGATCAGCGGGTGGAATACGCCGTGCACGCGGACGAGCGACATGTTCTCATGGACAAGTCGCTGATTCGTCTTCGAGAAGTCCCGCTCCGACCCCGGCTCCTGGGCAAATGACTTGAGGACGCGTACGCCTGCCACGTTCTCACGCACCTTCTCCATGACAGCGGAGAACGCTTCCTGCACGCGCTCGAAACGGCGGTGGATGACCTTCCCGAATGCGAGCATCACCACGGTGAGGATCGGAAGGGGGATCGCCGCGTAGAGCGTCATGCGAGCGTCGATCGAGAGCATGACGCCGAGCGATACGGGGATCATCACGAGCGGGTCGATGATCGTGATCAGTCCGAAGCCGCAGGCGCGCGTCACCGCCTCGACGTCGTTCGTCGCGTGCGCCATCAGGTCGCCCGTTCGCGTCTCGTTGTAGAACGACGCCGGCATCGCCAAGAGGTGTCCGTACAGCTTCGCGCGCAGGTCGCGCTCAATGCGCCGCGCCGTGCCGATGAGGAGAAGCCGCCACGCGAATCGGAGAACGAGGGCGACCAGAGCCAGGCCGAGGATCCACAGCCCATAGAGCCATAAGTTCGCCTGTCCGGCCGTGAGGTCGTCGATCGCCCTGCCGATGACGAGAGGCATGATGAGGCCGGTGCCGTCGACGATCATGAGCGTGACGAACCCAGCGAACACCCGCCCGCGGTAGCGCCACAGCCACGTTGTGATTCGATCCATGGAATGGTGATGGTATCTGTTCCAGCGTGCGACCGAAAGAGAGGTTCCGTTGGCCCGTTCTCGGGCAGCCGGTATAATCCGTAAGATCCCAAAGACGAGGGGGAAGGCGATGCCAGATATGCGGCGTGTTGCTCTCCTGTGCATCTTGGTGGCCGTTGGCGGCGGACTGGGTGTGACAGCGACGACTCTGCGAATCAGTCTTCCACCCGTCCTCGAAGCGCTTCCGATTGCCTTTGCCGAAGCCTGGGGCATGTTCGATGAAGCAGGCCTCGCCGTAGAGCTTGTCGGAATCACAAACAACGAGAATCGAAGCCAGGCGCTGCGCGGGGGAAGCCTCGACGGGGTGATGTCCGACGTCACGTCCGCTGTGCTTGACTACCTCGGTGACCAAACGGTCGTCGTCGTGGCGAGCGCGGGGTCGACGCCGCAGGCGGGAGCATTCCGAGTTGTTCTCGTGTCGAGAGCCGACACGGGCCCAGCTACTGTCGATGAGCTGCTCCAGTCCTCACGGATCGTTGCCGTCATGTGCCAGATGGATGAGGAGTATCTGCTCGACCAGTTCTTCCTCGTGAGCGGTTCGAGGGGACCGAGGATCTCATGCTTCTACGACATGCTCTTCCTCCCGGGGATGTTCGGCGCAGGTGTGCTTCCGTCGGCGGTCCTCCCCGAGCCGTTCTACACGTACATCGCGACGCTCGTGCCAGTCAGCGGGGCACCCCCGCAGCTGATCGTCCTCTCCGACTTCTCGTCGATCCCCATCCCTCCGCGTGTCATGCTGTTCCGCGAGGAGTTCGTTGAGGGTCACGTGGATGACGTCGCCGCCTTCCTGCGTGTTTACGACGCAGCGGTCGAGCGGATGAACGCGACCCCACGGGAGCAGATTGTCGATGTGGGCCTGGACGTCGTGCTCGATCTCTTCTTCCAGGGGCAGGACAGGACGCTGATCCAGCAGCAAGCGCTCGACGCCATGTCGATTCCCGTGTTCGAGCGGCCAGCTCCGCTGTCGGAAGAGATCTTCGAGTCGGTGACGGAGTGGATGGCCGACAAGGGCTATCTTAGCGGCTTCCCCAACAAGTGCCCCTCGTTGGCTGAGTTCACCGACTTCACCCTTCTGCCATGATCAACGTGCGAGATGTGGTCGTCGAATACGGCAGGAAGAAGGCGGCCGTGCGCGCCGTCGATCGCATCTCGCTCTCCGTCGGCCCCGGCGAGAGCCTCGCCTTGATCGGTCCGTCGGGATGCGGGAAGTCGTCGCTTCTCTTCGCCATGGCCGGCCTCGTGCGTCCGCTGGAGGGGACGATTTCGGTGCACGGAGAGACTATCACGCGTCCTCGGCGTGAAATTGCGCTCATCCTGCAAAACGCCGGCCTCTTACCCTGGAAGACGGTGTGGCAGAACGCCAATCTGAGTCTTCTTCTCGGAAGAGAGTACCCGCGCGCCACGGCGCAAGCCGTGCTCGACGACTTGGGGCTCGGCGACGTGAGGAACCGCTACCCGTCAGAGCTGTCCGAAGGGATGAAGCGCCGCGTCGGCGTTGCGCGCGCTCTCTCCACGTCGCCGACGGTCATGCTGATGGACGAGCCGCTTGCCTCGCTCGACACGCTGACCAAGGAGCGGATCCAAGACCTCTTCTTGAGACTATGGAAGCGCCATGCGTTCGCGCTCGTCCTTGTCACGCACGACATCGAGGAGGCAGCCTTCCTCGGTCAGCGGGTCCTGGTGTTGACCGACCGGCCGGCGAGAGTCAAGGACGTGGTGGAGAATCCGGCGATGGGGGAACTCAACTACCGAGAGTCGGTAGCGTTCGCGGAGACGATCGGGCGGCTGCGCGCCGCATTGGAGCGCGAATGACAGCGCGTCGCGCGATGAGGGCACTTGCGTACGTGTCAGAACGAGTCCGCGATAGGTCGTTTGCAGAGCGTATTGCTGTCTACATTGGGAGCCTGGCACTCCTCTTCATCCTGTGGGAGATCGCAAGCCTCGTCATCCTCCAGGTGAAGGGTGTCGAGTTCCTGCCGAACCCCATCAAGGCAATCAAGGAGATGCAGCGGCTCGGTCCCCTTCTCTTCCGGAACTTCTGGATCAGCGCGTGGCGTCTTGTGCTTGCGATCTTGATCGCGTTCTTCACTGGCTATCCCCTGGGCCTCCTCATTGGGCACGAGCGCTGGATGGATCGGCTCATCTCTCCCATGATCTACATCGTCTACCCCATCCCGCAGGTGGCGTTCATCCTGCTCCTCTTCCTCGTGTTCGGCATCGGGAGTCCCGTGAAGGTAGCCATTGTCGCTCTGGCCATCTTCTTCCAACTCCTCGTGAGCGCGCGCGGCGCGGCGAAACAGATCGACCCAGAGCACATCACGAGCGTTCTCTCCGCCGGCGCTTCACGGTTCCAGGTGTATCGACATGTCGTGATCCCCGAAACGCTGCCCTCGATTCTGACGAGCCTTCGCGTCAGCATTGGCCTCGGTGTGGCATTCCTCTACATCGCCGAGATCTCAGGTTCTGTCTCGCCTGGGAAGGGTGGGCTAGGCGCGTTCATCAGGGCGTCAAGCTACAACACGACGCAGCAGGTGGCCGGCATCCTCGCGATGGCCCTCCTGGGGCTCCTCCTGTACATCGTCGTCGACATCATCGAGCGCGTTGTGTGCCGCTGGCGGTACACGGCCCGGCGCTCTTAGTAAGAGCGCGCCGGGCTCAAGGTCTGGACTGCGGCCCGCCGCTCGTCGTGATGCGGCGGGCTCAGGATGCGTGCGGCGGCCCGTCGCTCCTTGTGACGGGGGCGGGCTCAAGATGCGGTACACGGCGCGCCGCTCGTCGTGATACGGCGCGCTCACGATGCGGTGCACGGCGCGCCGCTCTTCTTGATGCGGGCTGCTGGAAGGGGCTATGGCGCTCGTCTACGTCATGGGCTAGACGACTCTGAGGCTGCCCGCGGCGCGTTTGAGGTGTGGTCCGTGCTCGCCGCTCTTCTTGATGCGGGCCGGCCATCCCGCTAGGATCGCGCCATGAAGCTGTCGCGCGTCCTCCTTGTCACGAACGACACCAAGCCGGATGCGGTGCGTGCCGCGGGTGAGATCGCCGCGTGGTGCCATGAGCGGAAGATCGACTGCGCCAGCCTGTCCCAACCGCCGCGGCAGGGTCCGTGTACGGTCGTCTGCGCTCTGGGGGGCGACGGGACGGTGCTGCGCGCCGCGGGCCTCGTGGCGGGAGCCGGAATCCCGATCCTGGGCGTGAACGTCGGGAGCCTCGGATTCCTCTCTCGCGCGTCGCTCGACCAGCTCTTCCCGACGCTCGAAAGGATCGCCCGTGGCGAGTACGAGATCGAAGAGCGCATGCGGCTGGCTTTCCGCACCCACGGCCTCCAGGGGACCGCGCTCAACGACCTCGTCTTCGCCGGCGTCAAGCCCCGCCTGGTAGAGATCCGCCTCGCGCGGCGGGAAGACGAGGCCATGAGGTTCCCCGGTGACGGTCTGATCCTCGCGACCCCGACGGGCACGACGGCCTACAGTCTCTCGCTCGGCGGTCCGATTGTGGTGCCGACAGGGGAGTGCATCGTCGCGACGCCTCACGCGGCCCACGTTCTGGGCTTGCGGTCTGTCGTGTTCTCGCGAGACGACGAGTTGCGAGTCTCCGCATCGTGCGAGCTCCGACTTATCGCGGACGGCGACGAGGTGGGCCGAGTGTCGGCGGGAGCGGACGTTGTCGTCCGACGCGCGGAGGCGCCGACTCTGCTGATCAAGCCGTCGGGGACGGCGGAATTCTTCTCGACTCTCGCAGAGAAACTCCACTGGCCCGGCCTGGCGCACCGGCAACAGGCGACGTAGGCCGCGTGAGCGGGAAGCCAGATCAGCCTTGCGTGTTCGTGTGCCTCCGGACCAACGTATAATGCGTGCCCAGGCGGTCTTGGCGCGCGTGCTGAGACAGCCGGAGATGCCAGGGGTGAGGATCATGGTCGAGAAAGGGACGTACCGTGTGAAGAGTGGACTCGCCGAGATGCTCAAAGGCGGCGTGATCATGGATGTCACGACTGCCGAGCAGGCCCGGATTGCTGAAGAGGCCGGCGCGGTTGCGGTCATGGCGCTCGAGCGTGTCCCCGCCGACATTCGCGCCCAGGGCGGCGTGGCACGTATGGCGGATCCGTCGAAGGTTCGCGAGATCCTCAAGACGGTGTCGATTCCGGTGATGGCAAAGGCTCGCATCGGCCACTTCGTCGAGGCACAGGTTCTGCAGGCCTTGGAAGTTGACTACATCGACGAGTCGGAGGTGCTGACTCCGGCCGATCCCGAGTTCCACATCAACAAATGGGCGTTCATGGTTCCCTTCGTCTGCGGCGCGCGGGACCTGGGCGAGGCCTGCCGCCGGATCGGCGAAGGGGCGGCGATGATTCGCACGAAGGGCGAGCCCGGGACCGGCAACGTCATCGAAGCAGTTCGCCACATGCGCCGGATGAACCAACAGCTCCGCGCCGTTCTCGACGCTCCTGAGGAGGAGCTGATGGCCATGGCCAAGGAGCTGGGAGCGCCTCACTCCATCCTCGTGGCGATCCGCGACGCCGGCCGACTCCCTGTGGTCAACTTCGCCGCGGGCGGCATTGCGACGCCGGCCGACGCGGCCATGATGATGCAGCTAGGCTGTGATGGGGTCTTTGTCGGAAGCGGGATCTTCAAGTCCTCCGATCCCGCCGGACGCGCACGCGCCATCGTGCAGGCGACGACGCACTTCGAGGATGCAGACCTGATTGCTCGCGTGTCGGAGAACCTGGGCGAGGCGATGCCGGGGATCGAGATCGCGACAATCCCCGAACACGAGAAGATGCAGACCCGCGGCAGATGAACGTCGGAGTGCTCGGGCTCCAGGGCGCCGTCCGCGAGCACCTTCGGGCCGTCGAACAGCTGGGCGCCAAAGGGTGCGTTGTGAAGAGCGCTGGCGCGCTCTCGTCTCTCGACGGGATCATCTTCCCGGGCGGGGAGTCGACGACGATGAGTCTGCTTGCCCAGGGCGAGCTTCTCGCGGGCCTCCGGCGTCTCGCCGCGGCGGGCTTCCCCATGTTCGGGACATGCGCCGGAATGATCCTCCTGGCCCGAGAGGTCGAGGGGCAACGGGAGCCGTTCGTGGGGGCGATCGACATCGCCGTCGCGCGGAACGCCTCCGGCCGACAGGTCGACAGCTTCGAGACCGTGCTCGATGTTGCGGACGTCGGCAGCGGCATCCCGGCCGTCTTTATTCGGTCCCCGTACATCACGCGTGTCGGCCCCTCGGTCCAGGTTCTCGCGCGGCATGAAGGGGTGGCCGTGATGGCGCGGCAAGGTAAGATACTCGTGGCAAGTTTCCACCCAGAGCTGACCGAGGATCTCCGGATCCATCGGTATTTCGTCGACATGATCTAGGGGCTGGCAGGAGGAGGACGACGAGCAATGAAGAAGAGAATCGCCATCAACGGGTTCGGGAGGATCGGGCGCGCGTTCATGAGGCTGGCCTACGGCCACCCTGGCGTCGACATCGTTGCCATCAACGATCCGTTCATTCAGGCGGACATGGCGAGGTACCTGCTGGTCCACGACTCGGTGTACGGGCGGTACGGAAAGGCCGTGGCCGTGAAGGATGGCGGGCTGGACATCGACGGCCGCGCCGTGCCGCTTCTCTCGGTGAAGGAGCCGGACAAGCTTCCCTGGGGTGAGATGAAGGTCGATGTGGTCGTCGAAGCGACCGGCGCGTTCACGGCCTACAGCGGGGAGAAGGGCTCTCGGCGTCATGTCGAGGCTGGGGCGAAGCGCGTCCTGCAGACCGTTCCGAGCAAGGGCGACGGAGCGGACAAGATCCCGCAGATCGTGTACGGCGTCAATCACAAGATGTTGACCGCCGCTCACGACGTTGTGTCCGCCGCCTCGTGCACGACGAATTCACTCATTCCCGTGCTCTACGTACTCGAGAAGGAGTTCGGCATTGTTCACGCGTCCATCTCGACGGTGCACGCGTACACGGCCGATCAGCGGCTCGTCGATTCCGCCCACAAACTCCCCACGCGAAGCCGCGCTGCGGCGATGAACATCGCGCCAACCACCACGGGGGCAGCCTCCGCAACGGCCAAGGTCCTCCCCGCGCTGACGGGCAAGATCGACGGGGTGGCGTTCCGCGTTCCGGTTGCGACAGGCTCGGTCAGCGACATCACACTCGAGATGAAGGGGCCCGTCACTCCCGAATCGGTGAACGCGATGCTCCGTAAGTACGCGAACAGCGAGCTAGCGGGAATCCTCGGCGTCAGCGATGATCCCATGGTGTCGTCCGACATCATCGCGGATCCGCACGCCAGCGTGGTCGATCCGTCTTTGACGGCGGTTGTCGATGGCCGGCTCCTCAAGGTCGTTGCGTTCTATGACAACGAGTGGGGTTACACGAACCAGCTCCTGCGCCTGGCGCTTGTTCTCTAGGGTCCGTGGCTGGGTGTGGGAGGGAGTCGCGGGAGTCGCCGCCCTCTTGTACCCCGCGGAGTGCGCGTGCTGCGGCGCGCCCACGCGGTGGGGCGTCGTGGTGTGCGGCTCCTGCGCGGAGCGGCTCCCGCAGGTCGAGAGCTACGCTTGTCAGCAGTGCGGCGATCCGCTTGCCTCTGCCTCGCTCGATCTGTGCCTGCGGTGTGGCACGCGTGTTCGCAGTTTCGACCGAGTCCTCTCGCTCGGGCTGTATGACGGCGCGTGGCGGGAGCTCCTCCGCGCGTACAAGTTTGCGCGCGAGAAAGCCATCGGCCGATGGCTGGGCAGAGAGCTCGGAGCAAAGCTCGCGTGCGCGGGTGAGACGATCGATGCCGTGACTCACGTGCCGATGACTCGGCGGGAAGAGAGAGCGCGCGGCTTCAATCCGTCGCGTCTTCTGGCCCGCGCGACGGCGCGCAGCCTCGGGCTGCCCGAGCGGAGGCTCCTCGTCAAGGTTCGGGAAACCGTGCCCCAGCGGGCGCTTTCCGCGCGCGAGCGCGAAGTGAACTTGAGGGACGCATTCCGGGCAGTACGATCTGGACAAGGTGCGGCACTTCTTGTCGATGACCTTCTCACGACCGGAGCGACGGCGGACGAGTGCGCGCGGACGCTGAAGGAGAAGGGATTCCAGAGAGTCATCGTCCTGACCGTGGCGCGCGCCTAGGAGGGAGATGGCGATCAAGGTGACGTCCGCCTGTCTCGGCTCGCTCTACACCAATGCGTATCTCATCGAGATGGGCCAGAATACGCTTCTGATCGATCCGGCCGTGGACGGTCCCGGGCTGCGCGCTCTCGTCGGAGAGCGCCGGGTGGACCTCGTCGTCGACACGCACGGACACTACGATCACGTCGGCGGGAACTGGGCGATCGCCGCGGGAGCCGTGTGCATTCATGAGGCGGATGTCCAGCTCGTCTCGCTGTTCTTCCCTCAGCACCCAGTCATCCAGCGGTTGCTGCGGGGCGGGGAGAACCTCGTGGACGGCGTCCGAGTCCTCCACACGCCCGGCCACTCGCCGGGCAGCGTGATCCTTGTGATGGACGGGATCCTCATCACGGGCGACCTCTTGTTCGCCGGCTCGATTGGCCGCACGGATCTTCCGGGAGGATCCGATGAGGAGATGGAGCAGTCGCTGCGGACAGTGCTGGGTCTGTCGGGCGACTACGTCGTCTACCCCGGCCACGGCGACGCAACGACGCTCGACCGAGAGCGTCGTCGAAACCCGTTCTTACGCGGTCTCACCTAGGATGGCGCTGAAACAGGACATCCAGGCGATCAAGGACCGGATTGACCTCGTCTCCCTCGTGTCGCGTTACGTGACGCTTGCGAAGTCCGGGGCGAGCCACAAGGGCAGGTGTCCGTTTCACAAGGACGACACGCCGTCATTCATGGTCAACGGAGAGAAGGGCCTGTGGCACTGCTTCGGGTGCGGCGAAGGCGGGGACGCGTTCGGCTTCCTCATGAAGATCGAGAAGCTCTCGTTCATCGAGGCAGCGCAGCGTCTGGCGGAGGAAACGGGGGTCGCCCTTTCGTCCGGTCGAGAGGATGGAGAGCGGGAGAAGCTCCGCGCCGCGATTGCCGCCGTGGCGGCGCACTATGCGGCGAATCTTGCCGACACGCGGCAGGGAGCCCACGCGAGGGCGTATCTGGAGAGCCGGGGATTTGACGAGGCGGCCTGGCGGGAGTATGGACTCGGCTACGCGCTGCCCGGCTGGGAGAACGTGAAGCGGGCGTTCGGCCAGCGGTTCGGCCAGGCCGCGCTCCTCCAAGCGGGCCTCCTTGTAGAGGGTGACAAGGGGGTGTATGACCGCTTTCGCGACCGGACGATGTTCCCGATCTGTGACCTCTCGGGACGACCGATCGCCTTTGGCGGTCGCGCCTTTGAGGGAGAGCCCAAGTACCTGAACTCCCCCACTACTCCATTGTTCGACAAGAGCCGGCACCTCTACGGAGTCCATTGGGCCCGAGAGGCCATCCGTCAGGTCCGCTCCGCGATTCTTGTCGAGGGCTACACCGACGTTCTGACGCTGCACCACGCCGGACTCGCGAACGTCGTCGGCAGCATGGGCACCTCGCTGACCCAGGGTCAGGCTGACCTTCTCGGACGGCTGGTCGAAGAGGTTGTCATTGCGTACGACCGCGACACGGCCGGAGGAGCAGGCGCGGTGCGAGGGATGCAGATCCTGCGCAACAGCGGTCTCGGTGTGCGCGTCGCGCGTCTTCCCGAGGGTGAGGATCCCGACAGCCTGGTGCGGAAGAGCGGTATCGGCGCCATGCGAGATGCCATCGGGGACGCCATCCCGTTCCATCGCTTCTACCTGGATTCGGTGGCCCGCAAGCACGACCCGACGACCGTCGTAGGGAAGGAGAGGATCCTTGCCGAGGCGCGCGACTTCTACCGAGGCGTGCGGAGTCTTCCGCTGCAGCAGGAGATCGCGCGCGGCATTGCGGAACTTCTGGACCTACCGCCCGAGGGCGTGGCGCGGGAACTGGCCACACGGCCTGGACCTCGAGGGGCGGACAACCTCCGCAGTGACGAAACCTCGGGCGCGAGGTGGGGGCCGGAAGACGACCTGCTCGCTCTCCTCCTGCGGGGGGAGGTGAGTTGGGCTCGCGTGGCGGCCGTCGCCTCGTCGGCAGACTTCTCGCCAGAGCACCGCCCGATCATCGAGGCGCTGGCGAACGCGCCAGGCGAGGGCCTGGCGAACGCGCCCGAATCGCCTAAAATCTCCGGCTGGGTCGTTGAGAAGCTGAGCGAACAAGGGTACGAGGCAGAAGCCGCGGCTGCGTCCTACTACGCGCTCGCGCCGGTGGAGTTCGCGGACGTGGAGAGGGCTTTTGCCGATGCGCTCGACCAAGCAGTCCGGGGCCCGGCATTCGAGCGAAGGTTGGCGGACATCAGGAAGAAGATCGACGGGGCTGCGGCGGCCGGAGACTGGGAGACGTGGAACGAGCTGACGCGAGAGCAGCAGGCGGTCTCCCTCGAGAAGAGGTCGCTCGTGGCGGAGAGGGATGGGCGAAGGGGGATGCATGGCCGAGACAAAGGGAAGGCGCAAGACGAAGGCACCGCGTAAGCCGGTCGAGATCGCGGCGATCCACGAGGACGAGAAGACAGCAGTCCTTCCCGACGGGCCGGACGACATCGTCGCGTTGCTCGACGAAGAGGTGGCTGCCGACGAAGAGGAGCTTGCCGCCGAGGAGGCGCTCGAGGACGACCTTGCCGACGATCTCGCGGATCCTGAGGACCTGCTCGGAGACGATGAGCCGGCCGATGAGGAGGCAGGCGCCGAGGCGCCCGCTGGCGTTCGAGCTCACGGCAGAGCGCCGGAGCGGGAGGCCGGCAACGGCACCGACCGCCGCGAGGATCCCGTCAAGACGTACCTTCGCGAGATCGGCAAGGTGCCGCTCCTCACCAAGGAGGGCGAAGTCACGCTCGCCAAGGCGATGGAGATCGGCGCGTACGCCGAGCTCTCGATCGCCCAGCAGGCCGGCAAGCAGGCGGCGAAGCGCCTGAAGGCCGTACGCGACTTGCCCGCCAGCGAGCGCGTGGAGCTGGACGACCTCGTATTGCGCGGGACCGAGGCGGCTGAACTCCTGAGCTCGTCGTCGTTCGAAGAGAAGCTCCACGGGGAGCTTCCTCCCCCCCGGGCGACGCGAGAAGCGCTCGATACCCTCGTGCGCGAAGGGCGCGCGGCGCGCGACCGGCTCACCGTCTCGAACTTGCGCCTTGTCGTGTCGATCGCAAAGCGGTACATGAACCGCGGGCTCTCGTTCCTCGACCTCATTCAGGAAGGAAACATGGGCCTGATGAAGGCCGTCGAGAAATTCGACTTCGCGCGGGGCTACAAGTTCTCGACCTACGCAACGTGGTGGATTCGCCAGGCGATCACGCGGGCGATCGCCGATCAGTCGCGCACGATTCGTGTGCCGGTCCACATGATCGAAACCGTGCGGGAGTTGAACCGCGTGAAGCGCGAGTACATCCAGTCGCATGGCTCCGCCCCTACGCTCGAGGACCTCGCGTTGCTCACCGGAATGTCGATCGACAAGATCAAGAAAGTCGAAAGCGTGTCGCAGTACACGGCATCCCTCGAGCGCCCGATCGGCGAGGAGGATGAGGACACGCTCGGGGACTTCATTGAAGACCCCGCCTCGCCATCTCCGACCAAGGAGACGTTCCGCATGTTCTTGCGCGAGCAGCTGTCTCGCGCCCTTGACCAGCTCGACGAACGCGAGCGCGAAATCCTCAAGCTGCGATACGGTCTCGAAGATGGCCATCCGCGGACACTCAAGGACGTGTCACTCAAGTTCAACATCACGCGCGAGCGCGTCCGCCAGATCGAGATCAAGGCGATCGAGAAGCTGAAGCATCCGTCGCGACGCGCAGAACTGCGGAAGTTCCGCGAGCTCCTCCTGGCGGAGGACTAGCGTGATCGCCGCGCCCGCGGTGCTTGCGCTCCTCGGTCCGACGGCAGCAGGGAAGACGGCCGTGGCCGTCGAGCTGGCGCTGCGCCTCGACGGGGAAGTGATCTCGGCTGACTCGCGCGCTTTCTTCGTCGGGCTGGACATCGTGACCGACAAGCCGTCGCTCGCGGAGCGGCGCGGCGTCCCGCATCACCTCATCGACTGCGTGCCGATCGACGGCGCTTACGATGCGATGGCGTTTCGTGCCGACGTGGCTCGTCTCGTTCCGGAGATCGCGGCGCGTGGCCACACGCCCGTTCTCGCCGGAGGCGGGACGCTCTACCTCGCAAGTGTGCTGCGCGGCATCTTTGAGGGGCCCGGCAGATCGGACGAGTTCCGGCACTCGCTCGACAACGTCTCCTCGGAAGTGCTTCACGGCCGCCTCGCGCGGGTCGACGCTGTTGCCGCGGCCGCCATCCATCCCCACGATCGACAGCGCGTCACTCGCGCGCTCGAGGTAGAAGCCGCAAGCGGTCGGCCGATCACGGACTGGAAGGCAGAGGCTTCCCCGCTGCCATTCCGATTCAGGACCTTCGGGCTCGCCCGCGAACGGGACGATCATCGCGCGGCGGTCGAGGCGCGGGCGCGCTTGATGATCGATCGAGGCCTGGTCGACGAAGTGGCGCGACTGCGCGCTTCGGGGCTCACCCCCGAGTGCCAGGCGTATCGTTCGGTCGGCGTTCCCGAGGCATGGGCGTACCTCGACGGAACGATCTCGCGCGATGAACTCCTCGAGCGCGTCGTGCGAGCGACCTGGGCGCTCGTACGCCGGCAATCGTCGTGGTTCCGTGCGCAGGCAGGCGTACTATGGATCTCTGTGACGGGCCGAACCGCGGCCGATGTCGCCGCGGAGATCATCGCGACGTGGCGTGAGACGAGCGGGGGCGCGTGATGCGGGAGATCCGAGCCGACGAGCGGACCGTCGTGACGGCGGGGGAGCAACGGCGGCTGGACGCGCTCGCCGGCGACCGGGGCGTCTCGCAAGAGACACTCGTCGAGAGCGCCGGGGGTTCGGCGGCGGAGTGGATCCTCAAGCACGGGGCCGCGGAGCGCGTTGCGGTGTTGGCCGGGCCGGGAGGGAACGGCGCGGACGCGCTGGTCGCGGCGCGGCGACTGCGAGAGGCCGGGAGGACGGTCGACTCCTATCTCTTTGCCCCCGGCAAGTCGGCGTCCGAGCCCTTGCGCGGGGCGCTTGCCCGCCTGCTCGAGGCAGGCGAGTGCATTCATCCGGCGGATGGCGAGCACCTCGCGGCAATGGAGAGCTTGCTGGCCGATGCAGATCTCGTCATCGACGGTCTCTACGGGAGCGGGCTGTCTCGCTCTCTCGACGGCACGGCCGCTGAGTTGGTCCGACGATTGAATGACTGTGCCAAGCGCATCGTCAGCCTCGATGTTCCGAGCGGCGTCGAGGCGGACAGCGGAGACGTCCCGGGGCCTGTGGTGCAAGCAGGAGTGACCCTGGCGATGGAGTTTCTCAAGCCGGCGCATCTCCTCTTCCCGGCTGCCGGGCTGTGCGGCTACGTGGACATCCTCTCTGTCGCCTATCCGGAGGCGGTCCGAGCGTCTGCCGCTCCGTGGGCGCGAGTGCTCGGGCCGCACGGCGCGAGGCGCCGACTCCCCGCGCGGCCGCCGGAAGGCCACAAGGGAACCTTCGGACACGTGCTCCTGATCGCCGGCTCCTCCGGCATGGTCGGCGCGGCGATTCTCGCCGGGCGCGCCGCACTGCGCGCCGGTGCCGGGCTGCTGACGGTCGGAATCCCCGCGTCGCAGGCGGCGGCCGTCCACGCGTCGCTTCCGGAAGCGCTTGTCGTGCCGCTTGCCGAGGAAGCGGGGCACATCTGCCCGGCCGCCGTCGGAAGCCTTGCCTCTGCCATTCGCCGCGCCGACGTCCTCGCGATTGGGCCTGGAATCTCGCGCGCGGATGCGGCATGTCGAGCGGCGGCGGAGGTGCTGGCGGAGTTCGCCGGACCCACGATCGTGGACGCCGATGCGCTCTACGCTGCGTCGCGGCACCCGGAGATCCTCGACACGGTCCGCGGGCGCGCGATCATCACTCCTCATCCCGGTGAGCTCTCACTTCTCACGGGAGTGAGCGCGGCGGAGATTGACCGCAACCGCGCGACCGCGGCTCCCGCATTTGCCGAGGCCCACGGCGTGGTCACAGTGCTAAAAGGCCGACCCACAGCGATCGCGCTTCCCCGTGGGCGCCTGTATCTCAACCCGACGGGGAACACGGGCCTCGCGACCGGCGGGAGCGGCGACGTCCTTACCGGGATCCTCGCCGGGCTCGTGGCCAGTGGCGCGTCGGCCGGGGCGTCGCTCGAGGATGCCGCGCTCGTCGGGCCGTATGTCCACGGCCTCGCGGCTGGACTCTTCGGCGCTCAGGGGGCCGAGCGTTCGCTCTTGCCGTCGGATGTCGTGGATCTCTTGCCGCAGGCTTTTCTGGAGATCGAGAGATGCGCCTAATCGACACCCACGCCCACCTCGACGATCGCGCATTCGACAGGGATCGGCCTGCGCTGATCGCGCGCCTCCACGCGGACAGCGTGGGCGTCGTGACCGTGGGCGCCGACCCTGAGTCGAGCCGCGCGGCCGTGCGGCTCGCACAGCGACACCGTCTGATCTGGGCGACCGTCGGAGTTCACCCGCACGGCGCGAAGTACGTCACCCCTGAAGTCCTCCGCGAACTCGAAGAACTCGCCAAGAGTCCACGCGTCGTGGCGATCGGCGAGATCGGCCTCGACTACTACCGTGACCTCTCGCCGCGCGACGTCCAGCGCCGGGTCTTCGAAGAGCAACTCGGACTCGCGCGCAAGCTTCGACTGCCTGTCATCCTCCACAACCGCGAATCGACTGACGACCTTCTGACCATCTTGCGCAAAGCCGGCACGAGTCACCGCGGCGTCGTCCACTCGTTCCTCGGGGACGGCGGACTGGCCGATGCGTTCCTCGGTCTGGGGCTTCACCTCGGCATCGGCGGACCGCTCACGTATCCGGCCAACGCGGCCCTGCGAGACGCCGTCCGTCGCGTCCCGCTCGGCCGCCTCGTCCTCGAGACGGACTGCCCCTACCTCACCCCTGTGCCCCACCGCGGCAAGCGAAACGAGCCGGCCTACATTGAGCTTGTCGCGGTCGAGATCGCACGCCTGCGGGGCATCTCGAGCGACGAAGTCCGACAAGCGACAACAGAGAACGCGCTTGCCCTGTTCGGGATTCCCGGGTCTTGAGACGCGAAACAGCGGAGATTACGGCTCCCAGCGACGGAATGTGAGGATGGCTCCGCAGAAAGAGAGGACGATGATCGCGACGGAGCCGGCGACAGGCTCCCACGATAGGGGCGCTCCCAGACCGACTTCAACCGATGCCGAGAGAAGGCGCCCGGGCAAGAACTCGGTCAAGACGCCGAGTCCGCCCAGCGAGGCCAACAGAATCCAGACGAGGAAGGACAGGACTCCCGACACGACCTGCGAGCGCGCGACCGTGCTGAAGAAGAATGTCGTCGTCACGAACGTGAGGATGTGCAGCAAGAGAAGGGCGCACGCAAGGGCGAAGCTCGCTGCGTTTGGCGGTGGGAAGAGAACGGCCGTGTAGCCGTAGGCGCAGAGAGCCGAGAGCGCGAAGGCTCCCGTGCCGCAGAGCCAAAGCGTTAAGAGCTTCGCCGCAAGGAAGCTCTCACGCGAAGCCGGCTTCACCAAGACGAAGGCGGCCGTTCCCCGCTCCTTCTCCGCCACGACGGATCCCATCGTGAGGAAAACAAGGACGAAGAGCGCGATCTGCGACACGTTCTTCACGAACTGCGCCAGGGCATCAGCCGCCGTCGGCTCTGGAAGAACGATCGTGATTCCCTGGTCCGTCCCGAGACTCCTCACGATCTCGGGCGCGAACCTCGCGAGGAGCGGCGAAGAGAGCCCGAAGAAGACGAACACGAGGCCGAGGATGAGCAGGCGATGACTGCGCACCTGCTCGCGCAGCTCTTTTTCGAGGAGCACGAAGAACATCCGGCGCCTCACGATGTCCCTCCCACGAGACGGACGAAGACATCCTCAAGCGACGCGGAGCGGGTCTCAAGGCGCGTCAGGGGCAGATCCTTGGCGGCGACGAGACGCAGCGCCGAGGCACGCGCCTGCGCGAGATCGGCGGCACGCAGCTCGACGCGAGCTCCTTCGACCGACGCGGGGACGCTGGCCGCGGAGTCCTTCCACGCAGACGCGAAGTCCGTTGCCGCCGCGGGTGTCTCAAACACGAGCGTGACGACGGGCGGTGCAAACCGCCGTCCCAGCTCCGCCGTTTCGGCCGTCGCGATCATCCGTCCGCGGTCGATGATCCCGACCGTATCGCAGACTCGCTCCACGTCCTCGAGGATGTGCGTTGACATGAGGACCGTCGTCTTTCCGCGCAGATGAGCGATGAACTCGAGCACGTCGCGGCGGCCGAGCGGATCGAGCGACGCGCACGGCTCGTCGAGGAAGAGGATGCGCGGTGTGCTCACGATGGCCTGGGCGATGCCGAGTCGCTGCA
>CAYUSW010000118.1:0-2845 GCA_964447445.1 uncultured Thermotogae bacterium
GCTCATCTCAACGTCCACGTCGTAGTAGGACGCGCTGTGCCAGACGCCCATCAGGTTGAGGGCGCCTCGCCCATCCTCGGCGAGGCGCAGCAGCCACTTCGGCATCCCAGCCGGGGCGACGCAGAGGATCTCGACGTCGAACGGGTCAGCGCCCGGATCCTGATGCGCGGGAGCGATCTCCACAGCAAGATCGACCGAGTCCGCTCGCGTCGTCGTGACCGCTGTTCCAAAGCCGTTCCGATCCTTGTCCGCCAGAACCGCTGCGCTCCACACGAGGAAGACGAGAAGAGACAGAAGAACGACGCGCGCACGTTCCATGGTTGCCCTCCTCCGCGCCTCGCAACGCCGCGGGCGCAGGTAGACAGAGTGTATCCCGACCGCTGCCCCATCCGAAGCGCAGGCCAGGCGAGTCCGCCTCGTCGTTGGCCCGCAGGTCGGGCGCTCCCCCTGCGAAACCGAGACCTGCCTACCTAGGGGAAGTAGCTCAGCCCCGAGACCAGCACACTCGAGGCCATGACGAGTTCTTCCTGTTCGATGCGCGCCGCGAGGGGAGCAGGATTGCAGCCGCCGCTCACGGCGCCGATCTTCTCCACCGGGAAGAGGTTCCCGCAGTTATTGCAGATCATGGAAGCGACTTCCTGCCGATATCCGAGCCCAGCGCGATAGCACACATCGCAGGCGTTGTACGCCACGCGGAGGATGTTGTCCGGCGTCCAGATGATGAAGAACTCGACCGGCAGCTCGCCTGCCATGAACGTGTAGAAGTGCGCCAGTCCGTCGGCGAACTCGCGGAGTGCCAGCCGGACGTTGCCAGCCGAGTCCGCCATCACGAGGGGATACGGATCGTGGCCACGCGTCGCCGCGATTTGGGCTGGAACTCGCACGGGAGAGTCCGCGCCCGCTGCAACGGCGGGTTCGCCGAATCCGGCGCCCGATAGGACCCCCACGACGATCGTGGCTGTCAGCGCCCACAGGTGCTTGGGGCCATGACCTGTCCGTGTGCACATGGCATGCCGAGCGCTGCGGCGTCCTAGATCCATCGTCTTCGTTGTCATCATCTCTCCCTCTCTTCCTGATTCCACGGCGATACTGTAAATCGGAGTTGTGAATCCGATATGAAGATCGTGCCCCCCAGCATGAGGAAGTCCTCTCGCCCCAGCGCTTCGCCTCGCGGCCGGCACTCTGTATGCTGCTGCGGAGGTGAGCGCAATGCGTTGGCGTCTTGCTTGTGTTCTTCTCGCTGTCCTCGCTACCGGGAGCGTTCTTGGCTCCTCGGCGCCGATTCGCATCCTCTTCATGCACCACTCGACGGGCGGAAACCTGATCCGCGACGGAGGAGTGCGCGACGGCTTGTCGGCTCTTGGATACGGGTTCTGGGACCACGGCTACAATGAGGAAGGGCTCTGCAACGCCCGCGGCGAACCGACCGGAACCAGCTTCGCGGTTCCTGACGACAACACGAATCCCGATGGGTGGGCGGCCGTCTTCAGCGAGCCGGCGAGCGAACCGCCCGCGACGACCCTCGGCTGGATGCTTGAGTACGACGTGATCTTGTTCAAGAGCTGTTTCCCGGCGTCGAACATCACCGACGAAGAAATGCTGTCGAACTACCGGCGCGCCTTCCTAACGATACGCTCTGTCGTCGACTTGCATCCCGACCGGCTGTTCATCGCTTTCACCCCTCCGCCTCTCGTGCCGAACGAGACCGACGCGGCCAACGCCACGCGCGCACAGGAGTGGGCTCGGTACCTGACATCGGACGAGTTCCTCAGCGGCCGGGCAAACCTCGTTGTGTTCGACTTCTTCTCGCTCCTCGCCGACACATCAGGGATGCTCCGATCGGAGTACCGCGGCGACGAGTGGGACAGCCACCCAAACGAGGTGGCCAACCGGGCGGTCGGCCCGTTGCTCGTCGACTTCGTCCGTCACGCGATCGACACATGGCAGCAGGCAGGCGAATAGCTGCCTCGAGCGTCGTAACGCGGTCCCCGACGCTCTAGGGCAGAACCCTCACCCGCGGACCGAACTTCGCGGCCAGATCGTCGATCGAGAACGGCGAGAGGCTGAAGTAGACGTACATCTCGAAGTCGGACTCGGTCACCATGTTGTCCTGTCCAACCTTCACGGTGTACGTTCCGGGCGCCACGGGGTACGAGCTCGTGTAGACGTCTGCGTAGTTTCCCGGCTTGCGTGTGACCTCCGTGCCGTCCGAGGCGAAGATCCAGCCGGTGATGGCCTCCCCGGGCTGATCCATCACGCACAGCGCGACGTAGCCGGCCGATGAGATGGTGAACTCGTAGTACCGCTTGTCGTACGTGTCCTCCGCGTAGTGATAGGGACCGATATGGCCGCGATCCTGCAAGATGACCACGATGTCCGACGGCCCGGCCGGCGGCTCCGAGAACGGAGCACCGCTTGTCCTGGGGGCACCCGAGACGACCCAGGTCCTCAGGGAAGCGATCACGTCCTGCTCGTAGACGGTGTACGTGTCGCTGCTTGCCGTGTACGACAAGACGTAGAAGACATCGCCGGATGCGTGTTCGACAACGCCGTACCACTCCCTGACGGAGGTGCCGTCGTAGCCGTAATCGGCAAGGAATTGCCACCCCGACAGGTGCGCGCCGTCGGCGTCCCACACGTCGAACGCTCCGGCTCCGTAGATGTTGATCGAATCCGCACCCATGGCGAGTTGACACTTGAGGTCGGCGACGAGCGACGCGACGTCGTCGAAGCTTCCCCCGCGCGCCACAGTGAGGACGTTCTGGATCTTCAGGTACACGCCGGCCGGACCGCCGAAGCGCACCGACCCGTCGGGCCGAGTGAGGCTCCAATTCGGGGGAGGCAC
>CAYUSW010000119.1:0-2561 GCA_964447445.1 uncultured Thermotogae bacterium
GGCGAGGTGCTCGGGCAAGTATCCGGCGAAGCTTGCCGTCATGAGTCCCGGCTTCTCGATTCCAGGCCCCGAGTAGTAGCTACAGCCCTGCACGAGCGCGCTCGCGCAGTTGCCGACGCCTACGATTGCGACCCGGATCTCACTTTGCCCTTTCATGGTTCTGACCGTTGGTCCTCCCACCTGGACTGCTGTGATGTCCTCCCGTCGGCTGATCGGCCCATCGTGGTGCCGTACGAGCTAGGAGGTCAGGTTGTGGCTGTCGAGAGCGTCTTTCACTCGTCGCGTCAGGTCGAACTCCACCGCTTCCCTCTCGCTCGGCACCACCCAGAAGCGTAGCAGGAGAATGACGCACTTCTCCTTCAGCTCCTTGACGAATACCTGCGCGGGAGGCTCAGCCAGCACTCGCTTGTCCGCTCGGATGGCTTCCTGGAGAACACGGATGGCTTCGTCGACCGGCGCCTTGCGGCCGATCTCGACGGTCATCTCAAGACGTCGTGTCTTAAACGCCGAGTGGTTCTTGATGGTATTCGCGAAGATGATGCCGTTTGGCACGAGGAGCTGGACGTTGTCAGACGTGATTACCTCGGTCGTGAACAGCTGGATCTCGCTCACGGTTCCTTTGACCGTGAACTTGCCCTTGTGGGGTACCGCGCCGATGGAGTCGCCGACCTTGTATGGCCGAAGGACGAGGATCAGCACTCCGGCGGCGAAGTTCGCGAGCGCGCCCTGCAGAGCGAATCCGATGGCGAAGGCGACGGCTCCCAGGACGGCCACGAACGACGCGGTCTCGACGCCGAACCGGCCGAGCATCGCCACGATCGCCATCACGAGGATCGCGGTGCGCGTGAGGCGCGCGGCGAACTGCGTCACGGTGGCGTCGACCTTCATGCGGGTGAGGAGTGCGCGGACGATCCGGCTCGCGAGCCATGCTGCGACGTATCCGATCAGCAGGATCGCAAGCGCGCCGATGATGTTCCCTGCATGGGCCTGCAGCCACTCTACAATGCTGTTCCACGACATGTCCTAGTTCCTCCTTCACGTCGCCATCGCGGCACCCAACGGGACAGTGTACGGTCGGTCGGGGGGGCTGGCCAAGAGCTCATCGGCTCCGCGAGAGCGGGCGCCCGCGCCTTCGCCGGTTTCGGAGTCCCTACCGTGGAGTACTTGCCGGCGGCGTGTTTTGCAGATGCACGACCTGCTCTGGCATTGGGACCTCGAATCCGGACGCATCCAGCGCCTCTTTCACGCGCCGCGTCAGTTCGAAGCGCATGACACAGAAGTCGCCCTCCGCCATGCGCTTGACCCACCCGCGCACGAGCAATCTCACGCTCGTCGGCCCGAGCTCCGTAACGAGAACCTGCGGCGCCGGCTCGGCGAGCATGCGGGGATCGCTCGTCAAGACACCGAGCAGCACGCGGACGGCTTCCTGAATCGACGCGCCGTAGCTGATGCCTACGGTCAGATCGAGCGGGCGGGTGTCGAGGGCCGAGTGATTCGTGATCGTGTCGCTCCCGACCTTCCCGTTCGGGACGATGACGTGAAGGTTGTCCAGCGTCGTGAGGGACGTCGAGAAGAGCTGAATCTCATCGACGGTTCCCGACGCTCCGCCGGCGGTGATGAAGTCGCCAACCTTGTATGGCCGAAGAACCAGGATCACCAGACCCGCAGCGAAGTTCGCAAGGGCGCCCTGCAGGGCGAAGCCGATGGCGAAGGCGACGGCGCCGAACAGAGCGACGAACGATGCTGTCTCGACACCGAACCGCGCGAGCATCGCTACGATGGCCATGACCAGGATGACGAAGTAGGACAGTCCGGCGACAAACGCGGTCACTGTCGTGTCAACTCGGGCGCGATTCAGGACGCGGCGAACAGCCCACCTCACCAGGATCGCCGCCAAGTATCCTGCGACGAGGACTCCCAACGCAGCCAAGACGCCTCCCGCGTGGGTCTCGATCCATTCCCCTACTCGTTGCCAGAACATAGATCGCAACCTCCTCTTTGGACGTACCGTTCGTGAATCACTCGGATGGCCTCTGCAACGACGCCCCCGACGGGGCGTCGGTGTGGCAGAATCACAACCTCTTGCGACTCGTGCATCTCGCCGGCGAGCACGCGATCGAGCGTCCCAAGAACTCTCGCGGTGGTCTCCTCGATCTCACCGTACTTGCGGGAAGCCGAGCGCCGGACCTGGCGGATGTACGCGCCGAAGTCCGAGACGGCGAGGTGCAGGTGGATCACGTCGGGCGACAGGTGAAGATACCGCGGCAGAAGTTGGACGCCGTCGATGACGCAGTGCACGCCCTGCGCGTGGTAGGTGCGGACGAGTCGGTCCACGACGCGACAGATGACGCGGGCATGTGCGTCGAGTTGCGAAGCGGGGTCCTCTAGATCGAGGACGTTGTCCATCATCGTTGCCGCGCCTGGAGCATCGGCAGGGAGCCCGAACTCGATCAACGTCTTCACAATGGCGCCTAGGCCGACGCGCTGGCGGATCCCCAGGCGGCGCGAGAGCTCGTGGCTGAGTGTCGTTTTGCCGATGCCATGAACGCCGGACACGAGGA
>CAYUSW010000120.1:0-4181 GCA_964447445.1 uncultured Thermotogae bacterium
GATGCGTCCTACGTACTCGCGCCGCTTCAGCTCCTCCTGGTCCATCATGCGCGGCGCCTCACGCACGACTCCACAGGCCGAGTCGGTTTCCGACGTTGTCGAGGAAGACGGCGAAGAATCCAAACTCGTCCGAGATCTTCGCCTTCGGCGCGAGGGTCTTGCCTTCGAGTGCAGCGATCCGGGCGAGCGTCGCGTCGATGTCGGCGACTTCAAGATGAAGGATGGGACCCGCCGGCGAGGGCGGCTCGGCTCGCGGGCCGATGCTGAACCCCCGTCTCTGCCCATCGGGCGTGGTGAACATCGCGTACGTCTCCCATCCCGGGACCCCCTCGAATCGCCAGCCGAAGATGCTCTCGTAGAAACGCTTCGACGCCCCGAGGTCGGGCGTCGCGAACTCGACGTGGGCAATGCCGCCGTGCACCATCGGATCCTCCTTGGGCGAGCCGTACGGCCATTATAGGCATCGCAAGAGAGTCCGAGCAGCTTCCGCGGGCCAGCAACAAGAGGCGCAGCCCCATCAACTACGCCTCACGCGCAGGTCGTCGGGAGCCTAGAACCCGTAGAGGGCTCGCTCGCCGAATTCCTGTTGCCACCCCGTGATGCCGCCAGTCAGGTTGAGTACATGGGTGAGCCCTGCTCGCGCGAGAATCGTCGCGGCTTCGAGGCTGCCGACTCCGGCGAGGTCATAGAGGATGATCGTTATCTCACGCGGCAGGAGCGGCAACCAGGTGGCGAGGTTCCTCTGGAATTCCAAGAGCTGGATGTTCATGGCGCCGAACAGGTGCCCGGCCGCGTACTCCTCCGGTGTGCGAACGTCGACCAAGAGGTAGAAGCGGTGCATCAGATCGGCGGGCAAGATCTCCGGAATCACGATCGCCGGCGCGTCGGCGATGGTCACCACGATCTGGAGGACGTAGATCGGGGTGAGGGGGTCGTTGGAGTGGACGCTCACGGTCCGCGTCACCGTGCCCCGGAACCCCGTCGTGTTGACCGTCGCCTGGAGATCGACCGACTCCCCGGGGACGAGTTCCCGGGTGGCCAGCGCTGCCGTCGTGCACCCGCACGACGTCGACACCCGTGCGATCGTCAACGTCTCATCGCCGACGTTGCGGAGGACGAACGTGTGCGTAACAAGCGAGTTCGTCTGCAGGGTGACCGAGTAGACAGGATCGGCGACGCTGATCACTGGAGCGGCCGCAGCGGCGACTCCGAAACATCCCAACACCACAAGCAGGACTATGAGCTTCTTCATTGACAACCTCCATCGGATCCCCGTCCATTCTTGGACGAGAGATCTACCCGCGCGGGAGGTCATAGTGTACTCAAGAGCCCGATGGTTGCAGGGGCCGCGAGTGGGGGAGAAGAGCCTTCGCGCGTGCCGAGGGCCCGAGCGAAGAGAAGCATCATGGAGTCGAGAGGGCCGTTGGAGAAGGGGTGCCCGCGCGGGCGGCGACGGACCCTCCCCTCCTCCTCAAGCCACGTCTCATCAGGCCTGCTTTGCCCCAGTGTTCTCTCTCTCGAGCACGGCGGCACGTATTGCTTCCGAATTCTTCGCTCGGTAGTAGTAGCTGCGGGCGCCCGTCACGAGGCGGCCGTCCGTCACCGGAGGATGGTCGTGGCCGACGAAGATGCCGCCGGCGCGCTCGATCACGTCCTTGTCCGCGATGTGCCCGACGATCCGCTTGCCGCGGATCACGTCCGCCGCAGCCAGGACGCGAACTCCGTGGCACCACGCGCTGATCACGAGGCCAGCATCGCTCGCCCGGCGAATCAACCGAAGTGCCTCCGATGACCTGATGAGTCCGGCGTGGCTGGGTCCCGGCAAGACCGACAGGCCGTCGTAGCCTGTGATGTCGCCGACTTCGTCGATCGTGCAGTCGACGTCAAGGGGCACGGCGCCGCGCTCGGCGGCGTAGGCGCAGGGGTGCACGACGCGCTCCGTACCAGCCAAGGTGACGTCCCACCCGTAGCGGCGGAGCTTTTCGAGGATCGAGAGCTTGTTCTCGTTTGACGTGCAGTTGGCGCCGATCCGATCGCCGACGAGAAGAAGGAACCGCACGGCCCGCTGTTCTCCTAGCTTCTTCGCCACTCTGACTCCCTTCGCTCCGACCTCGTGAGCGGAGTCTGGCAGGCAGAACGTCTCGACGGCGTTTCCCGGGCGTGGGAGAGATGTGAAGGCATGATCGTGTGCGCGGCGCAGAGCGTGGCGCCGCCGTGGGTTTCGCGCTTCCGTCGTACGAGATACCATGGCGACACCGCATGGATGACCGTCGCGTCCAGGCGTGGTCAGGAGGCATGATGGCGCTTCTCGCCGTGCGTGATCTGGAGAAGACGTACGCTTCGCACACTCTGTTCGAAGGCCTGTCCCTGACATTTCACGCCGGCGAGCGCGTCGGACTCATTGGCCCTAACGGCGCGGGGAAGTCGACCCTCCTGCGGATTCTCGCCGGCATCGAGCCAGCGGATGGCGGAGTCATCGAGCAGGGAAAGGAGTCGCGCGTCGCGTACTTGCCGCAGGTCGACGTCTTTCCCGGCGGGCTCACGGCCGAGGGCGCGCTCTCCTCGGCGGTTGCTGCTCTTCCCATGGAAGACTACGAGCGGCGCGTGGCGGTCCGCAAGATGCTGCGGCGGCTGGGGTTCGAAGACGACAGCGCGCTCGCGTCGAAGCTGTCGGGCGGCTGGCGCAAGCGGCTGGCGATCGGTTGCCAACTGGTTGCGAAGCCCGACCTCCTTTTGATGGACGAGCCGACGAACCACCTCGACATCGCCGGAATCGACTGGCTGGAGACGTTCCTCGAGAGGGAAGGCTTGGCGTTCGTCGTCACGACCCACGATCGTTACTTCCTCGAGCGCGTCGTCGACCGCGTCATCGAGCTGAACGTGCGCTATCCGGGCGGCTTCTTCGCGAGTGCGGGCAAGTACAGCGACTTCCTCGAGCGGCGGGAGGCGTTTCTCGACGCGGAAGACGTAGAGCGGCGCGCGCTGGCCAACGCCGTACGGCGCGAGATCGACTGGCTGCGGCGCGGCCCGTCGGCTCGTGGCACCAAGGCTGCGGCGCGGATCGAGGAAGCTCACGACAAGATCGCTCAGCTCAGCGAGGCCGAAAGGAGGAACCGCTCGACCAGCGGGCTCGAGATTGACTTCGCGGCGAGCGGGCGGAAGACGAACGATCTCATTCGGGCGCAGTCGATTGAGAAGAGCCTGGGTGGCCGTTGCCTCTTTCGGGAGCTCGACGTGCAGGTTCGCCGTGGCGATCGACTCGGCATCGTTGGGAACAACGCAAGCGGGAAGACGACGCTCCTGAAGACGCTTGCACGCCTCATCCCTCCCGACGCGGGACAGGTCAAACACGCGACGGAGCTGCGCTTCGCGCTGTTCGACCAACAGCGCGAGCAACTGGACAAGGGTGAGCGACTGCGTCGGGCCCTTTGCCCCAGCGGGGATACCGTCTCGTATCTCGGGCGCGCGACGCACATCGTCCCCTGGGCGAGACGATTCGGATTCCGCGCGGACCAACTCGACACTCCGGTCGGCGAGCTGTCGGGCGGCGAGCAGGCTCGGGTGCTGATGGCGCTCATGATCCGCGAGCCCGTGGACGTCCTCCTCTTGGATGAGCCCACCAACGACCTCGACCTCTCGTCGGTCGAGTTGCTCGAGGGGGCGCTCGACGAGTTCCCGGGCGCCGTCGTCCTGATCACGCACGACCGGCACATGCTCGACAGTCTCTGTACCCATCTCCTGGGCCTGCATGGCGACGGGCGCTGGGGCAACTACGGCAGCGTCGCGCAGTGGCAACTAGCGGGTGTCGACCGGCAAAGCGTCGCGGCGGCCGACATCCGCGAGGCCTGTCCGGCGGAACCCGCGCCTCGAGTCAAGAAGGTCGGACTGACCTACCTCGAGAAGAGGGAGTGGGACGAGATGGAAACCCGTATCCTGGAGGCGGAAGCGGACGAAGCGCAGCTCGAGGCCGAGCTTCACAATCCTGACGTCTCAACCGACCACGAGAAGCTGCATGCCGCCTACGAGGCCCACGGGGCCGCCCAGGCTCGCGTGCGCGAGCTGTACGCGCGATGGGAGGAGTTGGACGCGAAGAGGACGGGCGAAGCGCCGCGCAACTAGCGTGCAGAACCGACGAACTCGCTCCAGAGATCCCGAACACTGTCCACGACGCGGCATCCGCA